>NZ_JBSFQJ010000009.1:0-251003 GCF_053588655.1 Gordonia sp. NPDC003424
AAGTATTCGCGCTTTCGGGCACCCCTCACCGCTCTCACCTGCGCATTCAGCTCAGCGGCAACGCCAAAATGCCTACCAACTGCGGAAGTCCGGTCAGGGGAACAGAATTGAGCCGACCACTTTCCGTGTTCCCTGCACAATCGTCGCCGATATGCAGTGCGCGAAGCGCAGTAGTTCACCACTGCAATTCAGCCTTCGATGCAACAGGGCATCTTCCAGTCGATGCGTCGGCGGCCACGCCCGGGACAGCGACTCGCCGATCGGCTCAGTACAGTTCGATGACGAGTCGATCGCTGAGCGACCGGGATACACAGAGCGCCATCTCCTCGTTGTTGGCCTTCACCGATGCGGACAGGCAGGTGTCGCGGTGATCCGGTGTGCCGGCGACGACCCCGGAGACGCACAAGCCGCAGATACCTTCGCCGCACGATCGGAAGACGTCGCATCCGGCCTCTTCGAGTATGTCGAGAATGGATCGATCGGCGGGGATCTCGAACACCTCGCCGCTGGCGAGTTCGACGGTGAACACCGTGTCGCCGGACGTGTCGACCTCCACGGGAGTGAAGGCTTCCCGGTGGACGCGTTCCGCGCCCACCACAGGGCGAACGCATCGGCGTAGGCGCGGATCGCCACAGACACCCACAGCACCCTGTTACGCGTGCAGCAACTGTCGCACAAAGCCGCCCAGCGGTTGCCTGGCGACGAGAGGTCGACTATTAGGCATTGGCCGGTCAGTCTCTGTGCGCGGCTGCGCTCGCGGAACCTTGATCGACCGTCCGGTCCGCGCCGCCGACCATGTCGTGGATCCTGCCGGAGTGCGGGTCGGTGCCGCTGCATCCACGTTCGGAGGGGAACGAGGTCCAGAACAGGTGCCTCACCGTGCGCGATCGAGGAGAAAGCGACATCGACGATGCCGGAAATAGACGTCGGGATCGATTCAGAACTCCGACCGCAAGCCGCGTGGCAGTTGGCGTCGGATCTGGCGAGATTCTCCGAATGGATGACGATCTTCGGAAGGCGGAAGGGACAGGTTCCGGAGTCGATCGGCGGGGGGAACCCAAGTGGCATCGCTGATATAGGTCAAGGGGTTCCGGAATGTCATCCATTGGACCGTCACCAAATACGACGAAGCCGAAGTGATCGCCCTGTCCGGTCACGGCCGCGGCGCGGTCCACATTGCTCTGTCGATGACGGTGACCCCGGTGATCGACGGAAGCCACTTCGACTTGAGTGCGGACATCGGCGGCGGTGTGCTCAACGGTCCGATCGGACGATTTGTGGCGCGGATATTGTCCTCCGACGTCCACAAGTCGATCGAGAACCTCGCCGCTCTGCGATGACAGACAATTCGCGAACGCCTGGGATTCAATCCGTTTCGTGGACATCGGTTGAACGGCCGGATGCTCGGTAGGTGAATCATGTTGTGTACGACGATATTGTGTTGTCAGGCAATTTTGCGACTCCGGCACTCTCAGGCTGTTGTTCCCCCGTCAATCGTGTACACGGCGCCGTTGACGAAGGACGCGTCGTCGGAGAACAGCCAGCCGACCAGGCGAGCGACTTCGTCGGGTGTGCCGTATCGACCCAGCGGGATCAGCGACACGAGTTGTTCGTGCACTTGATCGGCGGCTCCGGGCGCCCATTGTTCTTCGAGGCTTTCGATCATCCGTGTCGCGATCTGGCCGGGGGCCACGGCGTTGACGCGGACACCGCGCGGGCCGGCTTCCTTTGCTGCACTTCGGGTGAGCCCGACGACGGCGTGTTTGCTGGCGACATAGGCCGACAACAGCGGGACGCCTTCCAGGCCGGCTTGGCTGGCCGTGTTGACGATCGCTCCATTGCCACGGTCATAGAAGTGAGGGAGCACCGCCCGCATGCCCAGGTAGACGCTCTCCGCGTTGATGGTGAGGACCCGGTGGAACTCCGCCGGATCACTGTCATCGATGGCGGTCGCCCGCCCCTCCACCCCGGCGTTGTTGTGCAGGAAGTCGATTCGACCGAAGTGGTCAATCGTGGTGTCGACGTAGTGCTGCACTCCCTCGACGGTCGAGACGTCGGCTCCGATACCGACACACATCTGCCCGACGTCGTTGGCGAGCTCCTTGACTGCCGTCTCATCGAGATCGACTGCTGCGACGCGGATTCCGTGCTGGACGAGGTGGCGGACGGTGGCGGAGCCGATTCCGCCGCCGGCGCCGGTTACGATCGCGACCCGGTCGATGCTGTCTGCTGTCATGGTGGTTGTCCTTATCGTCTGATTATTGTGCGGTGTATCCGCCGTCGACCAGCAGTAGCTGGCCGGTGGTGAAAGCTGATGCGGGGGAGGCCAAGTAGGCGACCGTGTCGGCGATGTCCTCGGGTCGTGCGGTGCGGCCGAGCGGGTGCTGGGCGGCCATCGCGGTCCATTGGTCGTCGTCGGAGATCTTGTCGGCGGTGAAGCCGACACGCGAGAAACTCGGACCGACCGCGTTGACACGAATACCGTGTGGCCCGTATTCGACAGCGGCAGACCGTGTCAGGCCCAGGACGGCGTGCTTGGATGCCACGTAGGCGCTGATCGTCGGCATCGCCACCGTACTCATGATCGAGGCGGTGTTGATGATCGATCCACCTCGTCCGGCCTCGGCCATGACGGCGAGCTCGGCACGCAGGCAATAGAAGACGCTGTTCAGATTGACATCGATCACCTGATGCCACGCTTCGAGTGGATAGTCGGCCAGCGGTACCATCTCCCCACCGATGCCCGCATTGTTGACGGCAATGTCAAGACCGCCGAACGTGGTCACCACCGATCGCACCATCTCGTGCACGGCATGGGCATCGGTGAGGTCCACAGCGAACACCTCGGCGCTGCCACCGGCCCCCCGGACGGCGTCGACAGTGGCCTGCGCAGTGTCCTTGTCTCGATCGACGACGGCGATCGCAGCGCCGGCTTCGGCGAGCTTGAGCGAGATGGCACGACCGAAACCGCCACCGCCGCCGGTGACCATCGCCGCTTTGGTGGTCAGGTCATGAGATCCGGTCATTACGCTGCCTCCTCAGTGATGCGGTTGGCCCACGTCTGATCGAAAGTGCCAGAGGATATCTCGATGATGTTGTGGAAGGGGTCCTCGCAGTAAACGACGCTGCGACCCGGAAAGAGCGTCCAAACCTTGCTGCGTTGCCGGCCGCCATGGGCGGTGATGTGCTCAGCCATCCAGCCGACGTCGGGCCAGGTGATGCAGAGGTGGAAGGGCCCGGGTCGCCAGTACTCGACCTCGCCCGCGTCGGGTGTGACGGGTGAGGTGAACTGGAACAGTTCGAATCCCACACCGTCGGCAGTGGCCAGGAATGCGACCCGCAATCCGGCCCAGTCCACACCGAAGATGTCGGATAGCACCTCACCGAAGGGTTCGTCGTCCTTACCGATGTCCATCGGACCGCCGAGGACCGTCAGCCGCAGGACGTCTCGGTACCAGGTGATGGCCTCGTCGAGATCGGGGACCGAAATGCCGACATGGTTGAAAGCGGGTGGTGATGGCAATTGTGTTGTCATGAAGGTCCTTTGCGTGTTCGGCTTCCACTCACTGCAAGTCGGTCGAGCCGTAGCTGTAATCGACGAGTTGCGTGTTGTGCACGGCATCGTTGTCCTTGGCCATGTAGTAGTGCAGGCGGGCGTCACCCATCACCGCGAGCTGGCCGTCCTCGGTGTAGCCGCCGATCGGTCCGTCGAACACCGCGAGCATCAGGCAGCCGGTGTCGGTGGCAAACGGCTGGTGAATGGTGCCCGCGGTTTCCACGGTGAACGAGTCTGGTGTACCGCGGTCCTCGATGCGTTCGCCGTCGATGGTCACGGTGCCGTCGTAGTAGTAGAAACCGCCATCGAGGATGTAGACCTGCAGGTTGCCGACGTGCCAGTGCGAGGTGGCCTCGATGTTCGGATCGACCTGCAGCAGGATGGTGAAGGCCCCCGACACCAGATTGCAGTACAGCAACTTGTACCGCGTTCCGGGCATCAGCCAGTCGGTCCACTCCGTTTCCTCCATCCGGTAGAAGTCGCGGCGGTCACCTTTCGGGGTGTTACCGGGGCTGGTCATCCAGAACAGCGGGTTCCGAGGGGTGATGGTGGCGGGGGCGTCATCGAGTGCAGTCATCGTGGAGATCCTTGGGCTGGTAGTGAATTCTGTTGTGTCACAACGTTGGTGAATAACCGACCGAATGGTCGTCTGTGACACACACCACTGTGCCGCACCCTCGCTCCCAACACCAGTTCGCTTTTCGGTGCGTCCGGTAAGTGATGCTTATCGATGACCGGTCAATCCGACGAAAACATGGCCCGGGATGCGGTTTCCGCGCACACTGGTAGCGCTATGGACGTCCACCCCCGTGTACTGCGGTACTTTCTGGTCCTCGCCGAAGAGTTGCATTTCCGGCGGGCCGCGGAGCGGCTCTACATCACCAGCCCCGCACTGAGCCAGCAGATCCGGCACCTCGAGTCCACCCTCGGCACCGAACTGCTGCACCGCACGTCGCGCAGTGTCGAGCTCACCGACAAAGGGATCGAACTCATTCCGTTGGCACGCGCGATGGTTGCCGCCGCCGACGAGATCGCGGTCTGGGCGCGCACTGACCCAGGAGACGAGAAGGTGCTGCGGATCGGGTACATGGCCACCGGGGCCGGTGATTCGACCCAGACGATCCTGCGCTCGGCCGAAGAGGCGCTCACCGGCGTGGATATCCGTCTCCGATATGTGGATTGGGGAGAGCAGACCAAGGTCATCGTGGACGGTGAGGTTGACGTGGCCTTCATCCGTGATCCGGCACCCGTCCCCGACTTGCGGAAATCGACCGTCCTGACTGAGGCGCGAGTTGTGATCCTGCCCGTCGACCATCCGCTCGCGGCACGAGACAGCCTGCACTTCGACGACATTGCCGGAGAGCGCTTCCTGCCCAGCGCCACGGGCAGCCCGGAATGGATCGACTATTGGCTGGTCAATCCGCGACCCGACGGCAGTACCGCACGCCTCGGACCACCGATCTCCAGCGTCGAAGAGATGCTCGACTACTGCGCCGCCGGACGTGGCATCGCGATCACGGCGGCATCGGTCTCACGCTTCTATGCCCACCCCGGCGTCCGATTCGTCGAGATCGTCGACCTGCCACCCACACATGTATTCCTGGCCGCACGCAAGGACAACACCGACCCGCTCGTACAGCGTTTCGAAGAACTCGCACTGTCGGTCGCGCGATGACCGCGTGGTCGGTCAGGCCTACGGCCGCGCAGATCGCTCCGCCCAGTAGTCGAGAGGAGGCTCGGCCACCTCGCCGAGTTGGTCGATGCCCACCCCGAGGTCGTTGGCGATTCGTGCGGCCCGTTGCACGCCGGTCGAGGAGTGGTTGCTTCCCGGGGCGCGTCGCGCATTGGCGAAACATTCTCTGACGACGATCGCGTAACCCCGCCCGCGGGCTTCGGTCAGCGCAGCTCCGGCCGAGGGGCCTGAGGAGGTTCCACGTGGCCTGGATCGAGGAAGCGAATGTCGATGCCCTGTATCGCGTCGGGCGGCGGTCTTGTGGGTGCCGCCGCCCGACCGGCCGCCTACACCGTGTAGCGGCAGAGGGTTTCGCCGCCATCGACCTTGATGAGGTCGCCGTGGATGTAGCTCGACTCGTCGGAGGCGAGGAACACGGCGAGATTGTCGATGTCGTCGACCTCGCCCCGCCATTCCAGCGGGATCGATTCGGTGAAGGTGTCGAAGTCCTTGTCGTCTAACACTTCCCGGGTCAGCGCGGTCTTGGCATGCGTGGGGCAGATTACCGTTTCCGCGAATCTTGTTCTGGCCGTGATCGATTGCCAGGACGCGGGTGAGATTGGCCGCGGCGCCCTTGGAGATGCTGTAGTACTACAGCCGTAGATAGCGGATTCTGAGTTTTGACGGCGTGTTTGCACTGGTCAGAGCGGTTGCCGGGGCATGATTCGTGGTTTGTGAAGACAACAAATACGCCCGCGGCAGCCGCGGCTTTGAGAGTAGACCATGAGCAGTGGCGGACGCGGTTGGACACGGTGATGGACATGATTGCTCCGCATTTCGCGCGCTGCGAGGCTGCCCGCAACGCCGGCGCATTCGTACTCGGGGTGCTCTCGTCGATGGAAACGAAGAACTGCTGGACGATGGCTGAGTTGGCCGGGCACAGCAGCCCGGACAAGTTGCAGCACTTGCTGTCCCGCGCGAAATGGGACGCCGACGACATCCGCGACGACTTACGGGCGATGGTGATCGACGCGTTCGGCGAACCCGACGCGGTACTCGTCGTCGACGAAACCGGCGACCTGAAGAAGGGCACCAAAACTGTTGGTGTGCAACGTCAATACTCGGGCACTGCCGGGCGGATCGAGAACTGCCAGGTCGCGGTCTACATGACCTACACGAGTTCGGTAGGGCATGCACTCATCGACCGCGCCCTCTACCTGCCACAAAGCTGGACCGCCGACCGCGACCGCTGCACCGCCGCCGGCGTGCCCACCGATATCGGGTTCGCGACCAAACCAGCGCTGCCGCCACCCTCATCGAACGCGCTCTCGATGCGCAGATACCGGCGGGCTGGGTCGCCGCTGACGAGGTGTACGGCGCCGATCCGACACTGCGAACGATGCTGCAGCAGCGGCAGATCGGCTACGTGCTGGCCATCTCGTGTGATCGTCGCATCCCCACCCACGCCGAGCTGCGGGCTGCGGAGCTGGCCGACACGCTGACCGAGCGGGCCTGGCAGCGGCTCTCGGCCGGACACGGAGCCAAGGGCGAACGGCTGTGCTCGTGGGCGTGGATCACCTCCACCGAAGCACCGAGCACCGGCGAGTGCTCGCTACTGATCCGCCGCAACGACGCCACCGGCGAGTTGGCCTACTACCGCTGCTACAGCCCGCACCCGGTCACCCTGGCCACGCTGGTGCGCGTCGCGGGCCGACGCTGGACCGTCGAGGAATCATTCCAGACCAGCAAAGGGCTCACCGGCCTCGACCAGCACCAGGTGCGGACCTGGACGTCCTGGCACCGCTGGACCATCCTGGTCCTGCTCGCCCACGCGTTCCTCGCCGTCATCACCGCCACCCAACGCGCCCGAGAACAGCCGAACACGAACCTGATCCGACTCAGCGTCAACGAGTTTCGACGACTGTTCGTCGCGCTCGTACTGACGCCGCTACACACCGCCACCCGCCTCCTCGACTGGTCACTCTGGCGACGGCGACATCAACGACGAGCCCAGCAATACCATCAAAACCGCAGGTCACAACAACAATGAACCCGATCTACGGCTGTAGTAGTAGACCGATTGTATTGTTTCTTGACGGCCGAAAAGCTGTGAACGGCCATGAGAAAGTCCCCGCTGGTGGCCAGGTCGAGGTCCCCGGTGGTGGCCAGGTCGAGGTCCCCGGTGGTGGCCAGAAAAGAGTCCCCGTTGTGTTCGTCGTGTTGAACCTGAAATGGAGGCCCAGACGGTGACGGTGAAGGTGCCAACCGATCACTATCACCGCCTGGGAGTTCCGCTGAAACCGCGAGGGACCGAATTGGTTATGCGGGTGATGGGCAAGAGGCGGTGTCGCTGTCGAGTCGGTCGATGAGCCCGTCGGGATCAACCCGGGGTGCTGGAGACGGACCCCGACGGTCGCCAAAATGAGCGTTCATGACGATGTGCTGCCCCGTGCCCCCGCGACAGCAGGGGCCAGCGACAAGCCCGTCTTCTCTCAACGAGGCGGCCTTCGTGCTCGATGAAGTTTCGCCAATCTCGGCGATCATCGACACTCGCTGTGAACGAGCAGGGGGAGTGGCGAACGGCGACGCTCCGACCTGCGGCTCGCCATTTAGGGTGAAAGTTCGTGGCTCCGGATTCTTTTCAAAATCAGTCGCGAATGTTCGGCGCTCGCAACGATGTCGAGGTCGCAGACTGTCGCGACGTCGTCGGCAAGCCTGCGGCGCATTTGACAATCAGGGTGTCGGGGGCCAGAGCGCGACTTGGTAGCCGAGAATCCAGGCCAGTGCAATCACTCTGCGGCAACGTATTTCTGCGCAAAGATACAGCCCGACGCGATGTCAGCGTCGGTCATGTGACCAGAGCGGTCACCAACGCTACAGACTGTTGGAGCGCGTCGGAACCGATGTTGCCGATCGACTCATCGATGGCCGTGACGGGAAGCCATTGCACCAATTCGGGAAGTATCACGCCCTCGGGTTCGGGAACCGGGACGACCATCGTCATCGCACCTTCCGGTATCGGGCCGGGAATGAAGGGGCACACGATGATCCGCCCGGTGTCTGCTGCGAGGTGAATGGAGTTCGATAACACCGCAACGAATATTTCCTGGCTGACGTCACGACGAGGCGAGACATCGCCGGGGACGATCACAGGCCGGCGGCCTTGTTCGCATTGTAGATCGCGTCGGCGTACTGGTCGATATTCAGGGCCGGAACCGTGTGTTCCGTATACGCCTTGAGCGCAACTCTGAGGTGCTCGTTCCGCAGCGCACGCTCAATCAATTCTGAACGGTTGAGGCCCGCCGCCTTGGCATCGGCGTCGGCCGTTGCCAAGACCACGCTATCCACAGTGATCGACACCTTATCCTTCGCCATATGCTCATCCTACCATTAGTAGGACAAGTGTATTGCGAACGAGCGAGGAGAACGGCTCTTCCGGATTCAGAATGGCCGTGCGCGCGCGATCGGCGGCCGAGACGCCGGTGCCGATCTCCTGCACGGCGTCCACGGCGGCCGATGGTCAGGTGTGCCGTTGTCGTGTCCCGGAGCAGTCCTCGACGACGGTAGCTGCAGCTGGGCACACCGGTCTGACTCCATTGCCACACAGAAGAATCCGGTGGTGTGACGCGCCATGAAGGCCACCGCGCCGACCCAAGCGGACCCACAAGCTGTTCCGCTTGGGCAGGATGACCAGCGGCGCGAAGTCAAGCGGTCGGTCAGGAATGACGGTCAGATCGGGCAGCCGTTCGAACAATGTCTGCACGCCGATACGGGCTTGGGCCCGTCGTGTCATGACCGGCGAACGCCACTTCCGAGGCGTGCAGCGCGACTCGCTCCGCGGTAAGAACCGGTCGGCCATCGTCGTCGCCGCGCACTGGCCATGATCGAGATGATGTCCTCTCCCTGTCGAGCTACTCGACCGGAGTGACTGGCGGTCTCGAGGTTCGGAATCAGCGTTCTGATTCGGCCCGACTCTTGAGGTGCTGCAGGGTGTCGGAAATGTGTGACTCGAGCTCATCGGCGTGGGCCGCGGGACCGCCGAGGAGGCCGCCGAACACGCGGGCGATCCACGGCATCCCGTCCGGCATGCGACGGTGTTCGCGCAGGATCGTCGACGCCCCGTCCATTGTGATGCGGTATGTCCAGATTGCCCCACTGGTTTTGGTGTGCCAGGACAGTTCTTGTCCAGGGACCACCGAGACGACGCGGTTGATGGTCGGCCAGACGATGAAGCCACGCCGGTTCCAGCCGAGGTAGGCTTCACCCGCCTGGAAGGGTCCCTTTCGGCGGCGGGTGATCGCGAACAACTCGGGACTGGCGTCTGGCATTGTGCGTGGATCACTCAGCAACTGCCAGACACGATCCGGGGTGGCCCGGATCGTGATCTCGCCGTCGAGGTCCCGATCGAATGCATCTGTCGTCACATCGATAGTCTGCCCTGTTCAGTCGTGATGCGGCGGACAGTTCTCCCGAAGTTCCTCCGCCCGTTGTCCGTTCATCGTCCCCTTGCAAGGTCATGGCGAACGGACAGCGGGCGGAGGAACTTTCAGCCGGGGACACAAGTCGCCCCTACTCAGGAACCAGCCGGGACGTGTCGCGCCCTTTCGACAAGCTCAAGGGGCGGAACAGTCGCGCCCTTTCGACACGCTCAAGGGGCGGGACAGTCGCGCCGTTTCGACAAGCTCAAGGGGCGGGACGCATACCAAGCTCGGCGACCACACGCTGGGCGGACTCGATGGCGCCTTCGATGTAGCCGGCGTGCTCGGCAGCGGTTTCGGTTCCGGCCCAGTGGATGTCACCGGTCGGGGAGTGCGCCACCGGGTAGAAGCCCTCGCGGGTCCCGGCTACCGGCAGGGCCGCGTAGCCACCACCGACGAACGTGTCGGCATGCCAAACCTTCTCGTGCCAGTCGGTGGGGTGCCGCACGTCGGCGCCGAGGTGGGGTTCGAGCTGATCGAACAGAAGACTCTGGCGTTCCTCGACAGGCAGATCGCCGATGCGGCGGGCTTCGGGGCCGCCCACGAGCAGTGTCAGGTGACCGGGACCGCCGGGTGGCGACGAGTCGAAGACGGCGCAGCCCGGGTCGCCCAGCACGATCATCTCCGCGTCGGTTCGCTCACGCCAGAACGGCGCGTCGTAGACGGCCAACGCTTTGTACACCGCACCCATGAACATGTTGCGCTGCAGACGGTTTCGACCTTCTGGCAGCGGTGGATCGAAACTGATCCCGGCGACCATCGGGGGTGGTACGGTCACCACCACCTTTGTGGCAGTGATCGTCGCCGTCTTGGTCGTCACGGTGACCTCACCGTCGTGCTGAGCGATCGCGGTGACCGGGCAACCGAGGTGTACCCTCGCGCCGAGACGTTCGGCGAGGCGGTCGGCGAGCGCCCCGGCTCCTTCGACGAGCAGCGAATCTTGTGCGCCGCCGCTTGTTTTCATCATGGTCGTCAGCCCGCCCGAGACGCGGATCAGCTCCAGGAATGCCGTCACCGACAACTCGTCGGACCCGGCACAACAGGTCGCGGCGATGACGACCTCGAGGATGCGGCGTGCTCGCGCGGACGGGACACGTCGAGCCACTGACGCAGGGTCGTCGAGTTCTGTTTGTCCCGAGCAGGGAGATGCGAGGCCAGTTCGAATCCCACCAGCGCAGCATTGGCTGCCAGCATCGCGGGGGATACTGAGCTGATCGTCAAGCAGCTGTCGGCCATCATCGGCGCCTTCGGGCTGCGCATCTGGAAGGGGGTCGCGCCCAACTCTGCCGCCAGCGCCTCGAACCGGTGGTGGCCCTGACCGATCCATTGGCCGCCGAGGTCCACGGCCGAGCCGAGGGCCGTGGTCTCGACCATCACCCGCCCGCCGACCCGGTCCGCCGCCTCCAGCACGACTACATCGATTCCCCTGCGGTGCAACTCGTCCGCGGCGACGAGGCCGGCACCGACCACCACTACTTCGGCGTGCTGGGGGAGTGTCGAACTCGTGGCTTCCATCGGAGCTCGCTTCATGCTCGGGGGTCAGTTGTCGCTGTCGAGGATTGCCGCGGCGGCGCGATATCCGGACCGGATCGCCCCGTCCATGTAGCCGTTCCACACATCAGAGGTCTCGGCACCGGCCCAGTGGATACGTCCGACGGGCGCGGCGACCGCCTTGCCGTAGTTGGTCCACACCCCGGCGGCGAGTCGGCCGCCATAGCAGCCTCGGGTGAATTCCTCAGCATTCCAATTTAATTCGAGGATCTCGAGCGGCTCGGCGGCCTTCTCGCCGAAGTACTTCACCAGGGCGCCGAGGATCAGGTCCCGTCGCTCCTCGGCGGCCAGTTCGGCCGCGGCGCGGGCATGGCGGCCTTCGAGGAAGCCGACGAGCACGCCGCACGAGTCGTCGTGCGGTGAGTTGTCGAGGACGACGTTGAACGCGTCGTCGAGGCTCATCACGAATCCGTTGAGTCCTTCTTCGCGCCAGAAGGGTGTCGGGTAGGCGACGTTGACCTTGATGACCGATCCGGCGGGGAATTGTTGGGTCAACGCATCCCGGGTGGCGGGCAGCGGCGGGGAGTAGCGCAGACGCCCGGCCAGGGTCTGCGGGATGGCGACCACGGCATGGGCGGCGGAGATCTCGCCGCCGTCGAAGGTGACGACCACTCCGCGGTCGGTCTGCGTGATGCCGGTGACAGCGGTGTTGAGGCGGACGACGTCGCCGAGGTCGGCGGCCATGCGTTCGGAGAGCTGGTGGGTGCCGCCGATCACGCGAGATTCCTGCGCGCCACCGGTGGTGGAGATGAGGACCTCGAGACTGGTGCCCGACTTCATGTAGAAGAGGAAGTGCAGCAACGACAGCTCGTGGGATTCCGCAGAGAACAGCGCCGGCACGACGAGCCGGAAGAATCGGATGACGACGTCGTTGCTCGTTTCACCGACGAGCCACTGGTCGAAGGTCTGCCGATCGAGGTCCTCGGCGCCGGTGGTGGTCCACGGGGTGGCGAGGTCCACGCTGTCGGCGAGGACGGTGATCGACTCCCAGATCCGGCCGACCTCGAGGGCGTCGGTGTCGGACAGGCCGAAGCTCTCGTCGGCGTATCGGTGGACCGTCCCGTCGTAGTAGGTGATGGACTCGCCGCTGTCGTAGGACGGGTAGGTCTTGAGGCCGAGTTCGTCGATCAAGGCCAGCACGGCATCCTGTGTGGGTCCGACCCACTGGCCGCCCATCTCGATCGGAACTCCGTTGCTGAAGGTGGCGCCGTGGTTGCGGCCGGCGACCCGGTCGCGCGCTTCGAGGACGGCCACGGTCTTTCCGGCCTGGGTGAGTCGGCGGGCTGCTGAGAGCCCGGACAGTCCGGCTCCGACGATGACGACGTCGACGTGGTTCATGATGGATCTCCTTGTGGAACTGGGTTTCCGGGGTCTAGCGACGGTGCTTGAGGCGGTAGCGCAGGAGTGCGCCGACGACCTTGGGCGCGGTGGCGGTCAGGCGCAGTGCGGCGAGCGGGGAGGTGCTGGGGCGGACGTCGAGGTAGCTGTACATCTGGTGGCGGACGATCAGTCCGCCCCGGAAGGTCCAGATCTCCGTACCGAATTGCCCTGTGCCGCCATTGAATCCGCCGGTCCAGCTGAACACGAGGGTGTCGGCGCCCTCGCACTCGAGTGTCTTGTGGACCCGCAGGCCGAGGGTGTGGCAGACGTCGAACAGTTCGGTGGCGGCCGCACGGATCTGATCGATACCGCGGTAGGTGTCCGCGGCACCGTCCATGATCCACTCCGCCACCGCATCGTCGGCGAACCTGACTAGCAGCTCGTCGACGAGTCCCTCGTTGGTGATGCGCTGTGCATCGGCCAGGAACTGCTGGGCCGGCGGACGGAGTGCGAGGTTGTCGGGCTTGGTCATCTCGGTGGAACCTTCCGTGACCCGGGCACCTCCGGTGCGCTCGTCTGTCGAAGTTCTCAGTCATACAACTGACTGAGTTCGAGGATAAAGAGGTCGACGAGGTTCCGCAAGGGGTCGGGTGAAACTCGCCGAACCGGCCACGCCGCCCGGGGGCGGACACCATGCCGACAGGCTGGTGGTGTCAGCGCTTCTTTCGGGTCGTCGCGGGCCGTGGCGCGGCGAGTCCGACGAGCATCTCGATGATCTTCTCCAGGTCGTCCTCGGCACGCGCATCGTCTGGATCGCAGACGTACTGCAAGATGAGGCCGTCGATGCACGCCACCATGATTCGGGCGAATTGCGGGAGAGGAATCGCCGACACCTCACCGGCGGCTTCGGCGGCCTCGGTGCACCAGGCGGCCACGACGTCGGCGTAGGACTCGTACCGCCAGCGGGCCAACTGTTCCTGCCCCTGGGTGCGCAGCGAGTACATCGTCAGCTCGTACTGCATGATCTGCAGATCCCGGTTGGAGACGAGTTCCTTCCAGAAGGCGCGTACCCCTTCGCGAATCGCATGGGCGAGTCCTTCACCGGTCGGCGCAGAACTGGTGAACACCTCGCCGATCTCGGTCACGACGTCCTCGATCACGGCGCGCAGCAACAACTCCCGCGAGGGGAACACATATTGCAGCGTGCCGAGCGGGACGTCACCTTCGGCGGCAACCGCGCGCAGGGGAGTGTTCGCGACGCCATCGCGAGCCAACACTTCACGGGCTGCCGCAACCAACTGCCGACTGCGAACCGACGCCTCGACGCGTGCCATGCGGATGTCCTCTCGTCGTGCCACGGACTTCCAGACTATTACGTGACGTCGGAGTTGAGCGGTAGCGCGTCGTCGCCGGAGCGGATCAAATCGCGCATCGATGCCGTAGCCGTTGCCGTAGCTCATGGCGAAGGCAGCGACACCACCCATGACCCCGAGCGGTGATGCGGTGGCTATCACCATCGCGACTTTGTCGAAGACACCGAGGTCGCCGGACAATCGGTGGGTCGTGGCGGTTTGGGTTGATGCGGCGGCCGCCACAACCCCTCGCCGAACATTCACCCGGTTCCGCGAAGTTCGTCCGCCCGTTGTCCGTCCTTCCTCCCCGTGCAAGGTCAAGGCGAACGGACAACGGGCGGAGGAACTTTCAGAAGGGGAGTGCGTCCTGTGAGTCACCAACCGGACGGGATATGCCACGACTGGTATATCCTCAAGCCATTGATGCCGCAGAGTCACCTTTCTCCCGGACACCCACCTGGGCGAGGTGGGCATCCTGATGTCCGAACTGCGCGACCTGCTCGGAATCGACGTCGACGTGATCAGTGAAGGCGCGCTGCATGATGATCGCTTTTCCCGGCGTGTACTCCACGACGAGCCTTGGGATCTGATCATCGGAATACGCATCGTCGTCGACCATCGGTACCGGAGTCCGGACTGCAACCAGGTTTTGGACAACACGAGAAGCAGCGGACACGCTACCCCGATACATCGAAGACGACGTCTTCGGCGGCGCGATCCAGAACAGGAAAGGGCGCGAGAACTGCTCGGCGACAATCAATCCAAGATTGCAGACGCTGCCAGTCATCCCTTTGTGAACCAGGCCAACACACCCGCAAGCACTGCCTGAATGGCGCCTTCGCGCCCTCGTACGGTGACGCAGTTCAACCGATGCCGAAAACAGACGCGGGCCGACCCAGTAGATTCGATTCATCACCGGCCCGAAAAGGAGACAGCGACAAACATGCGCATCACAGCGGCGAGCGTGCTGGTCGATGACCCGGCGAAGGCACTCGCTTTCTACACCGACGTTCTCGGCTTCGTGAAGAAGACCGACATCCCGATGGGCGACGACAATCGATGGCTGACGGTGGTGTCGCCACAGGATCCCGACGGGGTGGAACTGCTGCTGGAACCCGATGGACATCGCGCGGCGCGCCCCTTCAAGGAGGCGCTCGTCGCCGACGGTATTCCGTTCACGCAGTTCGCCGTCGAGGACGCACAGGCCGAGTACGACCGCCTCGTCAAACTGGGGGTCACGTTCACCCAGCCCGCGGTGGATGTCGGACCTGCTGTGATCGCGATACTCGACGACACGTGCGGCAACCTCATCCAGATCGCGCAGATCAAAGGCTGAAGCAGTAGTTCCCGAGAACGGCGGATTGCCCACCGCGACAAGTCTTTTCCACGTCCTGGCCAGCATCTGAACTGGGGCTCTCCATCCTGGCTGGATCTCGAAGGCGCCGAAGTCTGTCCAACTGACTCCACTTCTGCATGGGCCTGATCGGCACTATAGGTCGCAGCCCTCCCGCTCAAGGTCGGCCCATGCGCTGTGATGAGTAGAGACCACCGCAGACCGGGACGCTCAGCAGGATGAAGTCAACGGCGTACATCTCCGAGGGGTAAGCCCCGTGGGTGGTGGGGTTTCGGACCACGACCTCAGCTTCGCAGTTCATCGCGTCGCGTGAGGGCGTGTCCGATGTTGTCGGCCGCTGCCCGAACATGGGTGGCGTATGCCTGTGGGCGGAATCGGTGCGAGGGTCCGGTCACGCTCACTGCTCCGATGAGGTTGTCGTTTTCCCAGATCGGCGCCCCGACACAGACCCCGCCGGTCGCCGATTCCTCGAATTCGTAAGCGACACCGTCATTTCGGATGCGGTCGAGTTGGGTGCGCAGGGTCCCCGGTGCGATGACCGTGTGTCGGGTCCGTCGGACGAGCGGGCGGCCCAGCACCTCGTCGCGCAGTCCCGCGTCACTGAAGGCCAGCAGGGTTTTGCCGATTGCGGTGCAGTGCAGCGGCATTCGCCCACCGATCCGTGACGGCGTCGCAGCCTGCCGATGCCCTCGTCGTCGCCAACGCCGGCATCGCCGCCTTCGCTCCCGGGCATCTCATCTCCGAGGACGAGTGGGCCGACACCATCGACATCAACCTCTCGGGCGTGTGGCGCACGGTCAAGGCTGCGGTGCCCTTCCTCCTCGAGCGCGGCACGGGGTCGATCATCCTCACCTGTTCGTGTGCCAGCGTCCAGGGGCCGGCCAACCTCGCGCACTACACCGCCGCCAAGCACGGCGTACTCGGGCTGGTAAAGACCGTCGCAAATGAGCTGGGACCGTTCAACATTCGCGTCAACGGTCTTATGCCGACGCAAGTCGACACGACGATGATCATGCACGCCGACATGTACAAGCTCTTCCGCCCGGACCTCGACGAGCCGACTCGTGACGACTTCGCTCCCGCCAGCCAGTCCGGCCACGTCCTCCCGGTGCCGTGGGTCGAACCGATCGACGTGGCCAACGCCGCGGCGTTCCTCTGCTCCGACGAGGCCCGCTACATCACCGGCGCAGCATTGCCGATCGACGCGGGCATGCTGATCAAGCGCTGACGGTGCTGTGAACGAGCAGGGGAGTGACGAACGCCGACGGACTGACCTGCGGCTTGCCATTCGAGGTGAATATCGCCGGCCGGATTCGGTTCAAGACTGCCGTCGCCGACCAGGCTCTTGATACTGGTGTCGTCGGAGATTGCCGGTCCCATGGTGCACACGATCTTGGTTCGACGGGTCATGTGTCACTTGGTCCTTCGCTTCGCCTCTCACTGAGGCGCGGTGAGTGGTTGTGGTTCAACGGAATTGGCATCCGTCAGGCAGTGGTGGGGGAGAGGGCGGTGCTATGGGCGTTCGCGCCGTACTCCAGTCCGATCTGTTGTCCGATCGTGGTGAGGACGGACGCGGTCAGGTCCGGATTGTCAACCGTGGGGAGTCCGGTGTGCTCACCCAGGGTGTGAATCGCGGTGAAACCTGCTTTCTGCCATCGCGATCGGGGCAGAGTGGATCGTCCGGCGACCGCGATCAGTGGTAGCGGGCGCACGCGCTCTGCGAGTACACCGAGCAGTTTTCCCTGCTCTGTTTGATCGTCGATGCTGCCCTCGCCGGTAATGACGAGGTCCGCGGCGGCGAGATGGTGATCGATGTCGAGGAGATCGAGGAAGTAGTCGGCGCCGGAGGTCATGTCGGCTCCCAGGAGAAGTGCGCCGAAGCCGATTCCACCGGCGGCGCCCGCACCGGATTGTTGGGCGAGTGTCGGCGCGGTCGGGAATCCTGAGGCGGCCAACGCCGCGGTGAGGTGTGCGAGTCCGGTGTCGAGGTGACGGACCATCTCCGCGTCGGCGCCCTTCTGCGGCCCGTACACGTGAGCTGCGCCGTGGGGGCCGGTCAGCGGATTGGTCACGTCACCGGCGATGATGATCCGCACTCCGGCGAGATCTACTGCGTCTTCGGCGGTCACCGCGGCGATTCTGGAGAGGTGGCGTCCGCCGGGGTCGACGAGAGCGCCTGTCGCGTCGCGGAATTGGTAACCGAGTGCATGCAGGAGACCGGTTCCGCCGTCGGTACTCGCGCTACCGCCGAGTGCGAGGACGACGGTATCGACTCCTTCGGCGAGTACGTACTTCAGGGCTTGGCCCAGGCCCAGGCTGGAGGCGTCGAGCGGTCGGAGTGCAGTGCTGGGCAGGGTGGCCAGTCCGCACAGGTTCGCGATCTCGACGACGGCGGTGGTTCCACCGATGGCGACCGACCCGGTGCGTGGGGCGCCGTCGGCGCCGGTGACGGTGACCGGATGGCGCCGGAATCCGGCGGCCATGGCGGCGTCGACGCTCCCATCGCCGCCGTCAGCGAGCGGGAGGTCGGTGGTGGTGTGGCCGACCGATGAGAGTCCCTGTGACAGGCACGCGGCGACCTCGTGCGCGGTCAGTGAACCCTTGAACTTATCCGGTGCGACAAGCACTCTCATCGATCTGCCTTTCTCGGGTACGGGCGTCGCTTCGACAGGCTCAACGAGCGGGGGAGTGCGTCGTTTCGACATTTAGGCTCAACGAGCGAGGGGAGTGCGTCGTTTCGACAAGATCAACGAGCGGGGGTGGCCCCGTCCGTTGAGATGGTCAGCGGATGGTGCGTGGCGTGGTCAGGACTCGGTCGGATGCGTCGTCGGGATCGGTGATCGCGTCGAGTTCCCCGGTGGACGGGGCGGCGTCGTGGTCACGCTGCGGGTCGTTGTGTTCGAGAATCTCTCGGGTGAAGTCGTCCTCGACGACGCCCTGCGGCGGTGGCAATACCTCGCCGGCGAAGACCCGTCGGGCCCGGTCGGTGTCGAGTTCGTGGTTCCACTTGGCGACGAACAGGGTGGCCACGGCGTTGCCGATGAAGTTGACCAGGGCGCGGCATTCGGACATGAACTTGTCGATACCGAAGATGAGCATGATGGCAATCGCCGGGATGTGGCCGATGGTGCTCAAGGTGGCTGTCAGGGCGATGAATCCACCGCCTGCGACACCGGCCGCACCCTTGGAGGTCAGCAGCATGACGGCGAGCAGTCCGAGTTGCTGTCCGATCGACAGATCGGTGTTGGTGGCCTGGGCGAGGTAGAGCGCGGCCAGTGACAGGTAGATGGCGGCACCGTCGAGGTTGAAGCTGTAGCCGGTCGGAACAACCAGACCCACAGTCGGTTTGCTGACACCGGCGTATTCGAGTTTGCGCATCAAACCGGGCAGGGCGGGCTCGGCGGTCGAGGTGCCGAGGATGAGCAGGAGTTCTTCCTTGAAGTAGCCGAGCATCCGGAAGATGTTCAGGCGCAGATACGCCATCACCGAACCGAGGACCACGATCACGAAGAACGCTGAGGTGACATAGAACAACAGGATGAGGCTGCCGAGGCTGGTGAGTGTGGAGACCCCGTACTTGCCGATGGCATACGCCATCGCACCGAACGCGCCGAGCGGTGCGAGTTTCATGATGAAGCTCAAAACCTTGAACACCACCGCGGTCAGGATCTCCACGGCCCGGCGGACCGGGTCGGCGATCTGCCCGACAGCATTGAGCGCGACACCGAAAATGATTGCCAGGAAGATGATCTGGAGAATGTCTCCCTCGACGAACGGGCCGAGCACACTTTCGGGCACGATGTGGGTGATGAACTCCCACCATTGCTTGGTCTCGCCGGTGGTGATGAGCTTTTCGGCGGATTCGCTGGGTTCGATCTGGCTGACATCGGCGTTGACACCATCACCGAGCCGGAAGATGTTGATCGCCACCAGGCCGGTCACCATGGCGATGATCGTGCCGACCTGAAAGTAGGTGAGCGCCTTGACTCCGGTGAGTCCGACTTTCTTGAGATCGGCGACGCTGGCGATTCCACCGACGATGGTCAGGAACACGATCGGACCGATCAGCATCTTCATCGCGGTGATGAACGTCGTGCCGACCGGTTCCATCGCGATGCCGGCGGCCGGGGCGAGCCAGCCGACCAGAATGCCGGCCACGATGGCGAGCAGCACCCAGAAGTACAGCTGTTTGTACCAACGTTTCTTTGTCGTCGCTGGTCGGTAGTCGCCGGCGGTGGCCGAAAGGTCCATGAGGATCACCTCTGCGGGTTTGTGGGGGGTGGGGGGTCGATGTCGTCGGGTGGGTGGTGCTGGTCGGGTTCGGTGTGGTCTGCCGCCGAACCCGACCAGAGTCGGTGATCAGGCCGGCGTGAGCGCGCGCTGCAGAGCGTCGACGATGGCGTCGGTGACCTCGTCGGTGTTCGACGTTCCGCCGATGTCACGCGTGAGACTGCCACCGGCCGTGGCGGTTTCGATGGCCTTCTCTACGCGGCGGGCCTCGTCGTGCAGACCGAAATGATCGAGCATCAGCGCGGCGCTGGCGATGGCGCCGATCGGGTTGCTGATGCCCTGACCGGCGATGTCGGGAGCCGAGCCGTGGACGGGTTCGAACATGCTCGGGAAGCGGCGCTCGGGGTTGAGGTTGGCGCTGGCGGCCACACCGAGGCTGCCGGCCAGAGCCGATCCAAGGTCGGAGAGGATGTCGGCGTTGAGATTCGACGCGACGACGACCGACAGGTCTTCCGGATGCAGGATGAACTTGGCGCTCATCGCGTCGACCAGGACACTCTCAGTCGAGACATCCGGATAGTCCAGCGCGACCCGGTTGAAGACCTCGTCCCAGAGCACCATGCCGTACTGCTGGGCATTGGACTTGGTCACGCTCGAGACCTTCTTCACCGTGCGAGTGCGCGCCAGGTCGAAGGCGAACCGCATGATCCGTTCGCAGCCCTTCTCGGTGAACAGCGCGGTCTGCAGTGCCACTTCGTTGCCCGGTCCGCGGCCCGACAGGTTGCGGCCACCCAGCCCGGCGTACTCACCCTCGCTGTTCTCCCGGACGACGACCCAGTCGAGTTCGGTGTCGTCGGCCTTGCGCAACGGGGAGGTGACGCCGGGCAGGAACTTCACCGGGCGGACGTTGGCCCACTGGTCGAAGTTCTGGGTGATGTTCAGGCGCAATCCCCACAGGCTGATGTGGTCGGGCACGTTCTCCCAGCCGACGGCCCCGAAGTAGATGGCATCGAACGGCTGAAGCGTGTCGAGTCCATCGGCAGGCATCATCACCCCGTGACGGTCGTAATACTCCGAACCCCAATCGAATTCCTGCCAATCGAACGCGAACCCGCCAGCCGACTGCGTGGCCAGGACGTCGAGCACGCGGCGGCCGGCCGCGACGACTTCCTTGCCCACCCCGTCGGCGGGAATGGATGCGATGGTGAATGTGCGGGTCATGATTCCTCCGATGTCGTGCAGATCACATTGTCTCGTACATCCATTAACGGGCCACACCCCGCGCCGCGTCCAAGACCAGAACCCGATCCGCGTTATAGGACTTGCCTATCTGAGAGTGAACGTGCAGGTTAGAGGATATGGATGTGCGGCAACTGAAGTACTTTCTGGCAGTCGTCGACGAGGGCAGCATGAACAAGGCCGCCGAGACGCTGCTCATCGCGCAGCCATCGCTGTCGCAGACCATCGCCACCCTCGAGCGTGAACTCGGGGTGGCGTTGTTCCACCGCATCGGTCGCCGCCTCGTGCTGACCGATGCCGGCACCGAACTCATCGGACCGGCCAGAATCGTGCTGCGCGACATCGACCACGCCGAAACCTCGGTACGCGCGCTCAAACAGCTACGTGCCGGCCGGGTCGACCTGATCACCATGCCCTCGCCCGGGATCGAGCCGCTCACGCAGATCCTCGCCGACTTCGCCCGGGCCTACCCGGGGGTCACCGTCAACGCCGAAGCCGCCTTCACGCCCGATGACGTTCTCAACGCGGTGCGCTCGGGACAATGCGAGGTGGGCTTGCTCGGCGCCGCCACACCCGTCCGCGCCTCCGACCTCGATACCCTCGATCTCGGCAAGCAACCCCTGATCCTGATCTGCGGCCACACTGATCGCGAACTGCCGGCACACGTGCCACCCGACGACCTCGCCGGACTACGACTGATCGTCTCCCAGCGCGGCTCACTCATGCGCGCCCTTGTCGACGACGTACTCGCCAGCGGCGTCGACGTGACAATCGCCGCCGAAGTCGCCCACCGAACCTCGATCCTGCCGATGATCCTCGACGGCATCGGGCACGCCGTCATGCCATCATCCTGGGCCCGGCTTGCCGAACGCCTCGGCGCCACAGTGCATCACATCATCCCGGAAACCTACCTCCACGTCGCACTCGTGAGCCGGAAGGGAAACCTCACACCACCCGCACGCGCGTTGGTGGCTGCAGCCCGAACACACCTCGACACACCGCCCGATCAGACGATCGGATCCTCGTCGCATACGCGTCGTAGCTGACGCAGCAGTGCCGTGCACTCAGTTGTGGTGGCCCGGCTACCGGCTGAGAACCGTTGGCACGTACAAGTTTTCGTTCCGCACGGGGTCAATCAAGTACGGGAAGCGTCAACGCACCAGGGAGCGTTCAAACGGATCGGCGATTCAACTCGGTGTGCATCTTCAAGCGTTGCGCACGTGGGTCAAGCAGGCCGAGATCGATCGTGGGGTACGGCCGGGCCGGGGCCGACAACATCCACTTTCGTCACAGTGACGTTTCTCGTCCTCACGGAGTGGCCGAATCATCGCGTAGCAGGTAACCTCCCGACATCTAACTACACCGAAAGTACCACGGTCACAGGGACATTGATCCGCAGCCAGCTCCAACATGCATCGACCGTCGATTCTCAGCAGAGCAACTGAGAGCCCGGCCGTGAGCAATCGTTGCCAAATTTCGGCTCTTTTTTGCCAACTCGTTGCACATTCGCCAATTTCGATGCTCAGCCACAAATCGACGGCGATCCAGGTTGAACGCGCCCTCCTTAACTGGTAACGAGACGTGTCGAAGTAGGACGAGTAGGTGTTCTCCGGGTCACCGGAACCCGAACATGAGCCATGTCTGGTGGCATACCCAGTCGGGGTAGAGGTCGGTCATGGCGTCGTAGAGTTCGCGGTCGTCGGTGATTGCGGCGCGCAGTCGGTCAAACGCGATCAGGTAGCCGCGGGTGGCTTCGATGATGTCGGGAGTGTCGAGGGCGCCGACCTTCTTGTGTCCGGCGACCACCATTTTCGGGTGGAGAGCTTCGAGCCCGTCGAGGGCTTGTATCCAATTGGCTCGGCTTTCGGACGTAGTGTCGCCGACGTAGACGTGACATTTGTTGTAGACGACGTCGCCTGCCACGATGAGGTCTATCGAAGGAACGTACAGCGAGGTGGTGTCGACGGCGTCGGTGCGGCCTTGTTCGATGATGCGGACTTCTTCGCCCTCAAGGCTGAACGACCCCTCGGCGTAGGCCTCGGGTAGCACAACGTCGTCGGGCAATTGACCGGGGAAACGCTTGTGGAACAGTGGCATCGCGCCGACTTGCGCGCGCATGAGTTCCACGGATTGTGGTGTCGCGATGGCACGGGCGGCCGGGAAGTGCTTGCGGAGCGTGCTCAGACCGAGGAAGTGGTCGAAATGGCCATGCGTGATATATATCGTCGTCAGGGTACGGCGATGGAGCTTGATCCATGCGGCGAGCGCCTCGGTTTCGGCGACCGTCGCCTGCGTGTCCACCAGCATGGCGTCGCGCTCACCGTAGATCAAGGTTGATGTGGCGGGGTCGAACGCGGGTTCCGGGCCGAACGGACGCACACGCTCGGCGGCCATTTCCTTTTCGGGGCTGGTGAACACATTGACGTTGAGCGGCGACATTTTCGATTTCCTTTTCAGAAGCATCTCTGGGGCGTGGCGGGACCAATCACCTGTAACTATACAAACCGTAGTATACTATTGTAACCGTAGCAAAGGAGGGCGCGCGATGGACGAACCGAAGGAGTGGGTGCCGTACTGCCCGTACTTCGCGGTGGCCGGTGAACTGCTGGGTCGGCGGTGGGCGCCAACAGTGTTGCGCGCCTTGGTACCCGGACCGGCCCGGTTCACCGAGATCGCAAACGCGATCCCGGGTATCACCGACCGAATACTGTCCCAACGCCTGAAGGAGTTGGAGGGGGAGGGACTCGTCGAACGCGCCCTCGGCGCCGACAAGCCGTCTCGTGTCGACTACCGACTCACCGAACGGGGCGCCGAGATGGGCGAGGTGCTCCTCGACCTCAACCGCTGGGCCCTGAAATGGGCCGAACCCAAAGTGCAACAACGTAAGGACACACATGCCTGAGCTACACCACGAGGACAGCGGCGTTTTCCTGCTCGACCTGGGAGACAGTGAGAATCGCTTTCATCCGGACTGGATCGCCTCGGTCAACGATCCGCAGCGTTCGCGATCGCGGAGGGTAACACCGCGAAGGCCGGGACCACCCTCGGGATCATCAAGCAACGCATGTACGGTCCGGCGCTGTCCGCGCTCGAATCCAGCGATCACAAGGAAGTCCGACCATGACACACGTTGACATTGCATCGATGAGCGGGCTGGAGTTGCTGCGCTGGATTCAACAGCACGACAACGATGATGTCCCCTCCATCCGCCGTCTGCTGAGCATGCGTTTCGACGAGGTCGATCATGGCCGGGTGGAGATGTCGCTGACGACGATTCCTGATTTCACTAATCCGCTGGGCACGGTGCACGGTGGGATTTGCGCGACCATGCTCGACTCCGTCATGGGCTGCGCAGTTCACTCGACGCTGCCGGCTGGAGTCAGCTACACCACCCTCGAACTCAAGGTCAACTACATTCGAGCGGCTCAGGTCGATGGGAAGAAGCTCAGCGCCACAGGAACAGTCATTCACGTCGGGCGTCGATCAGCCACCGCCGAGGGCAAAGTGGTCGACGACAACGGCAAACTCATTGCACACGCCACCACCACCTGCATGGTCTTCACGCCGGAGGCCTGAGTCACACACTCGATCGCAATTCGTTGCGCACAGCGGGCAGTTCAGCGAACTTCACCGTGACGCACTCAAGATAGGAGGAGGATGTGAACGGGCAAGGGGAGTGGCGAGGGGCAAGGCACTGACCTGCGGCTCGCCACCTTGGGTGAAATTCGTGGGCCGAGAACCTTGTCAAAATCGGTGGCGAATGTTCTGCAGAGCCATGACCAGAAGCTATCGGGTCTCCATCTGATCCGTCCCGGGGTTTCCGGAGGGCTCCTCTCAAGGGAGGATGAAACCTATGGCAGCAGGATCGAAGCGGTACTCGGCTGAGTTGAAGCGAGACGCCGTGGACATGGTGACCCAGTTGGTGGCGCAAGGGTCGGCGGAGTGGCCGGCGATGCGCAAGACCGCGGATCTGCTGGGGGTGACCTCGGCGGAAACTGTCCGCCAGTGGGTTCGTAAGGCCCCGGCCGCTGATGCTGAGGGCGCCACCGCGAAGGCCGACAACGAGGAGATCCGCAGGCTCAAACAGGAGGTCGCCGAACTCAAACGGGCCAACGGGATCCTGAAGGCGGCGTCGGCTTTCTTCGCGGCCGAAATGTGCGCCACGAGGCGCTGGGTATATCGAGAGGTGGTGAGAGACCGTCTCTTTCGGGTCGTCGCAGCGGCCTGATGAAGCTGGGGGCAGCCTGATCCGGGGAGCGCCGGGGAGGGTGGCAAGCGGCCCCGACAAAGGCGAGTCGTGCTGGTACTGCCAGACGGTGCGGGCTCGTCGAGCAAGGTCAGAAGGTACAGCGTGAGCGAACCAGTGGTGGACGCCCCGTAACCGCGAAGCCGGCTCCAAACCTGGCGGATCTGGGCCGGTCTGCAGTGCTCGACGTCCTCTATCTCCGAGGGTGTCGTCTCCGATGCCGTGTATTTCGGGCGGTGAGGAGGCCACGGTGAAGGTCTGCGGCGTAGTCGTGGCGATGCTGCCGGGGTAAAGCTGGGTGCCTCCCTGACCGATCGATGTCCTGGTGAACGTGGGAACCGACCTGTGTGTGGCCCATCGTGGCGAGTATCCGGCTCGTCGTGATGGAAGGCCCGTGTCCGGCTGACAGACGCAGGTTGGGGCAGAGGTCTCGTAGTAGTCGCGGGTGGTGACGTGCCCGTCTCGGCGGCCGTGAGAGACGGCTACAGGGCGAAGGGGACCAGCGAAAGACGCAGTGACAGTACTGGAATGTCAGGAGGAGTGGTCGACGGTGAATACCGACGAACTGGAGTCCGCGCTGGTGCAGGCGGAACGCCGGGTACTGAAGATCCAGACCAAACTGCACCGTTGGGCACGCGATGATCCGCATCGCAGGTTCGACGATCTGTTCAATGTTGTTGCCGATCCGGCGTTTCTGTTGGTGGCGTGGGATCGGGTGAGCGGGAACAAGGGTGCCGGAACTGCCGGGGTGGATGGGCGTACCGCGTCCAGCGTCGCGCAGGTGCAGGGCGTTGAGGAGTTCCTTGACCGATTGCGGTCTGGTCTGAAGGACCGCAGTTTCCGGCCGGTGCCGGTCCGTGAGCGGATGATTCCCAAGAGCGGCGGCACGTTGCGTCGACTGGGTATTCCCACGATCGCTGATCGGGTGGTCCAGGCATCGTTGAAGCTGGTGTTGGAGCCGATCTTCGAAGCGGATTTTCTGCCGTGTTCCTACGGGTTCCGTCCGAAGCGCCGGGCTCATGACGCGGTGGCCGAGGTGCGTTACCTCGCGACCCGACCTCGGTGTTACGAGTGGGTTGTCGAGGGAGACATCAAGGCATGTTTCGACGAGATCGACCACACGGCCCTGATGGGCCGGGTGCGTCGACGTGTCGGCGACAAACGCGTCCTGGCCGTGGTGAAGGCATTTCTGAAGGCGGGCATCCTCACCGAGGACAAGCTGCTGGAAGACACCACCGCCGGTACCCCGCAGGGTGGGATTCTCTCACCGCTGCTGGCGAACATCGCCTTGTCGGTGCTCGACGAGTACATCGCCGGGCTCGCGGGCGGGCCGAATACCGGCAAGGTTGAGCGGGCGGCACGCCTGCGTCATGGCCTGCCGAATTTCAAGCTCGTCCGCTACGCCGACGACTGGTGCCTGATGATTCGGGGCACCAGGGCTGACGCCGAGCAGTTCCGGGAGGACATCGCCGCCGTGCTGGCGGCGATGGGGTTGCGTCTGTCACCGGACAAGACCCTGATCACCCACATCGACGACGGGTTGGATTTCCTCGGGTGGCGCATCCAGCGACATCGCAAACGAGGAACCAACCGGCACTACGTCTATGTCTATCCGTCCAAGAAGGCCGTGGTGGCCGCGTGCCGGAAGATCAAGACGTTGTGCAGACAGATCGGGGTCGGCCAACCGCTCGATGTCCTGTTACGCCGCGTGAACGCGAGTGTGCGGGGATGGGCGGGGTATTTCCGGGCCGGGGTGTCCTCGGCGGTGTTCTCCTACATCAGCCATTACCTGTGGCAGACGGTGTGGAGATGGTTGCGCCGCAAACACCCGAAAACGACCTGGACGCAACTCCGCCGCCGCTACTGCGGCGGCGGATGGTGGCCCGCTGGGGACGAACGGGAATTGATCGATCTGGAGAAGATCGGCACCACCCGATACCGCTACCGCGGTTCGGTGATCCCTTCACCCTGGCCAGAACCTGTCGACACGGTGAACGCCGATGCCACAACGGCTCTCGTGGAGAGCCCGGTGCATTGAAAGGTGCACGCCGGGTTCGGGAAGCGGTCCGGGGAGACGGAAATGCCGCAAGGCATTCACCGCGCCCCGGGCCGACTTTCATCGACCGGCCACACCGGTAATTGTGGACTTCATCCGCACCTACCAGGGACACCGGGTGGGTGCGGATGGTCTTATCTGGGGAGTCGATTCGATGTGCACTGTGCTCTCTGAGCACGGCTGGCGCATCGCCCCGTCCACATATTACGACCACATCAACCGCGGGCCGAGCGTGCGGATGCTCGCCGACGCGCAGGTCATCGATGCGATCTTCATGCTCCGCAAGAACAAACCCCTGACCCGCGTTCTGGGTACACGAAAGACGTGGATAATGCTGCGTGGCACCGGATTAGATGTTGCTCGGTGCACGGTTGAGCGGGTCATGCGGGAGATGGGATGGCACGGCGCGATCAAGAAGAAGCGGGTGCGCACGACCATCCCCGACGCGGCGGCCAAGCGGCCGACGGATCTGGTCGACCGGCAGTTCTATGCCGCGGCACCTAACCGCCTGTGGGTGGCCGATTTCACCTACTGCCGCACCGAATCCGGTTGGGTCTACACGGCATTCGTGACTGACGTGTTCGCCCGCAAGATCGTCGGTTGGAAGGCGGCTACGGAGATGACGGTGAACTTGGTGACCGATGCGATCAGCAATGCGATCGATTACAGAAAGCGTTGCGGGGTAGTCGATTTGAGCAAACTGGTCCATCACAGCGACGCCGGATCGCAGTACACTGCCATCGTGTTCGGGCAGCGATTGGCCGAGGACGGGATCGCGGCCTCTATCGGCAGTGTCGGGGACAGTTTCGACAATGCCCTGGCCGAATCGGTGAACTCGGACTACAAGAACGAACTGGTCGACAACCAGCCCCTGTTCCATGGAGCTACCGAGCTGTCGCTGGGCACCGCCGAATGGGTGGCGTTCTACAACCGAGAACGGCCACACAGCTACTGCCACGACCTCACCCCCGACCGGGCAGAGCAACTCCACTACGATCGCATGCGCACCCTCAATCCGGAGGAAGCACTCACAACATGAGCTCTCCGGAAACGCCGGGAGGGATCAATCCTCGGGCCTGCTGCGGGTGGAGGTGACACTTGATCTGGCTTCCCTGGGGAGGCTGCCCTGGAACGATGACAACCGTGCCGAACCTTCACCCGCAGGAATTCCGTGACGATGTGGTCGAGTAGCCCGTCACCGTCAAACCAACGTGACGCTCGCGCAAATCGCGAAGGACTTCGGGATCCACGAGATGGCATTGACCATCTGTGGCGGTGAATCTTTGAGGTCATGCAGTGGGTTGAGTCCCGTCAACTCACGGCGGCGCGTAAACGGGGAAGTTGCTGTAACGCGTTGATGCGTTCGATCTCGTAGCGTTGGCTAGCGTTGAACACGCCGCTCAATCCGCGAGCAGGGTCACCCCCGCCTTCGAGGAACACGGTTTGGCTGAACGGCCAGTCGGAGCCGAAGACGATATGAGAACGCGGTGCGACTGCGAGTACCGACCGCATTGCGGCTTCGGACGCGCTCAGAGCGGTGTCGAAGTAGAACGTGCGGATCAGTTGTTGCACGTCGATGGCCGAGGGACGCGGAGCATCGGCAGGCCAATGGTTGCCGACGGGCGTTTCGGCAAGGACGCCGATGCGCCACGACAGGAATGGCAACGTCCCGCCGGCGTGGGAGAGTTGAAACCGGATGCCGGGGTAGCGGCGCAGGGTGCCGCCCGCCAGCATCAGGGTTGCTGCGCGGGTTGTGTCGAAAGTGAATTCTTCGAGGAAGTCCGGAAGTGGGAGTACGGGTTTGGCGTTGTCCGGGATGGCGGCGGGATGGACGAACACGAACGCCTTGCGGCGGTTGAGCGCAGCCATGAGCGGTTCGAATCGAGGATCGCCAAGGTAGACGCCGTCGTAAGCGGACAACAACACAACGCCGTCGAGGTGGAGGGTGCCGAGTGCGTACTCGAGTTCGGCGATCGAAGCCGCGACATCGGGCATGGCGAGCACCGCGAATGCGCCAAAGCGGGTGCGGTGGGTGCGGAACAGTTGGGCGGCGTAGGTATTGCAGTAGCGGGCGAGATCGCGGGCTTCCTTGCCACGCAGGAAGGACACACCCGGGTCGGACACCGACAGTGCCTGGGATTGAATGCCCCAGCGGTCCATGAAGTCGATCGCTGATTCCGGCGACCACTGCGGGGTGGGATATCCACCGATGGTGAAGTGGCCGTGTTCGAGCAGTGCGGCTCGGTACTCCGGTGGGAGGAAATGGGCGTGTAAATCAATCCGGTACCGCCCCGAAGGTGCAGGTGCAGCACCCACTGGTGCAGCGCTCGTCGCAACTGCGGCCCCGGCAGCCACCGCGCCGGCACCGATGAGTAGTGATCGACGACTCACGGCGAACGGAGACTCAATGTTGCTGGGCAAGGATGGATTCGGGGTAGTAGTCATCGACTCTGGACCTTTCGGGGTGAAGTGGTGTGGCGACGTCGATCGACAATCTCGGCTGGATTCGGCTATCAGATGGCTCGGGGTGAGTCACCGGTTGTCGGCGGCGTCGCTGTCGGGTGGTTGTCCAGGAGCTTTGAGAGCGCATCCGATCGCAGCGACGAGCAGAACGACGGCGACCGAGATCATCGACGCGGACATGCCTTCGATGAAGGCGCTTCGGACCGCGGCGCCGAGTTGAGCACCTGATGGACCGCCGAGTTGTTCCGCGGCGGCCAGACCACCGGCGGCCGAGTCCCGAACGGCATCGGCAGCCTGAGCGGGGAGCTTGGTGAGATCGGGAAGGTGCTGGCTGTACTGGCTGGAGAACACCGAGCCCATGATCGCGATCCCGACAGCCGAGCCAACCTCGCGCGTGGTGTCGTTCATGGCCGACGCGACGCCTTGCTGGTCGCGCGAGAGGGAACCGACGATTGCGCTGGTTCCAGTGGAGCTGGCCAAACCGATGCCGAGACCGGCGACGATGAGGCCGCCCAGAAAGGGACCGTACCCGGAGTCCACGTGCAAGCGTGAGATCCATAGCAGGCCAGCCGCGATGAGCGTCAAACCGGCGGCCATCACGTACTTCAGGCCGACCCATGCCACCATGCGCGGAGTCACTGTGGCCGTGGGCATCACCACTGCTGCGACCGGGATCAACGCTGTGGCCGCCAGCAGTGGGCTGTAGTCGAGGATGAGTTGCAGGTACTGCAGCCCCACGAAGAAGAACCCGAAGATGGCCATGAACTGGGTCAGCACGACGATGGCGCCCGCTCGGAAGCCCGGTAGTCCGAACAACTGCGGGTCCAGCAGTGGGTGGTGGGTGCGCATCCCTTGGACTGCGTAGACGACGAAGCCGAGAACGCAGACTCCAGCGCAGATGAGGACCGGGAGAGAGGTCCAGCCACGGTCGTTGCCTTCGATGATCGCGAAGACCAGGGTGCCGATTGCGATAGATGTTGCCAGCGCACCGATTACATCGAATCTGTGGGGGTCGTGATCGCGGGTGTTCGGCGCCAGGGCTGCGGCGGCGATGGCGGCCACCACGCCGACGGCAGCGCTCGTGACGAAGATCGATTGCCATCCCCAGCGTTCAAGCAGGGTTCCGGCGACGAGCATGCCGATGATCGCTCCTGCTGCGGCGAATCCCGACCAGATCGCCACTCCCTTGCTGCGCTGTTCGGGCGGGAAGGTGGCGGTGATCGTCGACAGGGTGCCGGGCATGATCATTGCTGCACCCACACCCATCACCACCCGTGCTGCGATCAGCGACATCGTGGAGTCTGCGCATGCGGCCGCCAAGGATGCGGCGGCGAAGACGACCGCGCCGACGATGAGTACCGAGCGCCTTCCGATACGGTCGCCGACCGCACCGAGCGGCAGAACCAGCGCCGCCAGCGCAACGGTGTACCCGTCGGCGATCCAGGTCAGTGCCGTGTTGTCCGCCTCGAGACTGATTGCCAGGTCAGGGAGCGCGAGATTGAGTGCAGACACCGAGGCCACAACGAGGATGAGCGCCAGACACATCGCGAGGAGCACTCCACGGTGCCCCCACCGTCCGGACGGCAGATCGACACCGGCGGTGGACGATGTCTCAGACATTGGCCGTCGCGTCATCGTCGACCTCAGACGCCTGCGTTCGACTGCTGGCGAGCAGATCGAGCGCGATGTCGACGAGCATGTCTTCTTGGCCGCCGACCATGCCTCGGCGGCCGGCTTCCACCAGTAGGCTGCGGGCATCGATGTCGTAGCGTTCGGCGATGGATTCCGCGTGGCGCAGGAAGCTGGAGTAAACCCCGGCATAGCCCAGAGTCAGCGTTTCGCGATCGACGCGCACGGGCCGGTCCTGCAACGGGCGGACGAGGTCGTCGGCGGCGTCTTCGAGCGCATGGAGGTTGCAGCCGTGCTCGATACCGCTTCGCGTGGCGGCTGCCACGAACACCTCCAGCGGCGCGTTGCCGGCGCCGGCACCCATTCCGGCCAGCGACGCGTCGACTCGGTTCGCGCCATGCTCGACCGCCACCAGCGAGTTGGCCACACCCAGTGAAAGGTTGTGGTGGGCATGGATGCCGATTTCGGTGTCGCCGTGCAGAACTCCACGCAAAGCGTCACAGCGCTCGGCGATGTCACGCATGGTCATCGCTCCTCCAGAATCGACGACGTATACGCAGGTAGCGCCGTAGGACTCCATCAAGGCGGCTTGGTGGGCAAGTTCGTGCGGGCTGGCCATGTGGCTCATCATCAGAAAGCCGACGGTGTCCATGTCGAGTTCGCGGGCGGCCGCGATGTGTTGGGCGGAGATGTCTGCTTCGGTGCAGTGTGTCGCGACCCGCACTGTTCGTGCGCCCGCGCGGTAGGCATCCTTCAGATTGCCTACGGTTCCGATCCCGGGTAGCAGTAGCGTCGCAACTGTGGCGCGTTCGACCGCACCGGCGACGGCTTCGATCCATTCCAGGTCGGTGTGGGCACCGAATCCGTAGATGCAACTGGAACCGGCAAGTCCGTCGCCGTGCGCGACCTCGATCGAATCCACACCGGCGGTGTCGAGTGCCGTCGCGATGGCAACCACATGCTCGGTCGTGTACTGGTGCCGGACCGCGTGCATGCCGTCTCGCAGGGTGACGTCACTGACGTAAACGGTGGTCATGACGCGACTCCGGTGGACTGTGTGGCGTGGGCGGCTATGCGTTCGGCGGTGGCTTTCGCGGCCGAGGTCATGATGTCGAGGTTGCCGGCGTACGCGGGCAAGTAGTGTGCTGCGCCGGTCACCTCGAGCATCGTGGTGACTCGTGTGCCGCTGAACTTGCCGGTCTCGGGGATGTAGAGCGGGTTGTCGGCGGAGAATGTCTCGAATTGCACGCGTTGCTTGAGCCGGTAGCCGGGGACGTAAGAATTGACCCGTTGGACCATCTCGGTGATCGACGCTTCGATCGCCGAATGGTCGGTGTCGCCGTCGACGAGGCAATACACGGTGTTGCGCATGAGGATCGGCGGGTCGGCCGGGTTGAGAATCATCACAGCTTTTCCGCGTTGCGCGCCGCCGACGTCGCGCAACGCGGTGGCGGTCGTCTCGGTGAATTCGTCAATGTTTGCGCGTGTTCCCGGCCCAGCCGACTTGGAGGAGATCGAGGAGATGATCTCGGCGTACGACACCGGCGCGACTGCGCCGACGGCGGCGACGATCGGGACGGTCGCCTGCCCGCCACAGGTCACCATGTTCAGGTTCGGCGCATCCAGGTGTTCATCGAGATTGACCACCGGCACGCAGAACGGGCCGATCGATGCCGGCGTGAGGTCGAGTACCCGAACCTTGGTGGGCTCGAGTTTGCGCCAGTTGGCGCGGTGCGCTCCGGCTGAGGTGGCGTCGAAAACCAGTCGGACATCGGCGAACTCGTCCATGGCGAGCAACCCGTCGACACCTTCGGCGGTGGTGGCGACGCCGAATCGCTGTGCACGGGCCAAGCCGTCGGAGTTCGGGTCGATCCCCACCATGGCGACCACCTCGAGGGGGCCGTCGCTGCGGAGGATCTTGATCATCAGATCGGTGCCGATGTTTCCCGAGCCGATGATGGCGACGGGGTAGCGTTGTGTTCTGGTCATCGATGCTCTTTCAGGTGAAGTCGATGGAGACGTGGCCCAGGCCGGGCAAGTCCGCGGACGCTGTGTCACCGGCGTGGACGAAAACTGCCGAGGTGATCGATCCGGACATGACGAATTCCCCGGCCTGCAGTCCGGTGTCGAATGCGGCCAGTGCGTTTACCAGCCACGCCACTGCTTCGGCAGGGTGGCCGAGAACCGCGGTGGCTACCCCGTGGTCGACCTGCTCGCCATTGACGTGCAGGGATGCCGTGATGTCGTCGAGGTCGGGTGCGTCGTTGATCGGCAGCCAGGGGCCGAGGACCACTGCGGCTGAGCTGGCGTTGTCAGCGACGGTGTCGCACAGGGTGATTCGCCAATTGGCGATCCGGCTGTCCACGATCTCGAGGGCTGCGGCGACCGCGTCGGTCGCATCGAGAACGTCGGCGACGCCCACATTCGGGCCCTGCAGCGGACGGCTGAGCCGGAATGCGATTTCCGGCTCAACCCGTGGCGCGCACAGCGATGACAGGCGAATCGAGCCACCATCGGGGTGCACCATGGTGTCGAGAATGTATCCGAAGTCGGGCTCGTCGACTCCCAGTAACTGCTGCATCGGCGCGGACGTCAGACCGATCTTGCGGCCGACCAGCCGCGCACCTTCGTCGAGCATGCGATGAAGATTGCGCTGTTGGATCGCATACGCGCCGGCCACGTCGAGGTCGGGGATGCTCTCACTCAACGGCGGAATGGGGGAACTGTCGGTCAGCGCGTTGTGTAACCTGTCTGCCCAAACATCGAGGTCGGCGGTGGGTAGGGGAGAGCTCATGAGTCCTCGTCTCGGGTTGATTCGGCGAGCTGGAGTGCGGCATCGATGACCATGCGGCCGTGGAGTTCGAACATGGCTGGAAGATCGACCGAATCACCGCCGATCTCCTTGGCGATGAAGAGTCCGTCGGCACCTGCCATGGCATAGGTGGCGAGTTGATCGAGCGCGGCAGCGTCCAGGTCCGGGGACAGGTCTGTCGCCGCTTCGCGCAGTTGGTTCTGTGCTTGCGCACGTACCTGGAGGTACATCTCCCGGGCGCGTGGTTCTACGGGTCGCCGTTCCAACGCGAGCATCAATCCGAGCCGCAGAAAGTCGGGTGACTCGAGTAGCGCTTTGGCAACCTGCATTGCCATCTCGGCGACTCGGTCACGGGGCGTCCCGTCCTCGGGCATGTTCCACGCCGAAAGCCATCGACCGAAGCTTCGCTCGATCACTGCCGCAATGAGGTCGTCTTTGTCGGCGAAATGCCAGTAAATCGAACTCGCCGGCAACCCACACCGCTTGCTCACCAGGTTGATGCTCGTTCCCTCGTATCCGCGTTCACTGGCGACTTCGGTTGCCGCATCGAGAATTTTGACCCTCGACGCCTCCCCGTTGGCGCGCCGCCGCCGCGATGTGTCTGCCATTGATTTGCCCTTCTGACAACCGTCGAACACGGTCACCCATTGCCGTAGCAATCACTACAGTAAGTCCTTGACGGCCGTCGGTCAAGCACTTACCGTAGTGATCATTCCAGCAAGTTGAGGCATCTCGCCCTGGAGGCGAGATCCGGTCGAGGAGACTTTTGTGTCCGATATTCCGCACTACGACGTGGCGATCATCGGCTACGGCCCCACCGGGGTCACCGCGGCCAACCTTCTAGGTCAGCATGGGCTGAACGTGGTTGTCCTCGAACGTGATCCAGACATCTACGGCCGTGCACGCGCGATCTCGACAGACGAAGAAGTCATGCGCATCTGGCAACACGTCGGCCTGGCCGACCGCCTACAGGAAGACATGCTTCCCGGCGGAGTAGTCGCCTTCGTCGACTCTGCGGGTCGGCCATTCGCGGAAGCGCAGCCTGCGTCGCGAGGTGCCGGCCACCCGCCTCAGCAGTTCATCTACCAGCCCGCCGTCGACAAGACGTTGCGCGGCGGGGTGGAACGATTTCCCAACGTCACCGTGCTGACACGACACGAGAGCCTCAAGGTGCTCAGCGGAGCCGAGGACGCCGAGATCTTGGCGGCCGACCTGGCCGACGACAGCTTCGTCCGGATCCGCGCGTCGTATGTGATCGCCGCTGACGGCGGGTCTTCTGCAACCCGGGGACAGTTGGGCATCGGATATCAGGGCACGACCTACACCGAACGATGGGTCGTCATCGACACAAAGGTCCTCAGTGACTGGGATGGCAGCTCACGATTGCGTTTTCACTGCGATCCGGCACGTCCCACGGTGGATTGCCCGACGCCGCTTGGTCATCACCGCTGGGGATTTCCCGTTCGGGATGGCGAGGACGAGAACTACCTCGTCACGCATCGGGCCATCTGGTCGATCCTGAACAGTCAAGGAATCACCGGCGACAACGTCGAGATCCTGCGCGCGGTGGTCTACAGCCATCATGTGCGAGTGGCCGATCGTTGGCGTGTCGGGCGGGTGTTTCTCGCAGGCGACGCCGCGCATGCGATGCCGCCGTGGATCGGCCAGGGGATGGCATCAGGTGTGCGCGACGCCGCCAACCTGTGTTGGAAGCTCGCCGCGGTCATCGATGGAACCCTTCCAGAGTCGGCGCTCGACAGCTACCAGCTCGAACGAGAACCTCACGTACGCGAGACCACAGCCCATGCAGTGTTCGCCGGCAAGGTGATCACCGAGCGTCGCCCGTGGGCAGCAGCGTTGCGCAATCACGCATTTCGAGCGGCGTCGAAGTTCTCGTCCTTCTCGCGGTGGATGGTCGACACGAAGTGGATCCCGGATGCCTACTACGCCGACGGGTTGTTCAGCGATCAGGCACAACCCGCCCGTGGACGGCAGATTCCGCAGCCATGGGTGCTCGACGCACACGGATCACGCGTGCGCCTCGACCATGTGCTGAGCGGGCGCTGGCGAGTACTCAGTCTCGACGGTCGGCACCACCCGGCGTGGCGCTCGGTCGGCGTGGAAGAGATCAGAGTGCTGCCGGCGGTGTCGGCTCCGGAACCGGGCGCCGTCGTCGACGCCGACGGCGCACTCCGGACGTGGTTCGGCAAGCATCATGCGTCGACAGTTGTTCTCCGTCCCGATGGCTTCGTCTATGCCGCGGCCGATTCCGGCCGAACCCTACCAGCACCGCCCGCAGGATTGCGTGCGGCGACCGCCACCTCACGATGAAGGAAACCCCGATGTTGGCCTCCGACAACACCTCCCACGCCATCACAGTCAACGGCGACACCGAGATCTTCTACACCGACATCGGCACAGGCGACCCGGTCGTACTTCTGCACGGCGGCGGACCGGGCGCCTCCGGTCTGTCGAACTATGTTCGCAACATCGACGCTCTGGCCGCCCGTTTCCGCGTGATCGTGCCGGATCTACCCGGTTATGGGCGAAGCAGCAAGAACCTTCAGCAGACGGATCCATTCGGTGCTCTCGCCGATGCCATCCGGGCCTTGCTCGATCACCTCGGACTCGACAGCGCGCATCTGGTGGGCAACTCCTACGGCGGTGCCTGCGCGTTGCGACTGGCCCTCGACACTCCGCACCGCGTCGACCGGCTGGTTTTGATGGGGCCAGGCGGAATCGGTACCACACGCGGCGCCCCCACCAAAGGTCTCAACGCGCTCCTCGGCTACTACACCGGTTCGGGACCCAGCCGCGACAAGCTCGAAGACTTCATCCGCACATACCTGGTCTACGACGCAGAAGCCGTTCCCGACAACGCAATCGAGGAACGCTACCGGTCCTCGGTCGACCCGGACGTCGTCGCCAACCCGCCGCTGCGGCGACCATCCGGGCTCGGTGCGCTGAAGACCTTGTGGCGCATGGACTTCACTCGCGATCCACGTTTGCGCACGCTGACAACCCGCACTCTCGTCATCTGGGGTCAGAACGACAAGGTCAACCGTCCGGCGGGTGGCCAGATGCTGGTCGATCGCATGCCCAACGCCGACCTGATGATGCCGGCCCGAACCGGCCACTGGGTTCAGTGGGAACGCCCCGATCTTTTCAACCGCGTCGTCGCGGACTTCCTCGACGGCACCTACGCGTGAAGGAACGGATGATGAACACCTCCATCACCGACGCGCCCTCCGTGTTCGGCAACGTGCACCTCGGTTACATCGTCATCGAAAGCCAACGATTCAGCGAATGGCGACGATTCGGAAAGGATGCCATCGGAATGCATCTCGACGAGGTGTCGCCGGGGGTGATCCGATTCCGCCTCGACGACCATCAAGCGCGATTCATCATCGTGCGCGGCCCGGCCGAGGACGTCGTCGCCCTTGGCTGGGAACTCGACGACCACGAGTCGTTTGATCATATCGTCGGCCGGGTGACCAATCGCGGCGTGCCCACGGTGGCCGGCACCGAGGAAGATGCCGCCATCCGCGGGGTGGAACGGCTGATCCGCTTTCCCGGCCCCAACCGTCTGGCCCAGGAGATCTTTACCCGCGCGTACCTCACCGACGAACCACTGGCGATGACCAACCGCGGCGGATTCGTCACCGGCACAGCCGGTATGGGGCACGTGGCGATCACCTCGACCAAACCTCACCAGATGCGGGGCTACTACAACACCGTCTTCGACGCCCGCCTCACCGACTACATCGACGAGACGATCAGCGGAGCCAAGCTCAAGATCCGGTTCCTCCGCGTCAATGAACGCCATCACTCGATTGCGGTTGCCAATGTCCGCACCCTGCCGGTCAACCCGATCCGCACCCGGGTTCAGCACCTGAACATCGAGGTCGCCTCTCTCGACGACATGACCAGGGCCTATCAACGTGTGAAGCAATTGGGATTCGATATGGCATTGTCGGTCGGTCAACACACCAACGACAAGGAGTTGTCCTTCTACGCTCAGACGCCGTCGGGTTTCGAGTGGGAGGTGGGGTGGAACCCGCTCACCGTGGACGAGAAGACTTGGGAACCAAGCACCCACCGAGGGATCAGCATCTGGGGACATACGCCTGAGGGGCAGACCATCATCGACAAGCTCGGCCAGTTTCGTCGGGGAATGATCTCCCTACGCCACGCCGAGGACCCCGTACGGGCGCTCGCGGGCGTCGGCATCCCGGACAACTAGTCAATCAGCACGCAGAGCGAGAAGCCACTATGTCCCGAATCGACACTCACCACCACATCATTCCCCCGTTCTACCTGACTGCACTGAAAGCCGCCGGCATCGACGCTGCAGGGGGACGCAACCTGCCCGACTGGAGCCCAGAGAAGTCACTCGAGACGATGGACGCGTTAGCGGTGCGCGCCGCCATCCTGTCAGTGTCCACCCCGGGAACGACCTTCCTCGACGACACACAGGCCGCACGCCGCCTCGCAGGCGAACTCAACGACTACAGCGCCGACCTCGTGTGGGATAGACCGAGGCAATTCGGCTTCTTCGCAACTCTTCCTACACCTCATCCCGAGGATGCGACCGCCGAAGCCATCCGAGCGCTCGATGAGTTGCACGCCGATGGCGTGGTACTCCTGGCCAACTCGGCCGGACGCTATCTGGGTGAGCCCGGTCTCGAACCGCTGTGGTCAGAACTGAACGCGCGCAAGGCCGTCGCCTTCATCCATCCCGCAGAGCTACCTGCACCGGCTGTGGCAGGGGTACCACCGTTTGCGACAGACTTCCTGCTTGACACCACCCGTGCCGCATATCTGCTCGTGCGCAACAGAATTCGAGAGCAGTATCCCGATATCCGATTCCTGCTCAGCCATGGCGGTGGATTCGTACCCTACGCCTCGCACCGTATGGCGATCGCGATCGCCGGCGAAACGGGCCGGAGCATTCTCGATATACTCGATGAGTTTCGCACCTTCTACTTCGACCTCGCGCTGACCGCCAGCGCCGCATCGCTGCCAAGTCTTCTGGCGTTCGCTTCGCCCGGGCATGTCACCTTCGGTTCTGACTGGCCATTCGCGCCGGTTGCCGCCAGCTCTTATTTCGCCGCCAATCTTGAGATCTATGCTGGCCTGAACACCGAAGAGCGTTCAGCAATCGAATGGTCGAACGCGGCACGCCTGTTCTCTCGGTTTGACACCGAAGACGGCGCACGACTCCCGCCACACAGCATCCGAGGCGCCGCGCGTAGAAGAGTCATGCGGGTGGTCAGCAAAGCATTGCACCGTGATAACGAACGAAATCGTGCATGGGTCATCACATACAGACAAGCGAGAGCCGAGCCGCCGACCTCATCACCGGTCTCGACCGGCCCACATCGCCGCCTGTGGCACCCGCGGCGTTTCGTCACTGGTGACGAAACACATTGCGCGCCAACCTAAACTGGTAATGGGACGTGTTGAAGTGGGACGAGTAGCTGGACCTGTCGCGCCCGCGGATGTCGAGGCGTCGCGCGGATACTGCGTCGGTCGGATCGCGGTGCACCAGCCGGCCGGTGGGCACTTCGCGGTCTTCGAGCACCTGGACGCCGTAGCGAACCATCATCTGGTCACGGACGTGGATGCAGCCCTGACAGGTCCCACAGCCAGTAGTCGGTGATCTGCGTGAACCCCATCCGTGTGTAGACCGGGTAGCCTGCAGTTGTGGCCTGCAGCACCGCGGTGCTGGCGGCCGGGTTCGCCCCGTCGTGGATCGCGTGCCAGGTGACGGCCGCAGCGAACCCGCGCCGGCGGAGGCCTCGCCGGACGGCGACGAAGTACACGCCGACGGTGTCGCCGGACCGCACGCTCACGCTCACGGCGACACAGCGCCCGTCGAGGCGGCCAAGGTGGAACCGCAGATCGCCCTCCGCCAGCGCCGCCTTGGTGGCGAGCGGCTTGAGTAAGGCCGGGTCCATCCGGTATCCGGCCCCAGCGCAGTCCACGAACGAGCGGAGGCCGGCGACGTCCTCCGCGGTGGAGAGCACGAGCGGCGTCTCCGGCGGTGGCACGGAACCGGCCAAGGGCATGGCCATAACCGGGTACAGCGGTTCGCGCTCGACCCCGTAACGCGCGGCGAACAGCTCGGCCGCGACGCTGGGCCCTTCACTTACGATCCGCCACGACCCACTCGACCCGAAGTGCTTATCGGCGGCAGCGATCGCCGCCTCGTCGCTCCCGGGCGATACGCCGTCACAATGGAGCTGATTGAAACCGGTGGCCTGAATTCCGGTCTCGACGATCAGGCCACCCGGTACCTCGTTCACGGCACCGCCACACACCCGGGCGATCTGCTGCCAGAAAGCTCGATGATTGCGGTGCGCTGCTCGTACGTCGATGCACTTCCCCTCTCCTCGGCGCGGCGGGCCGGGCCCGAAGATACCGTCAGAACGCCTCGTCGATGCCACCACGCGATCCGGCCTGCGATTCATTCAAGATTCGTTGGGACGAGTCCTCTCTGTCTGTGTCAACTCGAACGAAGCCCACGTGACGGCTTGTTCGAGGTCCACGTGACTCCTTGATCGGGGACCATCACTAGCCGCAACCGAAGCCGCAGACCGCATGGTCTATACTTAGACCATGCGGTCAGAAAAGGGTGGTGGACGGACGTTCGCCGATCGGGCTCGGCGAGAGCAGATCGTTGGGTGTGCGATCGAGTTGATCGCCGAGGTGGGGTATCCGCAGGCGTCGTTGGCGAAGATCGCGGACCGGGCGCAGATCGCGAAAAGCGCGTTGCTGTACCACTTCACCAGCAAGGACGAGATTGTCGCCGCGGTGGTCGAGTCGGTGTTTACCGCGTCGGCGGCGGTGATGGTTCCTGCTGTGTCTGCTGCCACGACTGCGCGCGATCAACTGGCCGCCTACATCAGCGCCAACGGGGCGTTCTTGGAATCGAACCGGGCGGGCGCGGTGGCTCTGTACGAGATCTCCACCAGCTACCGCACTGCTGCTGGTCTCCGGTTCGATCAGGCGGTCGCCGCTTCGGTCGATGAGCATGGGGTCCCACCGGAGTTCGCGCTGCTCGACCCGCACACCATCATCGACCGCGGTATCCGGTCGGGTGAATTCACGACCGCCGTCGACCCTGCCCTGGTCAAAGATGCGTTGCGTGCAGCACTCGATGGCGCGGTCAGCAACCTTTCCCGCGACGCCACCTACCCGGTTGGCCGCTATTTCGCGGGAGTAGGCGAACTATTCCTCCACGCGTTAGGAGCACCGCTGTGACCACCGTCGTCATCCTCGCCTTCGGTACCCGCGGCGACGTCGCCCCGCTGACCGGGCTCGCGACCCGGCTACGAGACGAACTGGCAGTGACCGTTGCGATTGCCGCTCAACAGCCCTACCGCCAGCTCATCGTCGACGCGGGATTGGACTACCGCGAGCTGCCTGGCGATACCGAGCAGGCCACTCGCGACTCGACCTACGGCCAGGCGATGGTCGACGGCGAGAAACTACGGCCATCAAAACAGGCCCTGGCCGGTATGCGCGACGACCTCGCCGGCGTCGGCGAAGCCATGGCGGCCGCAGCCAAAGGTGCTGACCTGCTGCTGTGCGAAGGTCCGGTCGGATCTCTGTTGGGCTGGCATGTAGCCCAGGCAGCCGACATCCCCAGCGCAGCACTGTTTCTGCAACCATCGACGCCGACAGGCGATTTCGCGCCCCCGCCGTTGGGAACCCGGTCGTTCGGCCGGTGGGGCAACCGCACCGCCTGGACCATGGCCACCGCTGGGGAGAAGCTATTCACTCCACTGGTCGACGATCTGCGTGCCACCCTGGGTCTACCGAAGCAGTCCCGACGTAGCTATCAACACCACCGTGCTGCTACCTGGCCACAACTACATGGCATCAGCAGCCATGTCATCCGACGCCCCGAGGACTGGCCTGCCCACGCCCATCTCACCGGATACTGGTGGCCCACCGAGCCCGCCGGCTACACCCCGCCGCAGCCGCTGGCCGAGTTCCTCAACGACGGCCCACCGCCGATCTACATCGGCTTGGGTAGCACAGCGACCACCCACGGCGACCGCCTCAGCGACGTCTTCGCCGAGGCGCTCACCCAGACAGGACGGCGCGGGATCATCCACCGCGGCTGGGCCCACCTGCACGGTAACGACGCACCGCACATCCACGTCGTCGACGACGTTCCCCATAGCTGGCTGTTGCCGAGAACAGCAGCCGCAGTGCACCACTGCGGTGCAGGAACCACCGCGGCAACCCTGCGAGCGGCAATTCCATCGATCGCGATTCCCGGAATCATGGACCAGCCGTTCTGGGCGCAGCGACTGCATCAGCTCGGCGTCAGCCCGGCACCACTGCGCCGCACCACACTGACCGCCGATGCTCTCGCCGCCACCATCACAACCGCCGTCACCGATCCGACCTATAGCGGCCACGCCCGCGACCTCGGCGAACGACTACGCGCCGAAGACGGTGAACGTGCCGCCACCGGCATCATCGAACGACTCCTCAGTACCGGCACGGTGAACCGGTGAGCGCCGACCCAGCCCTGGTCAACGCCATCATCTCCGCCGGCGCACTCACCGGCGGCGGAATCCTGCTCGCCGGCGGAGCCATCGGAGCAGGTATCGGCGACGGGATCGCCGGCGGCAAACTCATCGACGGCATCGCCCGCCAACCAGATGCCCAAGGACGACTCCTCACCCCATTTTTCATCACCGTCAGCCTCGTCGAGGCCGCCTACTTCATCAACCTCGCATTCATGGCACTGTTCGTTTTCGCCACACCACGCCTATAGCCGCGAGACTCATTGCTGATTGGCGGTGTGGGCGAGGCGGTAGGAGTGGGTGCCGGTTTCGATGATGGTGCCGTTGAAGGTGAGGCGGTCGACGATCGCCGCGCAGAGGCGGGCGTCGGTGAAGGTTTGTGACCAGCCGGAGAACGGCTGGTTCGAGGCGATCGCGACGGATGCTTTTTCTTCGCGTTCGGTGAGGACCTGAAACAGTAGCTCTGCGCCGCGGCGGTCGAGTTCCATGTAGCCGAGTTCGTCGATGCACAGCAGATCGACGCGACCGTAGCGGGCGATGGTTTTGGCCAGCGTTTTGTCGTCCGCGGCTTCGACGAGCTCGTTGACGAGTTTCGTGGCGAGGGTGTATTTCACCCGGAACCCTTTCTCCGCAGCTGCCGTCCCCAACCCGATGAGTAGATGGGATTTGCCGGTGCCGGAATCGCCGATCAAACACAGCGGATGGCCCTGGCGGATCCAGTCGCCGGTGGCAGGTATTGATGGTGGCCGGGTTGATCGACGGATTGGCATCGAAGTCGAAGTCGGGCAACCATTTCTGGCGCGGGAACCCCGCAGACTTGACCCGGCGTACGACCGAGCGGCGATCACGGTCATCACACTCGGCAAGAAGCAGTTCAGCGAGCAGCGCGTGATAAGACCACTGCCCAGTCGTGGCGGCGGTGACGGTATCGGCGACGTTGCTGCGGATGGTCGGTAGCCGCAGTCGACGACACGCTTGATCGATTCCTGCGGCGGCGGCCTCGTCGGTCAGTGCCCGTTGGCGTGGCCCACCGAACGTGGCGCGTGCTGCGGTGGTGGTCATGTGCCGGTCTCCTTCTGGTGGCCACCGCGGGCGGTGGATGTGCGGATCAACAGCTGGTCGTAGATGGCGGTGTTCGGTAGCGGACGGGTATCGGCGGGGAGGCCGGCGATGACCGCGGCCGGATCAGCCAGGCGGTACTGGGTGAGGCTGACAACCCGATGCACATTCAGTGGTGCTTGGTCGTCGAGATGACGGCCCGAGCTGGACCCACCCGCGGTGGCGGCGTGGCGGCGGGCCTCGACCGCGACGACATCGGGGCTAATCGCCCCGACCCGCAGCGCAGCCTCGATCCCCGCGACGACCGATGCGTGCGCCATGCTGCGGTGCAGCAACAGAACCTCGATGAGGGTGCGGGTGCCCGCGGCATCACCATCAGTTTTGCGGGCCGCGGCCCATAGCGCTTCGTGGGCGGCGGTGAACACCCCGGTCGCCCGGGCCTGGGCCAACGCGGTCGACCCAGGCAGGGCGCCGGGTTTGTCGGCGAGGACCTCGAGGTAGTGATCGAGGTGCAGGCTGTGGCGGCCGTTACCGACCACCCGCGGATGGATAGCGACGACCCGGTGTTTGTCGTCGCGGATCGATAGATCAAACGCCCGTAACGACACCCGGACCCGCTGCCCGATCAGGTGCGCCGGCACCGAATACCGCGCCATCCGCACCGTGACCAGCGCTGAGCGGTCCACCCGCGGGGTGAGCACCACACCGGGATCGAAATGCTCGCCCGGCAGTGGCGCGAGCAGTGGGTGTTCGATCGCGAAGTCTTCACCCACGGTGCGGATACGGGAATCGATGCGGCGGGCGTTGTCGATCTCGTCCCACACCCGCACCCGGTCGTTGAGTTCGGCGAGCGTCTCACACACCGGCATCGGCGAGAGCCGGTTGCGGCGGAACCGGCCGACCTCGCCTTCGACGCCCCCTTTCTCGTGGGCGCCGTCGATACCGGGTTGGCAGTAGAACGCATCAAACCCATAGTGCGAGCAGAACAGTTGCCAGCGTTCGTTCTCGACCCGCTGACGACCAGTCCCATAAATGACCACCGCCACCGCACTGGAGAGGTTGTCGTAGCGGATGTGGCGGGTCGGGACGCCACCGATCTCGGTGAACGCCTCGACATGTCCTTCGAGGAACGCTTCCTGGCCCTGGGTCGGATAGATCCGGTGCACCGCCTTACCCGAATGCGAGAGCCGGAAGGTGAACATGTGGCACTTGGTTTTGACCCCGGCCAGCATCACCCACACCTCACCGAAATCGACTTCGGCCTCCTCACCCGGGGCGTGGTCCTGCGGGATGAACACCTCCACCCGCCGCCCGGCATCGACCTCGATCTGCGCCCGCCGAACCCGCACATAGTCACGCACCGACGAATACGACACCCGCTGGGCGTCATATTCCTCGATCAGACGGGCATGCACCCGACGGGCGGTATGGCGCTGTTTGCGCGGCGCGGAGAGGTCTTCGACCAACATCGCGTCGATCGCGAACTTAAACGGCCCCAACCGCGGCGACACCCGCACCGGAACCTTCCGGGCCGGCGGCGCGGCACCTGAGAGCGCTTGGCGGACAGTGGCCCGCCCCACCTGATGACGGCGCGCCAACTCCCGGATCGAGAGCTCCTCAACCCGGGCATCACGACGAATCTGGGCGAACAACTCCACACGAGTCCCCATCCACACCACCCACCCTCAACAGGCTCGGTGAACCGGGGCTACTCCCCAGTCCTTCCGAACACCCTCAGGTGGGTCTGAATCAAACCGTCACAACCACACGGCGAGTCGGCAAGGTGGGCCTAGAACAAACTGTCACGTGGTCTCAGATCAAGCTGTCATAACCATCCTCTCATCGATTTGAACTTGTCCTCATTAACTGGTAACGAGACGTGTTGAAGTGGGACGAGTAGCGGGAGACCCGGTCTAGCAGACTCGATTCCCGAGTGAGGTTTGAGGAAGACTACTGCAACGCCGCGTTGTACGCGGATCGCGCTTCGGCCAATTCAGCCCAGTGGGCTTCGAGTCCGACGAGTGTGGGGCTGACCCCGAGGCTGGGCAAGGGTTGCGAGTGGCCGTCGATGTACCGACACGCTTCCTCGAAGATGCGGTTCACAGTGTTGATTGCGGATGGGAGTGCTTCGGACTTGATCTTGGGCAAGTTGGTCATGCGCACGTTGGGTTGGTAGCGCTGGGTGACACCTTGAAGCAACTCAGTCTCGGTGAAGACCTCACACCACGCACGCACCCAGTCGTAGCCTGTGCGGACCAGCGCCGCCCGGGCATCGCCGTCCTGTGACTTCGCCGCTTGGATGGTCTCGTTGATGTTCTTCCTAATGTTGTTCAAGCTGTCCCAGCGGGGACCCGTCGCTCGGGCGACCTTCCCTTTGCCGTCTTCATCGGTGATCTGGTAGTAGGAGCAGCGCTTGCTCGCCTCCATGAGCAAAAGCAGCGTGCTGGCGAAGAAGATGTCGTGGGTGAACACGATGACCTGTGTCGTGTCAGCGAGCGACGCGACGCGCTGCGCGACTTCGTTGATGCGGCGATGATCGAGGCTTGAGACAGGATCATCGAAAATGACCGGCGCGGTGATTCCGGCGAGGCGCGCTTCGGCGAGAAAGTCCGCTATTGCGAGGACCTTCTGCTCTCCTTCGGATAACACCTTGGATGGTTTATGTTTCCCGCCGAGGATCTTGCGGCGTTGTGCGCGCCCCTGACGGCCGACGAACTCCACGTGCAGCGCGGGCGCGCGGAGTGCCGCGCACTCTTCGTTGAAGAGCGCGTCGAAGCTCTCGTTGATCATCTGGTCACTTGCGGTCTTAGCCAGCCCGGTCACAGCGCGCAGAAGACCAGGCATAGCTTTGGCGAGCAGCGTGAGCCGGTCAGCCTGCTTGGCGTCGCGGACGCATGACTCGATGAGCGTCCACGACTTCGTCAGTTCTGCCGCCGCTTCTAGCTCGACAAGCTCCTTCTTTTTCTCGGCCAATGTGTCAGCCCGCGAAGCTGCCTGTGCCCTCAGTTCGTCGAGGGCGTGCTTGGCGGTCCCCAACGCCGTGGCGAGCGCTATCGCATCTGTACCGGCGTGTGCGGTCAGCGTTGTGTTCACAGCGGAAGCGGAGAGAAGCTGCTCGGTCAGCTCCGCGATGGTGCTCAGAGTCCGGTCGAGTTCAACGTGGAAGTGGGGCTTTTCCTCGGCATCTGCGTACTCGTCGGCGAAGGTAGAGACGTCGTTGACCTGGATCGAGGTGACCGGTTCTGTACGTGCGTGGACCCGCGCCTTTGAAGCGGCGATGTCAGTGGTGATCTTGTCTTCGAGGTATTCGGAGTACTTGCCTATCAGCGATCGCGCCGCTTCGTTCAGAGGCTGCCGACAGTACAGGCACCGATCGGCGTCGTGTGCTCCGACCGCGATGAGATGTGCTTGGTATGCCTCGCCGGCCTCGATGAACGTGCTCCAGGTGTCGTCGGGCTCGGCCGGCAGGTCGGCTGCCTCGAAAAGGGCGGCTCGGAAGGCGCGGTAGTCCTCTTCAAGTCCGTGGAGGGTGTCGCGTTCGCGGCCGTATGCCTCCACGTTGAAGTCAGCCATCACGGTGGCCGCGTTGGAAGCTTGCGTCAAGACGCGTTCGACTCGCTGTTGCAGCTTGATCTCAGCGCTGATGGTGTCCGCCTCCAGCGCCGCGACCGTGCGGCGCAGGTCCCCGATACGTGTCTCGACGTCGGGATCGGAGTCGGCGAGCGACCTCAGGTGTTCCAGATCAGTGGACGCTCCCAGCGTCTCGATGAGCGGGTAAACCGCGGCAGTTCGTGGGAAGCGAGACAGAAGCCCTGTGGACCCAGATCGTAGGTCTTCGACGGCCTCGTCGATGTGGGCTTGTACCGACTTGATGCCTGCGATGACGTGATTGAACAGTGCCAGGGCTGCTGGCACGTAGACGTACTCAAGGTCGTCATCGACGTGGAAGCTGACAGAAGGGCTGTCGAAGATGGACATCCTGGTGAAGGGCGCGACGCCCTGTTGTCCGGTCCAGGTGTAGGTCTTCGTCTCAGTGCCGAGCGTGTAGCCGACAAGTGCTGATTGGGGCTGCGGCGATGCCGCTTCGATGTCGCCGAGGATCACATCGGCAGTGCGGCTCGCCGCGAGGGCTTTAAAGATGCGGGAGTACCCCGTCTTACCCGTGCCGTTCTCTCCGAACAAGATCGTCAGGCCGGCATGCGGCTCGATGACTCCGCCCTCTACCAAGGCGTTGACGCCAACGACATCGGAGAGCGAGGTAAGGGTCAACGGCTCGATCGCCTCATCCTCGGGTTCGAGGGTGACGAGTGCCTCCTCCGTGGGGAGTTCGCGGGTATCGAGGGCTTTCTCCTGACGAAACAAGACGTACGCTCCGGAATGCTCCTCGCTTCCGAGCGGTCCGCCGCCGTTGAGGACGTGCCGCACGATGTAGCGCACCCACTCGTCGGATGTGTTCGCCCACTCGCTGAGTAGACCGCGCGGGTCCACCGGTCTTCGCGGCACTACGCGATCTGTCATAGTCGTCCTCTCGCAATGAGTGCGAGATCCGCTACTCCCGTTGATAGTAGGTCGAACTGTCCCTCGGCGAAGGTATGCCACTCCAAGGGGAGGCCGATCAAATGGCCGCCCGGACTGCCTCCTCGAAACGCTTCGCCGAGAACCACCAAGCATTCCGGACTGCTTCCCGTTGCTTCTCGGCGTCTACACCGATCTCATTCATAACCACTAGATGCAGTAGCGCTTTTGTTATATAGGTAATTCTAAATCTGGCGGACTCGGGAACCTTTCGATCGAGCTCACCTGTATTGAGATGACCAATCGCATTGCGCGCATTCTTAAGCCATCTCGCCCACACTTCAACATTGCAGACTAACGCATTTACAGCCTCGCTATCTGGGATTCCCGCGAGCTCTACATAGCGATCTTTTAGCCCCGGACGGTTCTCGCCAACACGTGGGAGAATCCATTTCAAGTCATCGTCTTTAAAGTGATCTTTCACTTCGTCAACAATCGATGCGTGCACGCTTGGGTCTAGCGATACCGAGTTCGGCCGGAGAGCTTGGTGAAACCCCTCGGCAGCGGACGCCGCGTTGAAAATCTGGTTCTCGTAGTACCCACTAGGATCGTAGTCTAAGCCAAGCAAGACATTTAGGGGCAAGCCCAGCGTGTCCGTGAGTTTGATCCACCGATTGATTCCCGCGGCAATCTCAAGATCACCAAGGCGGAACAGAAGCCCGTGCGAATCAGTTTTGTCTCTAGTTGCCTCTGCATTTACCGCCGTCCGACCGCTATGAAAGTGCACATCAACCTTATGTGCCGGACCTTCGTCGCGGACAATCTTCAGCTCTAACGATGAAGCAAGGCACGGCGCCTGGGTGGCGATAGTCAGGAGGTCTTGAATATCGCAAGCAGTACGCCAGTAGCCCATCCAGCTCCTGGGTTCTCCTGCACGCACTTCCAGCCTCACCGCTTCTCTGACACGGTATTCGCGGAACGGCACATAATTCTGAATCGTGTTCCCTCTCATACACCAGCGAAATATAATCTCTTCCTTTCGATCTGTGAGAGCAACTGCGATATCATCTATTGGCTCATATTTGAACTCAGCTCGCCTAAATTTCCATAGATCTTTGTCATAGGTGTCGATTGCCTCAAACGCCGACCGGTCTGCCCAAGTAGTCAGGTTCGCGATACTCACCCACATCGCATCGAACACAGCATCATCGGCGGATTCCAGATGGATTCCTACAAGGACTGCGTCCGAACGCAACACCTGCGTTTCTGTATGTTCTTGTCCGATGACCGTCTTGCCGCCATTCGAGGGACTTGCGTTAATGACTGTGATGGATTTTCCAAAAGCCTTGCCATGTAACAAAACTTGTGTTTCGTGGTGCTCGAGGAGCGAATCAACGAGCTCCAATCGACAGCGGCCCGCTTCATCTATCTCAAGCACTCCGCCTACTGCGTGCTCACGACTGCCTGCTCGCCACCAGCTGCCAACAAACCGTCTATCTTGTTCTTTCATTAGTCTCGCAGTCCTATCGTGTCTGTCGCTGGGGCCACTTCACTATCAGTCTCTGATTGTTGATACGTACTGAGCGTAGATTGCTCCTGACGCGATGGAGTGGCGTTCGATGGTGGCAGGGGAGTAGCCGAGAGTGTCCGCGAGTATCGCTGCGGGTGCGAGCTTGGTGAGTTCATGCAAGGTGCCCAATCGGGCCGCCCGGGTACTAAACGTCGACTTCAACCGGTTCCGTAGGTGGCCTGGGTTGATGTGTTGGCCGGGGACGTATCCGCGGAATACACAGTTGGTGGCGGGGTGGGCGGCGGTGTTCGCAAGGTCGCGTTCTCCGGCGAGATAGCGGAATGGCTCGTCGAGCGGGGCCGGCAGGGCTATAGCGATGTCGCCGAGTGTGACGGTCGCGAGTTCGTCGGAGACGATGACGCGGTCCCAAGTAAGTTTGACGACCCGGTCGATCTGCTGGCCGAAGACGAGCACCAGGATCGCAGCGGCTCGGTCCCGTGGATTCAGTGCCGGTTGGTTCGATGTGATGCTGTCGACGGTGTCTTGCTGAGCCTCGGCACTCATCTTCTGACTGGTGCCGCGACGATGAGGCGTCATCGTGAGGTCCGCAGCGACCACTTTGGTCTTGATTGCCCACGCAAGGAAGCGGATGGCAAATTCTCTCGTGCTCGGGCCTTCGGCTTGCCATGCGTCCAAATCCGCTTGGGATAGAACGCCGATCGAAATGTCCCGGTCGGTGAGCCAGTTGAGGAATTCGATTGTGACGGTGACGGTTTGCTTCGACCGTAGGAACGTGCCGTGCGACACCGACTCCATCGAGTGCATCTGCCGCAGGTGGTGCCAGCGGATGTAGCGGTTGGCGATGTCGCGATGTTCCGCCGATTTCAGGCGGTCGAGGGCGTCGTTTGACCAGTCGATATAGCGGTGCAGCAGTCCGTCCCTGGGCGGCAGGATTTGATGGGTGACCAGGAGTTCTCGGACGTATTCTCGGGTGCGCGATCGGGGGAGTTGGTCGATGACGTCGTGGGAAACGAGCGGCGTGCGAGCCAACTCGGTGAGGAACACTGTGACATGTTCTTGGTTGATCCAAGTCAGACCGCTGTTGGCTCGCTTCATCGACTTCAGGGCAGTTGCAAAAGGTTTCAGCTCATCGGTGACGACACCGGTCTCTGGATTCGTCAACAGTCGGTCCACGGTCGCTCCCAGGACGCATCGCCAGCAGCGCCCCTGTGCGTAGAGTTCTTCCTCGGCGCCGCACTCAACGCAGTCGACGTTGAGTTTGATACCGGTGCATTTGCGGCACGCCGGTTGGCCATTGATGATTCCTGGTAGCACGCCGTCGTGACCGCACGGGCACACACCCCGGGTACGTTTGGCTGCCTGGTAGCAGTAACCGCATACTCCGAGGCCTTGCCAGGTGACGACGCATTCACGATGCTCGCCGCAGCGGTCGCATGGAACTTCCCACCGTTGTGGGTCTTCGGGTTTACGTGGTCTTGCCATCGTCATCATCGGTACGGACGACTCGGATTCGGCGGGCAACGGATCGCTTCTCGCCGATGCCGAGTTCGGCCGGGTTGGCAGGTGCTTCGGCCGTGGCCGCAGCGCGGATCTCTACATATGGTTCGAAGAGATCGTTGGGTGTGCATTCAAGGATGTCGCACAGCGCAGCGAAGGTGCGGGCAGGGATCCGCTCGGGTGTACCGGTCACCAGTCGGTGCACTTGTGCGTTTGAGAGGTTGATACCACGCAACTTCAGCAACGGGATGAGTTCCGTTGTCTTCCAGAGGTTGTGATCAGCCATCCGCTGGCGAAGATTCCAGTGGTACCCGATGCGACGTTGCTCGCTCACGTGTCCTTCCTGACCTCTTTTTCGTCACGCGTGACGATTCGCTGTTGGATCATCCGTTGGATGGTCTTCTGCTTGAAGTCTGCCGAGACCGAGGTGTAGAGCGCCGTGGTGGATGAGTAGGCGTGGCCGACTTGCTGCTGGACGAACATTGGGTCGTATCCGGCTTCAAGGAGATGGGTGACGTAAGAGTGGCGCAGGCAGTGCATTTTCAACTCCTTCGGCAGCCCAGCGAGTTCGCGAACCGTGGTGAACGTGCGATTAAAGTTGCGGATTCCCGTGGCACCGGCCCTTTCCGACGGCCACAACGAGGCCGAACGATCGGCGGTAGTGAACTGCTCGCGACCCTGCGGCGAGAGCCAATGTTCGAGAAGGTCGACGACCCAGTCGAACTCGGGCACTGTGAGGACTGTGCGTCGACGTGGTCCCGATCCGGACATTCCCTTTGCGTAGCGGACCTGGACAGCGCCGTACTGCTTGAAGTTCTCAACGTGCGGGTTCGGGCCGAAGTCGTGATAGTCGAGCATGGCAAGTTCGCGACGCCGCAGGCCGTAGGCGTAGCACACCTTGAACGCGGTGGAGTCTCGCAACAGTGGGAGCCAGCGCTTCGACCCTTTGGCGAACTCGCGGTCAACCAGGTCGTCGCATGCATCGAAGAACGCCTGCAACTCGGCTTGGGTGAAGCTCCGCCGGTCAGCGGGTATGGCGTCATCAGTCTTGTGGCGCGGCGTGTTCCACTCGAAAACGACTTGGGCGGGAACGTCATCAAATGCTTTGCTGCAGAACGCAGCCCACCCGTACCTTTCGTCAGTGACGTAATAGCAGAAGGCTCTGATCGTGCCGGCGTTCGCGCGCAGCGTCGACACTGAGACGGACTTTGGCCCGGTTCGTCGATCAGCCAGGAACTCATCGACGTGGATCGGCTGCCAGGCCCACGGGTACTCGTTGGAGTGCTCTTGGAAACGAGACACCAGGCTGCACGATGACTGGATGAATGGCACACCGAGTCCACGGGCCAGCATCTGGGCTCGCCAGCCATCCAGCATCGCCTCGAACACTCGGTCCTCGGGTCGGAGCAGACCGACGACGCCGTTCGACAGGAACTCTGGTAGCCGACCTGGAACACTCTGCATGAAACGAACTCGACACCGGGAGCAGCCAGCAGTTTCGCTCGAGATTCACGAGGACGCAGGAGAATCTCCATCTGTTTAAACTCGTCTCCTTTAGTGCCGATAAGATACATTATGTCAAGTAATCCACTGCGTATTGCGCCGCGCCGCAACACTATTCAGGTGCGCCGTTGTCGTCAGCTATGTGATTCGTCGGCCGCCGGCCCCCTATTTGCCTACGCGTCATCGCGCAAGTCCCAGAAACGCCATCAACGAGCGTTCAACCTCAACTAGCTGCTCGGATGTCAGACGTCCAACACGAGTTAGAACATTCGATCGCCGGACCGCGGTCAGCTTGTCAATCATCACGTCACTGTCGCGCTCGAGGCCCGAGATCGCATCCCGGTCTCCTGGGATACGAATCCGCAACAACGGCGCCTCTGTGAGCTGGCTCGTCATCGGCACAACCACTACCGACAGAGTCGAATCGAAGAGGTCATCCTGCACGATGACCGCGGGCCGCGGCTTCGATGCATACACACCACCGGCCAAAGTCCAGATCTCGCCGCGTATCACGTCTCGTCGTCCCATGACGCAGAGACGGCCTCGACGAAATCCTGCTCGTCCCCATCGACATCGGCCTGAGCGACGAGAACCGACTGCGTGTGGGCTTGCGCGGCAAATTCGGGCGTGCGCACGTCGGGAACCCAGACCTGTAGTGGTCGCAAACCGCGCTCGCGCATCCGGCGTCGATACTCACCAACCCTGTCCCTCACTGCCATGGCCCCATGTTACATGTAACGCTCCGGGGTGGCCAGGCTGTGCGTTGGCTGCGAATATGCAGCAATCGAATATGCAGGGTTACCAGCAATTGGCTGCGTATTGCTCAGCACCCCAACGGAATTCGAGTTCCGATTCTCGTCCACTCACAGGCATCCGCAGAGGGCGGTCCTTCAATACTGCCCGGTGTCGGAGTGATCTCATATCGGCAGACGACGAACTCGTATCGTGGCTTCTCCAAGCACAACTACGGCTCCCGCTTCGAGTTCCTCAGCGACGAGCGGAAGGTTCTCAATCAGGAGTCGTGCTTGCTCGGACGCCCGCCGTCCACTCGCCCTACGGATGAGTACGAAGGATGGCCTCACCGCGTGGCTTCGGGCAAGCAATGTCCCAAAGTCGGTGTCGGCGCTGATGAGAATCAAACCAAGTGACGCCGCGTGTGCTATCACCACTTCATCGGTCGCCCCAGCCACATCGAAATCTCGCACATGCCTGCATCGTGACCAGCTTCGACAAGCACGGCGCACAAAGTCGGTGAGAGATTCTCGTCTAGCAGAAGCTTTACGCCGGGTGTCGGAGTGGAAGTTCGCGCTCTCGGAGTGCTTCAGCGGCGTACTTCAGGGCTTCAGAAACGTCCTCGAGTTCCAGATCGGGGTGCCCGGCGACGATGTCCTCTGACGACATGCCATCAGCCACCATCGCAACAACGCTCGCGACCGGGAACCGCATGCCGCGAATGCACGGCATGCCACCCATTACCGCCGGGTCGACTGTGATGCGTGCGAGAAACATGGCCCTAACTCTACCCCTGGGCCAAGTTTGAACCCGTTCCAAGCGTCGACGCCGCGCCCGCGAAAGCAACAATGTCCAACCCAACGGTCAAACGCTCTGATGCGGCACCTCCCGCACCATCGGTGCCATCCGGCCAGGCCGCCCGAGAATATTCAGCAATCGAATATGCAGCGCTACTGGCAAACCACTGCCTATCACACTGCGCCGCAGCTGAATTCCCGGATCGGCTGCCGGATGACAGCATAGTTGAGACTTGGCTTGGACTCATACACACCCCCGCAATGGTCCAGATCTCGCCGCGAATCACGCCTCGTCATCCCGTGGCATGGCGACGACCTCGACGAAATCGAGCTCCTCACCACCGACGTTGGCCTCTTCAACAAGAACCGATTGCCGGTGGCCTGCGCGGCAAATTCGGGGCGCTCACGCATCCGGCGCCGTATCGACGTCACGGAACCTTCACCTCGCACCGCAGACCTGGCGCCCTACCTATGCGACGGTCAAGCGTGATGAGAGGCGCATCCGCCAGTTCGGCAACAGCGACGTAGCTGGCGTCGTATCCGGACAGATTGCTGCGCAATTCCCACACCCGTGAACCGAGAAGTTCGTACGGCCACTGCTCGATCGACAACTCGAGCAGATCACCATGGGCCTGCACCGCCTGGTCGGCACTGACGACCCCGGCGAGTTCTTGTCGGCGAATGATGTTGCCTGCCTCGAACATCACCAGCTGAGGTGCGAGCAAGCGAGTGCCGGATAATTGCTCGACCACCCAGCGACCGTCCGGACCGTTGTCGAGCAACAGCGCCACGAGGGCCGAGGAGTCACACACAACGTCGATGGTCAACGTCGGTCGGCATCTCGCGCGTCGAGGATCGCGGCGGCATCGAGCCTGACTCCGGTGGCGCCGACCCGCGCCCGCGCCCGCGCAATGACGTCATCGACCGGCGGACGTGCCGCAGAGTCGATCAACATGCCGCGCAGGTATTCCTGCAACGACTTGCCCGCCCGTGCGGCCCGCGCTGCAAGCTCATCTCGCACCGCGTCCGGAACGTCGCGGACTGTGATCACCACACTCATGCAGCTATATTAGCTGCTTTGCTAGCATTACGCAGCTAGGCGCCGAGTCAGGACAGATCGCGCCACTTACCCCGACACCACTCAAATCAGAGCACTTTGAGGTCTTGAGTGGCGCTGTAACCAAGTCCCCTCCCCGAGTGTCTCGTGGCAGCACACGACCTTCGCCGGCCTTGGTTCCGGTCTCCATGAGTCTCGAAGGTCTCGAGGGTGACGGTGCTACGTCGCATTACCATGTGCTCATGAGTACTCCGCGAGAAGTCAGCCAACGTGACCTCCGGATGCGATCCAAGGAAATCATGGACGCGGTGGAACACGGCGATTCCTTCACGGTCACCCGCGACGGACGCCAGATCGGAGAACTCGTCCCTCTACGTCGACGACGCAGCTTCGTTACGCGCGCAGAGTTTGCCCGCGGATCGGCATTGGCGCCAATCATCGATGCAGAGAAATTTCGGGCCGACCAGGACCGTGTGTATGCCGAAACCTCGAGCGACCCTTATGCCTGATGATTTGCGGCGCGGATTGCTCGACACGAACATCTTGATTCTTCGCCATGCGATCGACCCTGACGAACTTCCCGACGAGGTGGCCGTCAGGGGGCCATCACACTGGCTGAACTCTCCGCCGGCGTCCACCTGATAGCCGGCAATGACGCCCAGGCGGCCGACGAACGCGCACGCCGAGCCGATGTTCCCCAATGCGTCGAGAACGAGTTCGACCCCTTACCTTTCGACGCCAACGCTGCTCGTGCAGTCCGACGTATCTGCGCCGCGGTCCAAGCTCGCCGCAGGACACCCAGGCGACGCGTAGCCGATCTCATGATCGCATCTGTTTCGACCGCGGCCATTCTGCCCCTGTACACAACCAACCCTGACGACTTCGAGGGCCTTGACGGCATCGTCCGCGTCATTCCAGTGAGTCGTCCCCAGTAGGACCGATCGGAGTCAGGGCAATCCGCCCTGGACGATGGCTGCCGGCTATGGGGTGCGCAACCCGCGATCACCAAATCTGGCATATCGACCGCGCAGGTCCGACCAGTACGCGACAAGTCCCGCGCCACAACAGAGTTGATCGTGGCAGCCGCCCCATTTTCCTTTCGAATCGCAAGACACGACGCGGCAGCCTTATGCCATCGCTACCCTCGACCAGCCTCGTCGTTGCAGCAGTCACACGCATGATCATCGGCCCCGACGCGCTTTGCCGGTGCGCAGCACGCCTCGCCCCGCCAAGCATTGACACCTTCACGTAGCGCGACCGCGGCGATAACCAGCGCGGCAATCGAATCGGCCCACGACCACGCCAGAAGACTGTTGAGCACCAACCCGATCAACAGCACCGCCGACAGATACGTGCACAACAGGGTCTGCTTGGAGTCGGCCACCGCACTCAACGAGCCCAACTCGCGGCCCGCGCGGCGTTCGGCCCACGACAGCACCGGCATGATCACCAAACTGACTGCGGCCAAAGCAATTCCGATTGACGAATGCCGAGCCTCCCCGCTCAAGCCCACCAGCGAGGCGATCGCAGAGGCGCTGACATAGGCAGCCAGTGCGAAGAACGAGAACGCGATGATCCGCAGTGTGACCTTCTCACGCCGCTGCGGATCCCGGCCGGCGAACTGCCAGGCCACCGCCAACGCCGAGGACACCTCGATGACCGAATCCAACCCGAACCCGATCAACGCGCCCGACGAGGCTCGTGCACCCGCGCTGATCGCGACCACGGCCTCGATCACGTTGTACGTGATGGTCGCCGCAACAAACCAGCGGATACGATGCTGCAGGATCTGCCGCCGCCCACCGGGGATCGTCGACCGCAGGTCGAGCTCGGACGCCATCAACAACACCCTTCGTCCTCGGAGTCTGGGCAACACGCCGGATCGACCGCCAACACCAGCCCGAGCAAGTCGTCGAGAGCATGCCCAATCCGACGATCCGCCAACTCGTATCGAGTACGGCGCCCCTCGGGAACCGCCACCACCAAACCGCATCCCCTCAAGCAGGCCAAGTGGTTTGACAACGTCTGCCGCGATACGCCGATCGCCTCGGCCAGCTCCGACGGATACCCTCCACCACCACGTAGCCGCAGGAGAACCCGGGTACGCGTCGAGTCGGATAACGCATACCCAAATCTGGTCAGCGCATCACGCGCGGCAACCGTCTCCATACCGCTAACGGTACATCCAAACCTGTATTCAGGAAACCCTGAACTATTCCGTGCTCGGGCGCTCACGAAATCCCTCACGGCCATCCACGATCGGCACTCGAACAACCGGAAGTCTCAGATCGTCAGATCCCTTATGCAGGAATATGATCACCTCGATGGTGACGGCTACCAGGAGCTCAGCGTATTGGCCTGCACCACAACAGAGTTCGTAGCAGAAGATGCCGGAGCACTGCCTCGGTCCCACACCTCCGCTCGGTCCGTAGATCATCGAGCGAGAGTCCCCGGAACGCGCGATCAACCAGCGCTCGACGTCAACAAGCCGTTCGGCGGTCGGACGGCCAACACGCCTCAATGCGCAACGCGACGACGACCATGCAGGATCACCGAAGGAAGCGTTCTTGGCACCATGCGGTTCCGGCGCGGAACCTGCTGCCGCACGCGTACTCTGACGACGTCGCGACCGTCACCGACACCGGAGTACACGATGAAGCAGGCAGAGCACTACGAGCAGTTCCTGGCCCTGCACCGCGAACCCGGGGCGTTTGTGATGCCCAACGTCTGGGACGGACTCTCGGCGCTGATCTGCAAACGCGCCGGGTTTCGCGCTCTTGCGACATCGTCGGCCGCCTTCGCCGCCACCCTGGGTCGCCGTGACGGTCGCCATTCCGTCAGTGCCGCAGAGCATCTCGCACATGCGAAGCTCTTGATCGAGGTCAGCGGGCTGCCGGTCAACGGCGACTTCGAGGACGGTTACGGCGCGACACCGGACGATGTCGCCGCGACCGTCGGCGCCTGTATCGACGCCGGTCTTGCCGGTGTGGGCGTCGAGGATTCGACCGGCGACCCCGACAATCCGATACGCGACTTCGACGACGCGGTCGCCCGGGTCAAAGCCGCCGCGGACACCGCTCGGGGCCGGATCGTGCTCACCGGCCGGACCGACAACTTCTTCCAGGGCCGCACGGATCTCGACGACACGATTCGTCGGCTGACGGCATTCGCCGAGGTGGGCGCAGACGTGCTGTACGCACCCTTCCCGCCCGACATGGCTGCGGTGGAGGCGATCGTCAAGGCGGTCGCGCCCAAACCGGTGAACATCGTCGTCGGCACGATGGCCGAACGACCCCCGGTTCCGGTACTCGCCGCGGCCGGCGTCAAGCGCATCAGCACCGGAATGGCGCTCTATGCCCACCTTGCAGCGTCGTTGGAGCACGCGGTTGCGGACTTGCGCGACGGCGACATCGCCGCGGCGACGAAAGGCATCACCTTCGCCGAACTCGGCGCGCTTCTCGACCTCACAGCCGAAACCTCCCGCGAGTAGGTGTCACGCCACTCAGGTCCGAGTCGCCGTTAGGGTGACAGCATGACCACACTTCATACCGCTGCGGTTCTCCTCGACATGGACGGCACCCTTGTCGACTCGCATGCCGTCGTCGAGAGGCTTTGGCGCGCTTGGTCGGTCAGCCACGGCGTCGACCCGCAGCGCACCTTGTCGATCATCCACGGTCGGCAAGGTCAGGACAGCATGGCCATTCTGCTGCCCGATCGCCCGCACGAACTGAACCTGGCCGAGAACCGCGAGTTGCTGGCCGCCGAGACGCGCGAACTCGACGGGGTCGTGGCATTACCGGGCGCGGCCGAGCTACTCGCCGCGCTCACGACACTCCCCCACGCCCTGGTCACATCCGCGACCCGCGGCCTCGCCGCCGCCCGCATGGGCGCCGCGGGACTACCGATGCCGGCCGTGGCGGTCACCGCCGAAGACGTCGCGAAGAGCAAGCCCGATCCGGAGGGATTCCGTGTGGCGGCAACAGAACTCGGGGTCGAACCAACCGCGTGCATCGTGGTCGAGGACTCGGCGAACGGCATTGCCGCGGGCCTCGCCGCCGGGATGCGGGTGATCGGCGTCGGCCCGCACGCCTCCGCGGCCGACCCGACGTGGGTGGTCGCGACGCCGTCGGGCATCCAGGTCACGACGGTCCACAGTGCGGGTGGTATCGAGATTTCACTCGACATATCGGCCGAGTGACGGTTCGACGATGCGCATCGCACGCGAACGACGTGAACGCGGCGACGCCGTCGACGGTCCGCCGAATCCGCTTGCGCATGGCCGACTCTGATCGTTACCCGCACCCGACTCAGCAGCAGTTCGGCGCCAGCACCTGCCGGACTGCCTCCAACGCATCAACGCACGCACGGTGATAGACGTTCATGCCGTCGCGCCGTGACTCGACCATGCCCGCCTTGCGCAACTGCGTGAGGTGATGACTCACGGTTGCCTCGGACAATCCGAGGACGGGGGCCAGCTCGCAGGTGCAGGTCTCCCCCGTGTCCTCGGTGAGCAGGATCGACAACAGCCGGATTCGCACCGGATCGGCAAGTGCCTTGAGCCGCAGGGCGACCTCGAGGGCATCCTGCTCGGTCATCGGCGCCGCGGAGACGGGCGCACAACAGACCGGGGCGCTGACATCGATCACCGGGAGTGTCTTCGGCATACCGCCCACCATACGCACCTACTTGACATATGTCGAAATAGTGGCAGTCTGATCCACAGCCAACTAATTCGATGTATGTCTCACACCCGGAGGTAACGATGTCACGGATACAGCTCGCGTTGAATGTCGACGACCTGGACGCGGCGATCACGTTCTACACCGCGTTGTTCCGCAGTGGCCCCGCCAAGCGGAAACCCGGTTATGCGAACTTCGCGATCGCCGATCCTCCGCTGAAGCTGGTCCTCATCGAGAATCCCGGCCAGGGCGGGACGGTCAATCATCTTGGCGTGGAGGTGGAATCGAGCGCGCAGGTGCACGCCGAGATCGCGCGTCTCTCCGATGCGGGGTTGTTCACCGACGCAGAGATCAACACGACGTGTTGCTTCGCCACCCAGGACAAGGTTTGGGTCACCGGCGCCGACCGGGAGCGGTGGGAGGTGTACACCAAACTCGCCGACACCGACGAGTTCGGGACCAGCCCAGGCCTTCTCGCCGATCAGCCGCCGGCCGAAGGTGAGGCGGTGTGCTGCAGGAGCGCTGTCGCCGAGGACGGGCAGACCACGAGCTGCTGCTGACATCGCCGGGATGCCCGTCGCCGATCTTCAGCGCACCGTGAGTCGAGTGGCGAGGTCGACGACGCGGGCAGCGATGTCGTCGCGGATCATCCGCATCCGCTCGACTCCGTCGATCCCGCGCAGCGATGGTTCGTCGGTTTCCCACCGCTCCACTCGGACACCGGCAGGCGGGTCGACAGGCGCGGTGCCGACGACCACGACCAGGTCGGCGGTCGTCATGATCTCGTCGGTGAGCTGACGCGACCGGTGACCCGTCACATCGATGCCGACCTCGTCGAGCACCTGGGCGGACAGCTCGTTGACGCTGCCACCGACCTGAGCCGCCGTCCCGGCCGATGACACCGTCACCGCGTCCGGGACATGTTCGCGCATCAGCGCCTCGGCCATCACCGATTTTCCGCGGTTGGACACACACACGAACACCACCGTCGGCGCGTCAGACACGATCGGCCCCCTCGTTATCGGCGATCCGGCCGGTCTCGCGAGCGGCCGCCGGCTCATGCCAATGACGACGCAGCGCTAGGGACACATAGACCAGGCCGACGAGAACCGGGACCTCGATCAGCGGGCCGACGACGCCGGCCAGGGCCTGACCGGAGGTCGCACCCCAGGTGCCGATCGCGACGGCGATGGCCAGCTCGAAGTTGTTGCCCGCGGCGGTGAACGCCATCGTCGTGGTACGGGCGTACCCGAGACGGGCGACGATGCCGTAGCCGTAACCCGTGGCCCACATGATCGCGAAGTACGCCAGCAGCGGTGCCGCGATACGGGCGACGTCAGCGGGATTCGAGGTGATCTGGTCGCCCTGCAACGCGAAGAGCACGACGATCGTGAACAGCAACCCGTACAGCGCCCACGGACCCAATCGCGGGATCAATGTCTGCTCGTACCAGGCACGCCCCTTGGCCTTCTCCCCGATGCGCCTGGTCGCGTACCCGGCGAGCAGTGGGATGCCGAGGAAGGTGAGCACCGACTTGGCGATCTGCCAGGGCGAGGATTCGATCCCGGTGGTGGACAGCCCGAGCCACCCCGGGAGCACGGAGAGGTAGAACCAGCCCAGCACCGCGAACATGACGACCTGGAACAGCGAGTTCAGTGCCACCAACACCGCGGCGGCTTCCCTGTCGCCGCAGGCGAGGTCGTTCCAGATGATGACCATCGCGATGCAGCGGGCAAGTCCGACCACGATCAGCCCGGTGCGGTACTCGGGCAGATCCGGTAACAACAGCCAGGCCAGGGTGAACATCACCGCCGGACCGATCACCCAGTTCAACACCAACGACCCCACCAGCAGACGACGGTCGCCGGTCACCGTGTCGAGCCGGTCGTAGCGCACCTTGGCCAGCACCGGGTACATCATGATCAGCAGCCCCACCGCGATGGGCAGCGAGATCCCGTCCACCGATACCGCGCTCAGTCCTGTCCCGATGCCCGGCACGAACCGGCCGAGCAGCAGACCGACCACCATCGCCACGCCGATCCAGACCGGCAACAGCCGGTCCAGCATCGACAACCGGCCGACCACCGGCGATCCGTCGGTGGCCATCAGCAGCCCTCGGCCGGACAGTTCGCTGCGGTACCCGACACCACCGCCATCGACCCGATGATCTGCGAAAGCTGTTGCACTGCATCGGGAACGACCCGGTAATACACCCAGGTGCCGCGACGCTCACTGGTCAGCAGGCCGGCTTCCCGCAACACCTTCAGGTGGTGTGAGACGGTCGGCTGCGACAGATCGAACAAGGTGAGCAGGTCACACACGCACGATTCGCCGCCCGGCCGCGAGGCCACCTCCCCCAACAGTCGCAACCTCACGGGATCACCCAGGGCCTTCAGCGCTGCTGCGGTTGACGCGAGATCCGTCAGCTGTATCGACATTTGTCTATATTGACAGATATCGATACACAGCGGAAGTTCGGGCGCCTGCTCGGCGATCGATCAGGACCTCTTCACCTGGTACCGCATCGCCATGGCACCCGACGCGAACTCTGCCCGGCTGATCAATTGCAGGTCAACGCTTTTCGACAGTCCGTCGAACAGGGTCGGGCCGTGACCGACCACCCTGGGGTGCACGACGAACTCGTATTCGTCGATCAAACCCAACTCCGTCAACGCCTTCGCGAGTTGCACGCCGCCCACGAACAGCCCGTTCCCCGGCTCCTGCTTCAGCGCGCGGACGGTGTCCGCGAAGTCGCCGCGCACCAGCTCGGCGTTCCAGTCGAGGTCCTCCAGAGTGCTCGACACGACGTACTTCTTCGCGGCGTCGATAGCCTCGGCGAACGGGATCATCCAGTCGGGCGCGGTGTCGGGAATCGGCAGGCGCCAGGCCGCCTCCATCATCTGATAGGTGACCCGGCCGAAGATCAACGCGTCGGCCGACGCGATGTTCTCGGCGGCGTTGCGGTGCAGATCCTCGTCGGCAATCCCTTCCCGATGGTCGTAGCACCCGTCGAGCGTGACGTTGATCGAAAACCGCAAGGGTCGCATGCGTCCAGGGTATCGAGCCGGGCCGACCGACATTGACAGACGTGTGGAGAATCGGCGACTCCGATGATTTCGCACGCCGCACACGGTCATCATCTCCATAGACCGCACGCGTTGGGAGGCCGAAATGACCACGATCGAGCTCTACCACGAAAAGCACGGCTCACCCGGACCGCAGACTCCCCTGGTTCTCGTGCACGGGGGTGCCGGCACCATCGATACGAACTGGCACCACGCGATTCCGGCGTTCGCCGACGATCGGCTGGTCATCGGCGTCGAATTGCAGGGGCACGGGCACACCCCGCATTCATCTCGCCCGTACACCTTCGACAACTCGGCCGACGACATCGCCGCGCTCGTCGACCGTCTGGGGCTCGAGTCGGTCGACATCATCGGTTTCAGCAACGGCGGACCCACCGTTCTCCGGTTCGCATCGCGTCATGCCGATCGCGCGCGACGAATCGTGGTCGCCTCCGGGTTCTCTCGTCGCGACGGAATGATGGACGGTTTCTGGAGCAATTTCGACGCGCCCGACATCAACGACATGCCGAGCGAACTCGCCGACGCGTACCGGCAGATCAATCCCAATCCCGCCGATCTGCGTCGGATGTTCGACCTGGATGTCTCGCTGATGCGGGGCTTCGAGGACTTCGACGACGCCGAACTCTCGTCGATCCGGGCCGCCGCACTGTTCGTCAGCGGCGACCGCGACGTGGTCCTGCCCGAACACACGGTGTGGATGGCAGAGACTGCGCCGAACGGTCGGGCGCTGGTCGTGCCGGCCGGGCACGGCGACTACCTCGGTGCCGTCGACGCCGGCGAGCTCGACCGGCCGCTGGCCGACTCCTGTCTCACTCTCGTCAAGCGGTTCCTCGACGAAAAGCATTGATCCGCACCATGGCCAGAGGAGATCGGCTTGGGAGAGTCCTCTCGTCGGCATCGATGTCCCGCTGATCGAGAAACTAACCTGGGCCGCCGCAGGCGGGCCGGCGTGGGCTGGGAAGAGTCGCAGCCCTTTTCAGCCGTCGAACACCGACCAACAGATGTCGTTGCGGAGGCGCTGGTCGTCGAGGACGAGTTCGCGGATCGTCTCCGGGAGTTGCCCACGCTGCCAACGACATTCGCGTCGTCCGGCATCGACGGCGTCGCTTTCGGGGGTCGCCGCGCGGACAGCCTTGATCGCGTAGGCCGCCGCACCGAGATCGTGGGCGGCGACGTGGGCGACGCACGCCGCCTGTCCGGCGGCGAACGCGGCGTGGCGGGGCGCCCCGGCGCGGTCGCGGGCGGCGGCCATGGCGTGACCACCGGCGGCGCGCGAGTCCATCATCCGGAGCTCGCCGCGGGTCCAGGCGCGGATCGCCCCGATGGCGTCACGAGGGCGGGTGTCCGACGGATGCTCGGTCTCGAACAGATCGAGCACGTGCTCGGCACAGTCGGCGGCCCACAACGCCAGCAACCGATGATCGCTATCGGTGAGCGTGCCCCCGCGCCGGATGGTGATGAGGCGGGGGTCGCGCTTCGTCGGCAAGATCACCAGCCGACCGTACGCCCGACGGTCAGTCCTCCGGCAGTTCGGCGAACGCCTTCTTGGTGCCGTTGTACCAGCCCATGGACTTCACGGGGTGCTTCCAGCGACCCTTCATGTCATTCAGCGCAGGGCCGTGCACGGTGTCACCGCCCGCGACCGCATCACGCAAATGCTTGTCCTGCAACTTGATCACGTCGTCGGCGGTCTCACCACGCAGCTCCAGATCGCAGGGGCCGCCCAGTTGCCGGCAGGTCATCGTCTTCATGGTCATACCTCTCTCGATGGCGGCGACTTCGTTCGATCATCGCCCTTACTGTATTGACGATCGGTGTGCCTCGAGTGTGACCACCGATCAAGAGCTCTGCGTCAGAGCCGCTCGGCACCCCGGCGTCGCGCCGTCTGCGCGAGGACCTCGGGGTCGGCCCGGAACACGATGCGCGACACCCGGCCATCGTCGATGGTGAAGTCGAAGGCGACGCGCGCCTCGCCCTTGTGGAACCAACATGCGCCGGGCCGTTCGCCGATGTAGACCGACAGCGCCGCCTTGGCCGCGCCGTTGAACATGGCCGCGACCGCATCGCGCCCCTCGAGGCGAGCCGGTGTGCCGGTGGCGACTGCGGCGGCATCACCCTCGATGACGACGTCGGGCGCGAGCAGCTCCAGCAGCTTCGCGAACTCACCGTTGCGGGCGGCGTCGAGGAAGGCGTCGACGACGGCCCAGTCGGTGCGCTGCCCGGGCTCGCCCGGCTGGGTGATCTTGCTGCGCGCTCGCGAGGCGAGTTTGCGGGCGGCCGCCGGGCTCGCCCCGAGGATCGCCGCGATGGTGGAGAAGTCGACCCCGAAGGTGTCGTGCAGGACGAACGCCACCCGTTCGTTGGGGGTGAGCCGGTCCAACACCACCTGCAAGGCGATCCCCACGGTGTCGGCGAGTGCGATCTCGTCGGATGGATCCGGTGCGTGATCGTCGTCGAGTTCGAGGTCGTCGTCAGGGGTCGGTATGGCCGCGCGGAGGCGGTCGAGGCACAAGCGGGTGGTCACCGTGGTCAACCAGGCCGGCAGGTTCTCGATCTCGGTGTCGGTTCCGTTGAGTCGTAGCCACGCCAGCTGCACGATGTCCTCGGCCTCGCCGCGGTCGCCGACGATCCGCTCCGCGATGCGCAGCAAACGTGGCCGCTCCGCATCGAATATCTCGGTGTCATCCATGTCCGTGCCCATCTGTCGTCCGGTTGCCATCTACCTGACGATCAGCGCGCACCATTTGTGACCACGAGTCAGGTTCGCTCCTTGGCCCAGGATGCGTGCACCGTCACCCGGACCTCGTCGACGACCTTCAACGTGCCCATCATCAGCGAGTACGGCTTGATGCCGAAGTCGGATTGCGTGATGGCCGCCTCGGTGGAGATGTCCCACGTGCCACCGTTGTCGACAACCGCGAATTCGAGCGACCGAGGTTTCGACCGGCCGTGGATCGTCAGTGTTCCGTCGACGTGATACCCGTTGTCGGACTTGGTCATCGACGACGACACGTAGGTGATCTCGGGGTGTTTGTCGGGCTGGAGGGACTTCATCGCGTTGCCGCGGGCGACGAGCTTCTCCGGTCCGGCCATCGGCGTGAGACCACCTTCCCCCGATACGACGTGCAGGGAGTCGACGGGGATCGTCGCCTCGATCCCCGTGGGTTCGCCGTCGGTCACCGAGACCGACGCGGACCACCGCTGCATCTCGATCGTCAGCCGGTGCCCGGTACGCGCTGCGCGCCCCGTGACACCGGTGTGGATGGTCACCGAACCGTCGTCGGCGGTGAAGTCCCAGACGTTGTCACCCATGAATGCGACTGTACTGGCTGCACAACGTCCGACAAGGGGACGAAATGCCCGAATCGGCGACGCGGGCGCCGCCGCAGGCCACAATGGCGGGGTGAACGCTGCACCCCGACCCGACGTCGGATCCGCCGACCCGGATCTGGCGAGCGAGTTGGCGTGGATTGCCGGGCTGCTCGCCAAGCGACTGGACTCGCTCAGCACCAACGTCGCGGACACGATCATCGGCGACATCGACTTCTACGCGACATCGGATGCGGTCAGCCGCGCCGAGATCGTCGAGACGGTGCACAAGAACTTCGACTTCGTCATCTCGGGGCTCGTCGGCGACGACTTCGACACCTCTGCGGCAAGGGCGACCGGCGCGAACCGTGCGGCGCTCGGCGTGCCGCTGGCCGCGATCATGCACGCCTACCGCATCGGATTTCAGATGGTGTGGCGCGAACTCGTCAGCGTCGTCGAAGAGCATCCGGAAATAACCCGCAGCGCATTGCTTTTCGCGACCGAACGGATGTGGCTGGGCCAGGACCTGTTCATCAACGACATGGCCGACGCCCACCGGGAACAGACCACGATGCAGATCCTCGACGACGCTGCCGAGCGGGCCGCCCTCACCCAACACCTCCTCGAAGGGCGTATCACGTCGGATGCCAGCCTGTGGGAGATCGCGACCATGTTGCGGCTACCGACGTACGGGCCGTACATCGCCGTCGCCGCGGACGCGCTCGTGATCGGCAAGCAGCCCCTCCCCGGCATCGAGGCCAAGTTGCGCGGGATCGACCTCTATTCGGCGTGGCGACTCCTCCCCGATCAGCAGATCGGTATCGTGCACACGCCGTCGAAGCAGGCGCGGCGTTCCGCGCTGGCGTTGATGGGCCGCACCGCCGTCGACCGGGTCGGGGTCAGCGCCCCGTTCACCGAGCTCGCCGACACGGTGAAAGCGTTGCGCTACGCCCGGATTGCGCTGCAGAGCGGTGGGCCGGGGGTCAACGAGTTCGATGATTCGGTCCTCGGCATCGCCGCAGTCAGTTCGCCGGAGGTCACCTCCGACCTCGCGGCGCGAGTCCTCCACAGGCTCTTCGACCTACCGGCCGAGGATCGGGAACCGCTGATCGAGACGTTTCGTGCGTGGGCGGACGCCGATGGTAGCGTGACCGCGACCGCGGAGCGGCTCTATGTGCACCGCAACACGGTTCGGCATCGACTCCGTCGGATCGAGGAACTCACCGGCCGGTCCACCACTGCACCGCGCGAGCTCGCCGAGCTGTGCCTGGCGTTCGAGGTGGCTGCCCATTATCCCCTGACGCGTGGCGAGAACGACAGCTGAGCGGTTGTGCACATGCACACTGAGGTCGTTTCGACGTTAGTCCACGCACCATTCAAAATCCTGGTGATCGAGCGCACCATGGAAGTGTAAGAAAAATCCCCCTCACAGAGAGCAGAGCACATGACGACCCTGGCCGACAACCTCGTCACCGCCGCTGCAGCCCGGCCCAACCATCCCGCGCTGAAGTCCGGCACCGATGTCTATACCTACGCACAATTTGACGGCATCGCCGCCAAAGTGGCGTCGTACTTGGCCGACAAGGGTATCGAGCCTGGTGATCGCATCGCCATCATGCTGCCCAACGTTCCCGAATTCGCGTTCCTGTTCTACGGAATCCAGCGCGCCGGCGCCGTCGCAGTGCCGATGAACCCGCTGCTGAAGGCTCGCGAGATCGAGTTCTACCTGACCAACACCACCGCCAAGATCATCTTCGCCGTCCCGGCATTCGCCGACGAGGCGCAGGCCGCAGCATCGACCGCCGGTGCCGAATGCATCCTGGCCGACAGCGACCTGATGGCTGCTGTCAGCGCCGCGACACCGCAGGCGACCCCGGTGGCACGTGAGGACTCGGACACCGCGGTCATCCTGCACACCTCGGGGACCACCGGCAAGCCCAAGGGCGCCGAGCTCACCCACGCCGGTCTGCGTCGCAACGCACAGATCTCGATGGACAACCTGATGACCGCCTCGTCGGAGGACGTCATCATCGGATGTCTGCCGCTGTTCCACGTCTTCGGCCTCACCTGCGGACTCAACGGTGCGGTGTACGCCCAGGCGACCCTCGTCCTGATCCCCCGCTTCGACCCCATCGCCGTGCTCGACGCCATCGCCACCGAGAAGGTGACGATCTTCGAAGGTGTCCCGACCATGTACTCGGCCCTCATCGCATCGCGTCGGACCACCGACGACACCAGCTCGCTCCGCGTGTGCGTGTCCGGCGGCGCAGCCCTGCCCGCGCAGGTCATCACCGACTTCGAGAATGCATTCGACGCCGCCATCCTGGAGGGCTACGGCCTGTCCGAGACGTCGCCCGTCGCCTGCTTCAACCACCCCGACAAGCCGCGGAAGGCCGGCACGATCGGCACGCCGATCGAGGGTGTGGAGATGCGGATCATCGGCATCGACGGCAACGAAGTGGCGCTCGGCGAGCGCGGTGAGATCCAGGTCCGCGGCCACAACATCATGAAGGGCTACTGGAACAACCCGGAGGCCACGGCCAAGGCGATCGACGCCGACGGATGGTTCTCCACCGGCGACGTGGGCACCAAGGACGAAGAAGGCTACTACCGGATCGTCGACCGCACCAAGGACATGATCATCCGCGGCGGCATGAACGTCTACCCGCGCGAGATCGAGGAAGTCCTGTACGAGCACCCGGACGTCGCCGCTGCCGCCGTGATCGGTGTCCCCCACAGCACGCTCGGCGAAGAGGTCGGTGCCGCGGTGCAGCTCAAGCCGGGCGCCAATGTGACCGAAGACGAACTCCGCGCCTACACCAAGGAACGCGTCGCAGCCTACAAGTACCCACGCCACATCTGGATTGTGGACCAGCTGCCCACCGGACCCACCGGCAAGATCCAGAAGCGCGACATCACCGCCCCGAAGTTTCAGGAGGCCTGAGTTATGACCATCGCACAGAACACCACAGCCGCCGGCGACATCGCCGCGCCGCTCGACCTGCTCCTCGTCAACTCCACCAAGTCGGCCGCCAGCCGCATGATCCCCAACGCGGCGTGGGCCCGGTTCGGTGCCTCGCTGGCCCGCCAGCCGATCACCATCGCCGAGCAGAGCGCCGGCCTCGCCAAGGAACTCGGCCTGATCACCCTCGGGCGTTCCGACCGCGAGCCGGCCCGCGGTGACAGGCGCTTCGCCGACCCGGCCTGGAATGGCAACCCGCTGCTCCGCCGCGTCGAGCAGGCCTACCTGGCAAGCTCCGAAACTGCCGAATCGCTCTATGCCGCAGCCGAGCTCGACTGGCGCGATGCGGAGAAGGTGCGTTTCGCCCTCGACAACATCATCGAAGGCCTGTCGCCCACCAACAACCTGCTGCTCAACCCGCAGGGATGGAAGGCGCTGATCGACACCGGAGGCCTGTCGGCGCTGCGCGGTTTCCGCGCCTTCGTGCGCGACATGGCGTCCAAGCCACGCGTGCCGGCGATGGTGGAGCCCGACGCGTTCCATGTCGGTGAGACCGTCGCCGCCACCAAGGGCTCTGTCGTGCTTCGCACCCGGATGTTCGAGCTGATCCAGTACGCACCGCAGACCAAGCAGGTCCACGAGGTCCCGCTGCTCATGGTGCCGCCGGTGATCAACAAGTACTACGTCATGGACATCGCTCCGGACCGGAGCATGATCGAGAACTACGTCCGCAACGGACAGCAGGTGTTCACCATCTCGTGGCGCAACCCGGCTGCACGCCACCGTGATTGGGGATTCGACGCCTACGGCAAGGCGATCATCGAGGCGATCGACGCGACCCAGGCCATCACTGGCGCCGACCGCACGAACGTGTTCGCGACCTGCTCGGGCGGCATCCTCACCGCCATGGTCCTCGCCCATCTGTCCGCGACCGGACAGGGCGACAAGGTCGGTTCGCTGACCCTCGGCGTCACCGTGCTCGATCAGCGCCAGGCCGGCTTCGCCTCGGCACTGGCCAGCGAACGGGCCGCCAAGGCCGCGATCCGCACCTCGGCCAGCAAGGGCTACCTCGACGGCCGCGCCATGGCCGAGATGTTCGCCTGGCTGCGCCCGACCGACCTGGTGTGGCGGTACTGGGTCAACAACTACATCCAGGGACGCAGCCCGGCCGCCTTCGACGTCCTCTTCTGGAACGCCGACACCACCCGCATGACCGCGGCCCTGCATCGCGAGATGGTCATGATGGGTCTGAACAACGACCTGGTGACCCCGGGCCAGGCCACCATGCTGGGTACCCCGGTCGACCTCGGCGCCATCACCTGCGACGCCTACGTCATCGGCGGGATCGCCGACCACATCTGCCCGTGGGAGTCGACCTACCGAAGTGCCGCGCTGCTGGGCAGCAAGAACAACACGTTCGTGCTGTCGACGAGTGGCCACATCGCTTCGCTGGTCAACCCGCCCGGGAACCCGAAGGCCTCGTTCCGCGCCGCACAGGTGGACGCAGAGCTCGCTCCGGAGGAGTGGCTCGCGAGTGCCGGCAAGCAGCGCGACTCGTGGTGGCCCAACCACCTCCAGTGGCTGGCCGAGCACGGCGGTGCCGAAATCGATGCGCCGAGCGCTCTCGGGACCGCGGGCTTCGAGCCGCTGGCACCCGCTCCGGGTACCTACGTCCTGCAGAGCTGACACAAGGAACCACTGTGTGGGGGAGATGAGGGGTCTCCCCCGCACAGGCATGTCTGCGACAACCAGTCATTTGCCGCCGGGTATGCTCAGCGGCCAACAACGACAGTGAGGTGGGACCCATGAGCGAGAACGTCCTCGACATCGCCCCCGAAGACACCAACTCCGACGACTTCTTCGTCGCCACCGGCGGCCAGCGCATCCGGGTGCGGTACCGCCGCGGCGTCGGCGTCCCGCTGGTCCTGTGCAACGGGATCGGCGCCAGCCTCGAGGTCCTCGACCCGTTTGTCGAACACCTCGACACGGACCGACCCGTCGTGCGGTTCGACGTCCCGGGTACCGGCGAATCACCGACATCGATCCTGCCCTACGGCTTTCCGTACCTGGCCTGGGTCCTCGGACGTGTGCTGGACCGTCTCGACGTCGGCGTCGTCGACATCCTCGGGCTCTCCTGGGGCGGAGCCCTGGCCCAGCAGTTCGCGTTCCAGAATCCGCGGCGGTGCCGCCGACTGATCCTCGTCGCCACCGGCACGGGTGCCGTCATGGTCCCCGGTAACCCTGTGGTGCTCAGCAAGATGGCGACCCCGCGCCGATTCAGCGACCCCGCGTACGGCGCGAAGATCGCCGGACACCTCTACGGCGGCACCGTCCGTCATCACGGGCGCGACGTCGCCGAGTTGTTGATCCGCCAGCTGCATGCCGGGTCCAAGAAGGGCTACGTGCATCAACTGATGGCCGGCTCCGTGTGGACCTCGATCCACGCTCTGCCCGCGATTCGTCAACGCACCCTGGTCATCTCGGGCAAGGACGATCCGATCATCCCGATGGTCAACGCTCACATCCTGAGCAAGCTGATGCCGCGCGCCACGCTGCACGCGCACGACGGCGGCCACATCGACCTGATCCTCAACGCATCGGAGTTCGGTCCGGTGGTCGACGACTTCCTCGGCCCGCCGCGTGTCGCACGCTGGCCGTGGAAGCGCAACATCAACGTTCAGCTCACACCTGGAGGCTGAGTCGTACCCGCGTGGGTTACGTGAAGCCTCAAAGGAATTCATCGCTGGTCTGTCCGACGAGTCAGGGGGTCGGGCAGGTCGGCGATGTTGTGTTATGTCGTGCTTTGCTCTGCGCTGATCGAGACCGAGATCACTTGCCGGACACAGGATACGGGTGCGACCGGTAGAACTCGACGTGCGCTCGTGCCGCAGCCTCCCAGGTCAGTGATCGGGCCAGTGCGCGGCCCCGCTCGGCGCGCTCCGCGTCCGGGGTGCGGGCAGCCAGGAGCGCCGCCGCCAACTCCGCCGGGGTGCGCGCGTAGCTGACGGTCTCGCCGAACACCTCGCGCAGGACGGGGAGTTCGCGAGCGACGACCGGCCGGCCGGCGGCGAGTGCCTCCATGGCCGCCAGGCCGAAACCCTCCTTGGTGGACGGGAAGGCGAAGACCTCGCAGGCCGCGACCAGCGACGGTAGATCGTCGTCGGCGATCGCGCCCAGGACAATCGGACTGATCCCGAGTTCGGTTGCGCGACGCTCGAATTCGCTCCGGTAGTCCCGGTAGTCGAAGAGGGTTTCACCGCCCCCGAACACCAACTGCAGACCCGGATCCACATCGCGCGCACTCGCGTAGGCCTCCAGCAGATCGATGCTCCCCTTCCGCGGCTCGATGCCGCCGACCGCAAGAACGTAGCGGCCCAACTGGTTTCGCCATCGGCCACGCCGCGCCGAGGCGTCCGGATTGTCGGCGGCGGCGTCGGCGAAGCGTCGGTGATCGACGCCGTTCGGGATGACGGTGGGCGACAATCCCCACCCAGCCCGGACCTCGTCGGCGACGCCGCGCGACACGCAGATGCGCGCGTACGGTTGGACGACGGCCTTCTCGTGGCATTCCACGAGGATCGGTGTGGTGAACTGGTCGAGGTGGTGAATGGTGCGGATGCACGTGCCGACCGCGTTGGCGCTGATGCAATCCTGGGCGTGGACGATGTCGTACCCGTCGGCCGTGAACGCCGATCGCAGGGCGTCGATGGAGCGGATGATGCGGTCCGTGACGGTTTCGTCCGGAGCGTCGTGGAACGGAACGAGTTGTTGTGTCACAGCGGGATCGACGGTCCGGTAGAAGCCCTGATCGCCGCCGCGGGCCAGGCTCCACACCGTGACCTCCACCCCTAGCCGGGCGAGCGCCTCGGCGAGGTTCAACGTGTGGACGACGCCGCCGCGCGGTTTTGTCGAGTAGGTCATCAGGGCGACACGCATCGATGCATCACCGCCCTCGGATGGGGTGCTCGGCGTGGTAGGTGTCCGTCCGGAGTTCGGCGAGGTGATCGAGAACCCTTCGGGCACGCGAGATCTCGGCCTCCACGTCGACGGTCACGGTGGCCATGCCGCCCTTGGAGCGAGTGGTGGCGAGGATCTCCCCGCCGGGCCCGACGACCTTGGCCTGGCCCAGGAACCGCAGGGAGCCGGTGACGCCGGTGAGATTGGACGAGACGACGAACAGTTGGTTCTCGGCGGCGCGGGCGCAGTCGTAGAGGTCGAACAGCCGCGACTGTCGGTCGGCGGGCAGCCGGGCAGCGCGGTCGGTGACACTCGCCGGCCAGGCCGACAATGCCGCGATGATGTGTGCGCCGTCGAGCGCGAGGGTGCGTGCGGACTCTGGGAACGTCTTGTCGTAGTCGATCAGCATGCCGATCCGGCCGACCGGCGTGTCGAACGCGCCGAATGAGTCCCCCGGCGCATAGGCCAGCCCTTCGCCGGCCGGCTGATGCACCTTGCGATGCCTGCCGAGTATCCCGTCACCGGACATGCAGACCGCCGTGTTGTATCGACGACCTCCTGCGGCCTCGGTGTAGCCGATGCAGATGGTCATGGCACCGGCGGCACCGATGATCGCAGCGAGTTCGGGACCGTCGGGGTCGAGCGCGGGTGGCAGTTCATGGGTGTCGGGTGCGCGCAGGTCACCGATGTACCCGCCGATCGTGGCGTCCGGGAAGACCAGCAGGTCCACGCCGTCGCGGGCGGCCGCCTCGATGATGCCGAGTGCCTTCGACACACCCCGGTCGACGTCGCGTCCGAAGTGGGCGGCGAGCGCCCCGAGCGTGACCGTGGTCATGTCACCGCACTCTACTTCGCCGGTTGCGCGTCGAGGTCATCTCACGCGGCTCCGAGTCCCGTCACCGACGAGGTGACGGCGGTGGTCGCCTCACCGTCGGGCCAGCGCAGCCGCACCCCGGGCTCCGCCGTCAGGCGGCCACACGCGGCCGTCGTCACCGGCGCGCCGACGGGTCCGACCGGCGAGCGGTCGGCGACCAGCATGGCGTACCCCGGGAAGCAGGTGAGCCACGCCCCCATATCGGCCCCGGCCGGACGAGGGATGCAGGTGACATCGAGTTCGGCCCCGGTCCCGGATGCCTCGGCGAGCATGCCGAGTGTGCCCGCGATACCGGCCATGCTGACGTCTTTGGCCGCCCGGGGCTGCAGGGCGCCGACCAGACCGGCCATGGATGCGAGTTCGGTTGCGGTGCGGTGGCTGGTGCTGTCCCATTGCCGACCGCCGTATCCCGGCCGCCAGGACCCGCCGAGATCGGCGAGCAGCGACACCGTGTCACCGGCGCGGCCGCCACCTGCGGCGACCGGGCACTCGGCGCGGCCGAGAGCGGTCACCGACAGCGATGCCGGCACACCGACCTGGGTGTGCCCGCCGAGAACCGGCGTCTGCCACGCCTGCGCGGCCGCCGCGACACCACGGATGATGCGCGTCAGATGGGACCGTGTGGGTGCACCGACCGCATCGAGGAATCCGATGGGGTCGGCACCCATGGCCGATAAGTCGTTGACATTCACCAGGATCGAGCACCATCCGGCCCATTCGGGGTCACGCTCCACCATCGACGGCAGGACGGCGTCGCAGGCCGCGATCAGCGCGGAGTCGGGCACCGGGACCCCGTCGTCGCCCCGGAAACCCGTTGGCCCCAGGCCGCCCGGTTGGCTCGCCAGCGGACGAAGGACATCGGCGAGCATGGCCTTGGTCGCGTCAGCGGTGTGCTGCACGCGCCGGATCGGCCACCTCATCCGTCGATGGCTGCGGCCGTTGAAGACCGGGCCGGCGCCGTGATCGTGCCACCCCAGGGTGCCGAACATAGGTGCGTAACGATCCTGCACCGTCGCGTCGAAGCGAAGCACCCCAATGGATTCCGCGTGCGCGCAGGCCGCCCGGACCAGTGCGGCGCCGACTCCGGCGGCATGCGCCGGATCCGCGACGACGAGGCGGCTACCCGACCACCACCCGATGTCGTCGGTGTGGTTGGGCGACAGTCGAACCCCACCGATCACCGTGCCGTCGGGCGTGGTGGCCACCAGGACGACGGTGCGGGGATCGTCGTCTGCGTCGTCGTGATCGGTGTGGTCGAACAACGCTTGGCGCTCGACGAATTCGCGGTGGCGCAGCACGTGATGGGCGGCGAGCAGCTCACGATCGTCGGCGACCCGGATGAGAAAGGCTGGGGGTGTCGGTGTGGTGCCCGCGAGGATGGACAGATCGCGGGTTCGGATCGGTTGGGGCGCAACGCTTCGTCCGTCGAGCATCGTGGTCAGCCCCCGACCGTCGGCAAGATGCTGCAGGCACCGCACGCCGCGCAGCCCGCGCGCTGGTCGGCACCGGACATGCCGATCAGGTGCAGATGCGCTGCGACTTCGCGGCTGACCTTTTCCACGACGGCGGGTTCCGGCGCCCGCGCGTGGTCGACCTCGACGGCCAGCGTCCCGGCGTGCGGGCGGAACGGCACGACGAACGGGTAGACGCCCATGTCGGCGAGTTCTTTGGCACCGCTGATCATCTCGTCGGGGTCCTCGCCGAGGCCGACGAGCAGGTAGGTGGAGACCTGGTTGCGCCCGAACACGCGGACCGCCTCGGTCCATGCGGCCCGGTACTCGGACAGCGGCACGGTGGATTTGCCGGGCATCCAGCGTCGTCGGACGTCGTCGTCGAGGGATTCGACGTGGATGCCGATCGCGTCGGCGCCCGCGGCGCGCAGATCGGCGATGGTCGTGAGGTCGGCGGGCGGTTCGCACTGCACCTGGATCGGGAGTTCGCCGACCGCCGCCTTGACCGCGCGGACACATCGGGCGAGATGCCGTGCACCGCGGTCTCTTCCGGCCGAGGTACCGGTGGTCATGACCATCTGGGTGATGCCGTCGAGGTCGACGGCGGCACGGGCGACTTCGGCGAGTTGCTCGGGCTTCTTGACCGCGACGGTGGCGCCGGAGGCCAGGGATTCCTCGATCGAGCAGAACCTGCAGCGCTGGTCGGCGTCGTAGCGGATACAGGTCTGCAGGACCGTGGTGGCGAGGACGTTGGCGCCGTGGAGCTTCGCGATCTTCTCGTATCCGATGCCGTCATCGGTGCGCAGGTCGTAGAACCGGGGACGCGCGATCGGCTGCACGTCGAAGCCGGTGTCGTGACCGTCGTAGAGGATGCGCTCACCGTCGAAGGCGAACGGGCTGTCGGGGTTTCGCGGAATTGCGGCGTGCAGGCCGTCCACCATCAGGTGTCCGTCATCGGTCGGACCGGCACCACCGGTTCGGGTGACGGGGGGCGTTCCGCGAATGCCGAGGAGGGCGAGATCGACTCGAGCGGAGGCTGTCACGCCGTGTCCCCTTTCATGCGAGCGGGCGATTGCGATCCCATGGATGTCCCCTACTGTCCGGCGGCCAGGCGGAGTCGGGACTCCCCCAGCGACTCGATGATGTGGTGGGCGACGTGGCGCGCGTCGCGGTCGATGCCGAGAAAGCGGCCCGAGCCCCACGTATGCATCCACGGAAGGCCGATGAAGCTGAGTCCCGGCACCTGTGTGATGCCACGGGTCTGCATGGGACGACCCGCCCCGTCGAAGGCGCTGGCCTCGATCCAACGGTAGTCGGGACGGAATCCGATGGCCCACACGATTCCGCTCACGCCGGCCGCCGCCATGTCCAGTTCGGTCGGGTCGGAATCGGTTTCCCAGATGGGTGTGTACCGGGATGCCGGCGGCGCGTCGAGGTTCCGCGAGTCGATGTAGCGGTCGATGTCGGCGCAGATGGAGTTGTAGACCGCATCCGCCTTGTCGAGCGCGGTGGTGAGGGTTGGGGCGAATCTCAGTGTCGAGTCCTTGCCGTCGGTGAGGGCTCCGTAGAGGTGCATGCCGTCACGCGCGAACTGCCGGAGGTCCACATCGCGGCCGCCGTCGCGTCCCGTCACGTAGTGGTTCGTCTTCTCCTGTGCCGCTTTGCCGCCCGGGTATTCCTGGGTGGGCGTGTCGTAGAGACCCATGTCGGCCAGCCAGGTCATGCAGTCCCGACCACGGTAGGTCCGCGCGACGCGGGGTGCGTTACCGACGGCGAGGTGGACCTGCCGCCCCGCGAGATGGAGGTCCTCGGCGATCTGCGCACCCGACTGGCCGGTGCCGACAACCACGACGGCTCCGTCGGGCAACTGGTCGGCGCTGCGATACTGCTCCGAATGTATCTGCGTGACAGCAGGATCGAGGACGGATGCGTAGGGCGGGATGATGGGGAGCGGGTATCCGCCGGTGGCGATCACCACCTGGTCGCAGGTGACGATCTCGTCGCCTCCGGCGCCGCGCAGCGTGAGTTCGAAAGCGGCCGTGTCGCCGTGGCGCAGCCTGGTCACCGTCGTGTGCTCGCGGACCGGCGGGTCGAACGTGTCGAGCCACCCGGCGAGCCAGTCGACCACCTGGTCGCGGGTCATGAACCCGTCGGGGTCGGGGCCGTCGTAGCAGTATCCGGGCAACCGACAATGCCAGTTCGGGGTGACGAGTGTGAAGTTGTCCCAGCGGGTGTCGGCCCAGGCGTGGGCAGGTGTCCGCGATTCGACGATGACGTGCTCCACGCCTGCGCGCCCGAGGTACCAGCTGACCGAGAGGCCGGCCTGGCCTCCACCGACGACGACAACCGGGATGTGGGCCGGAGCAGCCGATGCGCTCATGGTGTCTCCAGGGGTGTGGGAGCGGGCAGCGGCGGTTGCATGTCGACGACCTCGATGAGGGAGTCGCGTTCGTATCGTGTTGCCGCGCGGTTGATGTCGTCCGCGGTGGCCGCCGCCGACGTACAGGCGAATCCGTACTTGGCACGCACGCGTTCGGCGGCCTCGCCGAGCGCGGTGGTGGCGCGCTCGCGAAAGTCGTCGACGGTGTAGTGCCCGCCGACGTCGAGGTGGTCGTGCATCACCAGGCTCGGCGAGTAGCAGTTCTGGACGATGCCGTCGGGCCAGCGGACGGTGAAGGTCATCTCAGGCATCGGCGAGATCCCGCCAGGCGGCCGACCCGGACGGGTCGAGTTCGGTGAGTGCGCCGTAGGCGTCGGGGCGCCGGTCGCGGAGGTGGAACATGCCGCCGCGCATGGCACGGAAGGTCTCAGCGACGTCGATGTCGGCCACGGCCATGCCGCTGTCGAGGAGTGTCGAGTCGAGGACATTGCCGCCGGGGTCGACGATCTTGGCGTTGCCGACATACCGCAACGAACCGAAGGTTCCGGACTGGTTGGAGGCCACCCAGAACACCTGATTGTCGAGGGCACGCGCGGCGTCGAACAGGTTGAACCGGTAGGTCCACCGGTCTTCCTGCAGGTTCTCGGCGGTGGCGGTGCGGGCGGCGGGCCAGGCCGAGAGGCTGGCGATGATCTCGGCGCCGCGCAGCGCCATGACGCGCGCCGCTTCGGGGAAGGCCTTGTCGTAACAAATCTGCAGACCGACCCGTCCGACCGGTGTGTCGAACACGCCGTATTCGGCGCCCGACGAGTACGACATGTTCTCCCCCAGCGGCTGATGCACCTTGCGATAGCTGCCGTAGATCTGGGTGCCGTCGAGCACGGCGGCGGCGTTGTAGCGTGTGTCGCCGTCGTCGCCGAGTTCGCAGAAGCCGATGGCGATCACAAGGTCATCGATGATCGATTGCACGCGTTGGATTTCCGGGCCGTCCAGGGTGATCGCCGGCGGGAGCGATCGGGCGGTGTTCTTGACGGTGTCACCGTGGTTCCCCAGCGACGACAGGTACCCGCCGATCGCGGCCTCCGGGAAGACCAGGAACTCGACCCCCTGCTCCCGGGCACGTGTCACGTAGTCGGCGATCGTGTCGTAGTTCTGCTCGAGGTCGCGGGAGAAGTTCGCCGCGACCGCTGCGATTCTGGTCATGGCTACACCATGTACGTCGAGTTGATGATCGCGCCCTTGCGGGCGTAGTGGATGACCGCGTCCTGCACGTCGAGCGGGTGTGCCGGGATGACACCCTCGATGAGGTCCTCCTCGCGGCCGCCGTGCAGCGCGAGGCCGAAACGGCAGCAGAAGACGGTGCCGCCCTCGGAGATGAACGTCGCGAGCGAGTCGTTGATGTTCTGCTCCCCCGGGAATCCCGAGTCGCCGGTCTTCGGAAAGCCTCGCGTGGCAAGGCAATTGATGGCGCCGGGACCGTAGAAGTAGATCGCGGATTCGAAGCCCTTGCGCAGCGCTCGGGTCGCCTGCAGGACGGCCACGAACGAGACGGACGACTCGTGCGCGATGCCGTGGACGAGGGTGAAGTAGGTTTCGCCGTCCTCGGCCTGGTAGTCGGGAAAGATCTTGGTGCCGCCGTATATGTTCGACCCCTTCGGCAGCGACGGATGCGGGATCTCGGCGAGGGACGTGGCGATGTTTTCCATGATGGACTCGTCGAATGCGGACACGGTTCTCCTAGGGATCGTTCCGCGGGCGAAACCCGCAGGGCATGAGGATGATTCGTGGGCGACACTGCCCGGTGAGGTCGAGCCGATCCGGGTGATCCGGCGATGCGGTGTCCGTACCTGCTACGACAATCAGTTCACGCCCGCAGCATTTCCTGCTGGTTACCGAGGGAATAACTAATCGACGAGTGTGTGTAACATCAACGGCGCCATGGCCGACCGTCGCCGCGCTACCGGAGCTTCTCCCCGTAGACGCGGGAGATGTTGAGTGCCATCAGGACTCGTTGGTCGTCGACCATCACCTGACGGTACTCCGCCCAATCGGGGTGCTCGCCGGCCCCGATCCGGTAGTAGCTCACCAACGCGTCGACCTCCGGCCCGTTCGGGTCGACACCGGGCCCGGTCAGCGTCACCTCGCCTTCGGCGGTGGCCCATGTGTAGCCGTCCGGACTGGTGAACTCGATGGCGGCGCGCGGGTCGCGGCGCAGGTTGGCGGTCTTGGCGCGTCCGGCGGTCATGGACACGTAGATGGTGTCGGCGTCGCGGTCGTACACCGCGGTCACCGGTGACAGTTGCGGCAGTCCGTTGGACTTGATGGTCGCGAGCACCCCGATGCGGGTGTCGGCGATGAGTGCGCGCGGGTCATACGGTGGTTCGGTCATATCGGTGGCAACCGCGAACGCGGTGCCGCCATTCCGCCCGCCCGGCAACCGCGGACGGCCCGACGCACCGTGGTGCGCCGGGCCGGTGAGCGGCAGGCTAGCTGCTTCCGAAGAACGGAAACCCGAGGAATCCGAAGGGCCGCGGGCGGGGACGAACCTGCGGGCGCTGCGGGGTGCGGGGGCCGGACTGCGGGCGCTGCTGCTGATCGGGGCGATTCGGCATGAGATGAACCTTTCTGTCTGCGTTCTGCGTAGGTCAGGTGGGAGATTCTGTGTTGTCCCGCTGACGAATTCGAAAGTAGAGACACAACCTTGCGATACCCTGGGTGACTCGCTGGGAGTCTGCTGAACCGGCCGTGACCCGTGAGCAGGTCGTCGGCCGTCGTCGAATCCCGACGCGGCCGCGCTCACCGGAATACGGTGGCCCTATGACCACGCCAGCACAGCCCCCCGCGAGCGACACCGTCGACATCAAACCCCGCAGCCGTGACGTCACCGACGGACTGGAGAAGACCGCCGCTCGCGGCATGCTGCGCGCGGTCGGCATGGGCGACGACGACTGGGTCAAACCGCAGGTGGGGGTTGGGTCGTCGTGGAACGAGATCACCCCGTGCAACCTGTCGCTCGACCGGCTCGCGACCGCGGTCAAGGAGGGCGTGTTCGAGGCCGGTGGCTATCCGATGCAGTTCGGCACGATCTCGGTCTCCGACGGAATCTCGATGGGCCACGAGGGCATGCATTTCTCGCTGGTGTCCCGCGAGGTGATCGCCGACAGCGTGGAGACGGTGATGAGCGCCGAACGCCTCGACGGGTCGGTGCTGTTGGCCGGCTGTGACAAGTCGCTGCCCGGCATGCTCATGGCCGCCGCCCGCCTCGACCTGGCCAGCGTGTTCCTGTACGCCGGCTCAACCCTGCCCGGGTTCGCCACCCTCTCCGACGGCTCCGAGCACCAGGTCACCATCATCGACGCCTTCGAGGCCGTCGGCGCCTGCGCACGCGGGCTGATGAGCCGGGAAGACGTCGACACCATCGAACGGGCCATCTGCCCCGGCGAAGGTGCCTGCGGTGGCATGTACACGGCCAACACCATGGCGAGCGCCGCCGAGGCGCTCGGCATGTCGCTGCCGGGCAGTGCCGCACCGCCGGCTCCCGACAAGCGTCGCGACGGCTATGCCCGGGCCAGCGGCGAGGCCGTCGTCGGACTGTTGACGCAAGGCATCACCGCCCGCGACATCATGACTCGTGAAGCGTTCGAGAACGCGATCGCCGTGGTGATGGCGTTCGGTGGTTCCACCAATGCGGTGCTGCATCTGCTGGCGATCGCCGATGAGGCCGATGTCGAACTGTCCCTGGACGATTTCTCGCGGGTCGGCGCCCGGGTGCCTCATCTGGCCGACGTGAAACCGTTCGGCACGCACGTGATGACCGACGTCGACCGGATCGGGGGTGTGCCGGTCATCATGAAGGCACTGCTGGATGCCGGTCTCCTGCACGGTGATTGCCTGACCGTCACCGGTAAGACGGTGGCCGAGAATCTCGCCGACATCGCACCACCCGATCCGGACGGAAAGGTGCTGCGCGCCATGAGTTCTCCCATCCATCCCACGGGCGGGATCACCATCCTCACCGGAACGCTTGCACCGGAGGGTGCCGTGGTGAAGTCCGCAGGCTTCGACTCCGACGTGTTCGAGGGGGTGGCGCGGGTGTTCGACCGCGAGCGGTCGGCGATGGATGCCCTCGAAGACGGCACCATCACGGCCGGTGACGTCGTCGTCATCCGCTACGAGGGCCCCAAGGGCGGACCGGGAATGCGCGAGATGCTCGCGATCACCGGAGCAATCAAGGGCGCCGGCCTGGGCAAGGACGTGTTGCTGATGACCGACGGCCGTTTCTCCGGCGGCACGACGGGTCTGTGCGTTGGGCACATCGCGCCCGAGGCGGTCGACGGCGGGCCCATCGCACATGTCCGCGATGGCGATCGCATCCGTCTCGACGTCGCCAACGGCACGCTTGACCTGCTCGTCGACGACGACGAATTGGCGCGCCGCGCAGAGGGTTTCACGCCATTGCCGCCGCGCTACACCCGGGGTGTGCTGGCCAAGTACTCGAAGCTGGTGAAGTCGGCGTCGCAGGGTGCGGTCTGCCGCTGAATCGAGCCATTGACACAAATCTGCGATTCCGTACCATAGCCTGCATGACTCTCGCCGACGTGTTGCCCGACCTACCGACGACCACGGCCGACGCGCTCGAACTCTTCGACGGCTGCGGGTCCGTTGAACCACAGGCGATGATCGGCACGTGGCACGGCGCAGAATTGCCGACCGGTCACCCCATCGACGGACTGCTCGCCGCGAGCGGCTGGTGGGGCAAGCAGTTCGTCGACGGCGAGACCGTGCATCCACTGCTGTTCCCCACTCGCGACGGCACGGCACTCTGGCCGATGAACCCACGGGCGGCGTTCCGGGGCGTTCCGCTGGCACGTTTCCCGATGCTCACGCGAATCTCCTACCGGACGCCGATCACCGCGACGCGGGCGCTCACGCAAGCCCATTCGTCCAAGGCGCGTCTGCGCACCACCCGGTATCGCGGAGTCGACACCGCGACCATGGTCTACGACCAACTGCCGATCAACGACGTCTTCCGCCGATTGTCCGACGATGCGGTGATCGGCGCGATGGACATGAAAGGTTCTCCGGCGCCGTACTTCTTCCTGTTGCAGCGGGACGATTCGTTGGCCGTGGTCTGACGTCGCACACCAATCGCCAAGGGGCCCTTTGTGGCTCGGCTGGTGCCTCGCGCTTCGGGGAGCCGGGCTCGCACGAGCGCGCCGTCACCTCGATCCCTGATGAGCCCGCGAGGAACGAGCGAACCGTCATCCGATCGCTGAGCAGCCCGCGAGCAACGCGGCCGTCACCCGATCCCTGAGCAGCCCACAAGGAACGAGCGCTGTCACCCGATCCCTCAGCAGCCCAGGAGGAACGAGCGAACCGTCACCTCGATCCCTGAGCAGCCCGCGAGGAACGAGCGGGCGTGTCGAAGGGCGCCACCCAACCCCAAACGACCGTTCACCGCTCGACCGTCACCTCACACCCAAGCCAGCACCACAAGCCGCTCCGACAAGCCCTCAAGAACTGTCACACCCGCCCGATACGATGACGGATCCCGCAGACCACCTACACGCAATCGCGTTGGAATACAACAGAGTTCACCAATCCAACCCTTGACTCGAATGTGTGTTCGAGTAGAATGGGGGGCATGCCCGACACCACACCCCTGCTCACCGCCGCCCGGCAGCTCACCATCACCGACCTGACCTCCGGTCGCGACGCGTTTGATACGACGACAGGCCTGATCTGCCTGTCCAACACCGTCAGCCACCGCCTGGCGGTGGCGATCGCGGAGATGGACCGGTTGGGGGTGGCCGCCGCCACCGGCGGCAAAACCCGGAAACTGTTGATCACCATGGGGTTGGCGCCGGCGGTGGCCGACCGGTTGCTGCGCATCGGCACCGGCCTGCCGCGGATGGCACTGCTGGGCGGCTACGCCGAAGACGGCGTCTTTGCCGCCGAACACCTCGACGCCATCATCGGTGGAGTCGCCCACGTGTGCCGCCGCGCCCCAGACGGCCTGTGTGACGTCGAACAATATGAGGTGGAGCAGGTGTTGATCGCCCAGGCCATGTCCGGGGCCACCCCCACCCAGATCAGCGAGAAAGCCCGCGCCCTGGGCAACCAGTACACCGCCGACACCGGCGGCCTACCCGCGGCCGAGGACCGCTCGATCAACGAACTGACCATCAGCCAAACCGCCGACGGCCGCATCCAGATCCGCGGGGATGTCGACATCATCACCGGGGAAAAACTGCTGTCGGCGATCACCTCACTGTCGGGCACACGCCCCGAACCCGACGGCTCCCCCGATACCCGCTCGACCGGGCAACGCCACGCCGATGCCCTCGAAGCGATCCTCGAGGCGGCCGCGGTCGCCGACACCACCCTGGTGACCCCACCGAAAACCCACGTCAGCCTGCTGGTTCCCGCCGACACACCCGAGCAGGCCGTGCTGGGATGGACCGGGCCGGTCACCGCGGCGACCGCCGCGTTGCTGGCCTGTGACGCGGCGATCGGCGCGATCATCATCAACGGAGAAACCGTGCCCCTGCAGATGGGCCGCGACAAACGGCTGTTCCCCTCGCACCTGCGTAAGGCGATCATCATCCGCGACACCTGCTGCATCAAATGCGGGACCCGCGCCGGCTACACCCACGTACACCACATCACCTTCTGGGCTGAGGGTGGTCCCACCGATCTGGACAACGGATGTTTGCTGTGCCCGGCCTGTCACACCCAGATCCACCACGGCGACTGGCAAATCATCCTGGGCGCCGACCGCCACCCCTGGCTCATCCCACCAGCCTCGATCGACCCGACACGCACACCACTACCCGCCTACAACCGGCGCACCCTGACCCTCGACGACCGCATCGCCGCATGACCCAAACGCGGGCCGGGCGAGACGTTTCGCCACGCCCGGGTCCTGAGCACACGAGCGTGCGAGTGCGCCGAACGACGCCCAGCGGCAGGCGCGGCCCGGCCGACACGGCTCAACCAGCGCACACCCGCGGCCCGCCCGAACTTGTCGGTGCCCGGTGATACAACAGCCTCAGCCAATGAAGCAGAGTCAGCCACCCAAACCTGTGTAACCCTCTGACGCGCAGCACATTCCAGCGAAGCACATTTCCCGCGCACCCGACCCGTCGGAACCGCGCACGCACCTTGAGAACTCCATAGTGTGACAGCCGCCCCGAAGGGTGCCTGTCGGGCACAAGCGTCCGGCAGGCACCCGCGACTCAGTCGAGGCAGAACTCGTTCCCCTCGGGATCGGTCATGACGATATGTCCGCCGGCCAGCGGCGGTGCCGGGTCGTGGCGCGCAACGCGCGTGGCACCGAGCGCGGCCAGACGGCCGCTCTCTGTCTCGAGGGCCGCCATCCGCTCATTCCCCGCCAGGCCGGGCGCCGCGCGGATGTCGAGATGCACCCGATTCTTGACCTCCTTGGTTTCGGGCACCCGCTGGAAGAAGATCCGTGGACCCGTCCCCGACGGATCGACCACCGCCGATGCGTCGTTGCGCCGTTCCGCCGGCACGCCGAGGGAATCGAGGGCAGCCTCCCAGGTCGCGAAACCCGGCGGCGGCCCCTGTAACCGGTAGTCGAGTGCATCCGCCCAGAACGCGGCAAGCGCCGCCGGATCGTGGCAGTCGATGGTCACCTGGAAAACGCGGGCCATGATGGATGCTCCTCCGTCGTATTCGAACTCGTTCCGTCCCCGACGATGTGACCCGACGATGTCACAGATCAAGGACAGCGACGGTCCGCATCAGCAAGGGTGCAATTCGCCGGAGGGACTCGGCTCGACGGTGCCCTCGCAAATTCGCTGATCAGCGCCCGAGCGCCACAACTCGTAGGTCTTCGTAACCCAGAAGGCGACGAATGCGATGAGCGCGGCGGTCTCGATCCAGAACAGCGCGGTGCTCGGTCCGGTACTTCCGGCAACGACGGCAGCGATGACCGGCAGGACGACGAGCAGCCCGGTGAGGATCCAGTAGATGACGGAGAACCGTTGCGCCTCAGCCGGATCGAGCAGAGTCAAGGTGAGCCGGCCGTAGAGCACGATCGACAGGGCAGTCACGAGGAAGAAGGCGACCGCGGCGGCGACATGGAGGACGTTCGCGGCGTCGGTGTCCTGCGAATCCGGGGGCCTGGTCGGAAACAGGGCGACCACGATGGCAAGGACACCGGCCACGTTGAGCAACCAGTTCTCCCCCACCGAATAGCCCCGATAGGCGATGAGCGCCACGCCGACCGCGACGATGATGCCGACGAACACGTCACGCGCCGGCGTGTAGTAGAAGCCGCTGATCGAACCCTGCATATCGACGTCGGGACTGACGGCTGCCCAGGTCACGAGGACAACCGGCAGCAGGAACGCACCCACCGCGATCAGAATCCGTAGCGCGAAATAGGTGGCCATCATGAACGAGCGCAGTTCCGACCCCGTCACCATCGACCCAGCCATGTGCCGATGCTACGTCCGCACCCGGTTCGGAATTGGTTCATTTTCTGGCAACGTTCGTTCTCACATGACGTACGATCGTCAGACGCACCGGTGCGGCGCTGCGGAGGAGGTCATCGAGCATGGTTTGCTGCGTCATCGGAGCACTCCTAGTGCTGATCCTGCAGCGTGTGATGCCGTGGCGTGCGCAGTCCGATGACGGCGGGTTCGCCCCCACCGCCTACCGGCCTGTCGGTTCCGGCGGCGCCGGACAGCCGACGATGCCGGAATCCGCCGACCGCAATCACCCGGCACTTGCGGGTGCGCTGCGCGCAAGCGGCCTCGCCCTCGGCTGCTATCTGATCGGGGTGGCCACGCTCCGCCTGTCGGGGGCGGCGACCGACACCGCGTCGGTCGCCGTATGGAGCGTGCGGTCGATCGTGATGACCCAGGTCGCGCTTGTCGCCCTTGCTGTCTCGATCGCGATTCCGGTGCGCACGAGATCGGATGGCCGGAGCCACGTGGCCGTGGCGCTGATGGTCGGCGGGCTTGTCGTGGTTGCCGGGATGGAGTTCGACATCCGTCTGCTGCACCTGTATCACATCGAATCCGCTGGCCTCGGCGTCGCGATTCACGCCGCACCGATCGGTGCAGTCCTCGTCGGCGCCGCACTCGCGGTGCGCCACAGCCGCTCCTATGGAGGTCCCGTTGCCGCCTGACAGTCTCTCGTCGACGGGCCTTTGGCCCGCCTCGGTAAGGTCGCACCGCGTCGACGAGGCGACCGAAGACGAATTGGCGACGCTCAGATTTCTGCTCGATCTGGCGTTACAACCACTGAATCGCTGGGACGGTTTCACCCGACTCGAACAGATCGGCGGCAGCGCGCTGCGGTATCAGATCGCGTATGTCTCGTATGCCCTGTCGGTGGCGCAGTACACACGGACACCCGCGTTCGGCGGATACCTCGCCGAGGGGCAGGCGAACATGATCCGCAAGATGTGCGACAAACGCGTGTGGGGATACTGGGCCACCGAGCGACTCACCGGATACCTGCGCTGGAATCCGGACCCCGTCGTCTTCGCGAACGTGATGTACTCGGGATTCTTCGCCACCATGCTCGCGTTCTACGAAACCCTGAACGCCGACAACACATTCGACGACGACGGCAGCCTGCCGCTGGTGTGGAATCGTCGCACCCGCTTCGAGTACGGCTTCAGCTCCATCGCCACCGCGATCGCCGACAACATGCGGGCCAGCCGGCACACGCTGTATCCGTGCGAACCGCACCTGATCTACCCGATGTGCAACACCATCGCCGTCACCGGTCTCGTCGGATACGACCGCCTGCACGGCACCGACCTGGCCGGTGATTTCGTCGCCAAGATCGCGACGTCGTTCCGCCGCAACGGATACCTGCTGCCCAATGGCCGGTTCCGGTTCGGGCTCGGGCCGGCGGGCCTGAAGTTGCCGCCCACCCTGTCGAACGACGCGGTGATGGCGTACTGGCTCAACGGCGTCATGCCCGAGCTCGCCGCCGACACGTGGGACTCCCTGCGCCACCGGCGCGTGACCGTCCGCGACGGTCGCCTCGAACTGCTCAGCGCGCCCGTCGACCGACTCGACGTCGGCTCCTACCGCAAGGGCGACGCCTGGACGCTGGCGAACATCGCCTGCGCCGCAAGGGAGTTGGGTGACGATGAGGCAGCCCGCGCGGCCGAGGCCACCATCGGAGACCGGTTTCGACGGGACTACTCGTCATCCGGTGCCCGGCGTCTCGCCGGTGCCTCGACCTGGGCGAACGGCGCATACGCACTGGCAACCTTCCTGCGCAAGAACGATCTGCGCGGATTGGCCCTCGGTGATGTGCCCGAGGAATGGCGCACCGGACCGATGCTGACGCACGCCGCCTACCCCGACGTCCTCGTCGCGAAGGCGGTCACCGACGGCTCCGGACTCGACCTGGCGTTGTACCCGGGCGCCGGTCCGGTCCGGACCAAGCTGGGCGTGTCCCGGCTGGCGCCGGGCACCCGCTACCTACTCACCGGGTGCGACTTCGCCGAGGTCGTCGCCGACGAAACCGGGCACGCCCGGCTGGGCGTCTGCCTGTCCGGCCGACACGAGGTGACGCTGCGCCGACCGGGACAGGGGTGAGCACGACTCATCGATCACGGCACCGCGATTGGTAGACCGTCCGGCCTTGGTGCAGCAGAGTCGCCGCCTGGTCGAGCAGATCACTCGCGTCCCGGACCCGGCCCGATCGTCGAATTCGGTGGCACTACCCTGTCGAGGTGCAGATCGCGACCTGGGTGGCCTTGCTGACCGCATGCGTCCTGATCAGCTTCACACCGGGCGCCGGTGCGATCAACACCATGAGCAACTCGATGAACGCCGGGTTCCGTCGTGCCTTCTGGGGCATCCTCGGCCAGCAGGCGGCGCTGCTCATCCAGTTGCTGATCGTCGCGTTGGGGCTCGGTGTGGTGATCGCCAGGTCGCCGACCGCCTTCGACGTGATCCGGTACCTGGGTGCCGCCTACCTGATCTATCTCGGCATACGTCAGTTCGTCCGTAAGCCCGATCTGACCGAGGAATCGGCCCAGGCGCTCGCCACGGAGTCGTCGACGTCGATGTTCGTCCGCGGGGTCTGGGTGAATCTGCTCAACCCGAAGGCGATCGTCTTCCTCCTGGCGTTCATCCCCGGCTTTGTGCGCACCGACCAGCCGCTGCTGCTGCAGTATGTCGTCATCGGCATCACCATGGTGGCCGTCGACATCACCGTGATGTGGCTCTTCTTCGCGACCGTGGCACGCGGTTTCCAACGCATGACCCGGACCGAACGAGGACAACGCGCACTCAATCGTCTCTTCGGTGTGCTCTTCATGGCGGTGGGCGTGCTGCTCGCCGTCGTATGACGCGGTTACCCTGAGGATCATGCGTCTCCCCTGGTCCCGTCGTCTGACCACGCTGGCGGCGGTACTCGCCGCAGCAGGTGCCGCCGCGCTCGTTCCCGCTGCCACGGCACAAGCGGCACCGCCGAGCGACGATGCGCTCGCCGTCATGCTCCCCGCACGTCTGGCCACCGCCAGCGCCTATGCGGCCACACGTCCCGGCACCACGGGCATCGTCGTCACCGATCGGCGCACCGGCATCACCCTGGTGAACACCTACGCCGACACCCCGGTGTGGACAGCATCGACCATCAAGCTGGCGATGGCCGCCGATCTCCTCAACCGCCACCGGGCCGGCCGCATCCATCTGTCGGCCGCCGACCGCGGCGCCATGCACCGCATGCTGAACTCCTCCGACGACGCCGCGACGGATCAACTCTGGTTCACCTATGCCGGCGCCGATCATCAGGCCTTCAACCGCGACTTCCGCGCCTTCGGCATGGCGGCGCTCGCCCCGCAACGCGGTTTCAGCTCGTACTACCCATATTGGGGATTCCAGAAGGACACCCCGCGCGATCTGGCCAACCTCCTGTCGACCGTGCTCCGCATGCCGACGACCGACCGCAACTACCTCGTCGGCGAGATGCGTGGCGTCGCGGCCAATCAACGCTGGGGCATCATGGCCCTGCCCGGCTCAGAGCATCCCGGAAACAAGAACGGCTGGTCCGACGAGCAGGGCGGCTCGGTGGTGAACACCGTCGGATTCGCCGGAAGCGGTGAGCGATTCGTCATCTCGATCATGAATTCGCTACGCGGACAGGGAAATCAGGCCGACGGTAAGGTCACCGTGTCACGGGTGGCCCGGGACCTGTTCGCATGAGCCGGCTGCTGCCATGACCACCTCGCACTCGGGTCTTGCCGAGGCACAGTTTGGTGCGGTGAGTGTACTGATGTCCGGGAAGGGCGGCGCGTACCCGTACGGCAATACGGTGATCGCCCGCGGTTCCGCCGGCACCCTGGTCATCGATCCGTCTCTGGAAGTCGATCACGACCCCTGCGACGCCGATGCGGTGATGATCAGTCATGCGCATGAAGACCACATCGCGGGGCTCAAGCATTTCACCAGCCCGGTGTACGTCCATGAGGCCGATGTCGCCGGTGTCCGGTCGCTGAAGGCGCTGATCGACGGCTTCGGCAACACACCCGATGTCCGGCCCATCGTCGAACGGCACATTGCCGACCAGTTCGCCCTCCCCGACGGCCGGGCGGATGCCATCGGTGTCCCCGCCGAGTACGTCTTCGATCTCGGCGACATCTCGGCGACGGTGATCCATCTGCCCGGGCACACCGCGGGACACTGCGGTGTGCTGATCGAACCCACCGGATTCTGCTACGTCGCCGACATCGATCTCACGTCGTTCGGACCGATGTACGGCGATGTGAGCAGCAATCTCGAGGACTACCTGGCGTCGATCGAGCGGGTGCGCGGGGTCGACGCGCGGTGGTTCGGCACCTTCCACCAGAAGGGTGTCATCGAGGGCGCCGACGACTTCCGCGCCCGCCTCGACGCCTTCCGAGGTGTCATCGAGCGCCGTGACGCCCGGCTGCTGGAGTTCCTCGGTGAACCGCGCACCGTCGCCGAGGTCGCGGACCATCGGCTGGTCTATCGTCCGCATGTCGAGATGGTGTTCGTCGATGCGGTCGAACGGCGTACCGCCGAACTGCACCTGGAACGTCTGGTCCGCCTCGGCGAGGTCGCCGAAGTCGAACCGGGACGGTTTCAGCGGGTGTGACGGTGGTTGTCGCCCATCGCGACAACTCCCCGCCGGCGCTCGCGGGCTCGAGCCCGAGGAGATCGGCGCGAAACCGGCAACAGCACCGGGCATCCGTGCCAGTATCGGATGATGAGCGAGCACGTATATCGAGTCGTCGAGGTGGTCGGTTCGTCGGCAAACGGAACAGACGCGGCGATCGCGAATGCGATTGCCCGCGTGTCGCAAACAACGCGCAACGTCGAGTGGTTCGAAGTGGTCGGTACGCGTGGGCACGTGGTGGACGGAAGCATCGCCCACACGCAGGTCACCCTCAAGGTCGGCTTCCGCATCGACCCCGCGGACTCGGCCACCGGATAGCCCTGTTCGGGCGAGGCGGGACTGAGTTGCCCGTCTCAATTTGAGAGTTTTCCTGACTCAGTCCAAAAAAGGGTGCATACTGTTCTCGTGCCGCCGACGTCTGACTACACAGAACTGCTGCGTTCTGTCGAACTCCGAGTGACCCGCCCGCGGGTCGCGGTTCTGGAGGCGGTGCATGCCCACCCGCACGCCGATACCGATACGATCCTGACCGCTGTGCGTGACGTCCTGCCCGACGTGTCCAAGCAGGCCGTCTACGACGTGCTCAGCGTTCTCAGCGATACCGGTCTGGTGCGGCGCATCCAACCGTCCGGCCATGTGGCGCGCTATGAGTCACGGGTCGGCGACAACCATCACCATGTCGTGTGCCGATCCTGCGGGATCATCGGCGACGTGGACTGTGCCGTCGGTGAGGCGCCCTGCCTCACGCCGTCGGAGCACCACGGCTTCGTCCTCGACGAGGCCGAGGTCATCTACTGGGGCTTGTGCGCCGACTGCGCCTCCGCCTCATCCACTTCGGGATCACACCCGTGATCACAGCCCGAAATATCAACTCTCGGAAGGAATGTCGTGTCTGAGGAAAACACCGCTCACGCAACCGAGCACCCGCCGATCGCGGAAGCGCAGACGGAGCCCGCAGAAAGCGGCTGCCCCATGCGGATGAAGCCGCCGGTCGAAGGCGGCGGCAACCGTGACTGGTGGCCCAACCAGCTGAACCTGAAGTTGCTCGCCCACAACCCGGATGTCGTCCGCCCCTACGACTCGGACTTCGATTACGACGCCGCACTCGAGACGCTCGACGTCGATGCACTGGTCGCCGACGTCAAGTCGGTGATGAAGGACTCGCAGACGTGGTGGCCTGCCGACTTCGGCCACTACGGGCCGTTCTTCATCCGTATGTCGTGGCATGCGGCCGGCACCTACCGTGTCGAGGACGGGCGTGGTGGCGCGGGCTCGGGCATGCAGCGCTTCGCCCCGCTGAACAGCTGGCCGGACAACGCCAGCCTGGACAAGGCCCGTCGCCTGTTGTGGCCGGTGAAGAAGAAGTACGGCAAGGCTCTCTCGTGGGCCGACCTGCTGGTGCTCGCCGGCAACGTCGCGCTCGAGGACATGGGCTTCAAGACCGCCGGATTCGCCTTCGGCCGCGTCGACGAGTGGGAGCCCGAAGAGGTGTACTGGGGCCCCGAGGCCGAATGGCTCGCCGACAACCGCTACAGCGGTGAGCGCGACCTCTCCAACCCGCTGGCCGCTGTGCAGATGGGTCTGATCTACGTCAATCCGGAAGGCCCCAACGGGAACCCGGATCCGCTGGCATCGGCGGTCGACATCCGGGAGACGTTCGGCCGGATGGCGATGAACGACATCGAGACCGCCGCGCTGGTCGTCGGCGGCCACACCTTTGGCAAGACGCACGGCAACGGCGACGCCGAGCTGGTCGGCGTGGAACCCGAAGCGGCGCCGCTCGAGCAGCAGGGCCTCGGCTGGGTCAACCCGCAGGGCACCGGTGTCGGCAAGGATGCGATCACCAGTGGCCTGGAGGTCATCTGGACGCACACGCCCACCAAGTGGGACAACAGCTTCCTGGAGATCCTCTACGGCAACGAGTGGGAGCTCACCAAGAGCCCGGCCGGCGCCAATCAGTGGAAGCCGAAGAACGAGGGTTGGGCCAACTCGGTGCCCGAGGCGTTCGGCGAGGGCAAGACCCATCCGTCGATGCTGACCTCCGACCTGGCGATGCGCATGGACCCGGTCTACGGCGAGATCACCCGACGCTGGCTCGACCATCCCGAGGAACTGGCCGACGAGTTCGCCAAGGCCTGGTTCAAGCTGCTGCACCGCGACATGGGTCCGGCCATCCGTTACCGCGGTCCGCTGAGCCCGACGACCACCTACCTCTGGCAGGACAATGTGCCCGCGCAGGAGGGTGCAGTCATCGCCGACGCGGATGTCGACAACCTCAAGGCACAGATCCTCGACTCGGGTCTGACTGTGGCACAGCTGGTTTCGACCGCGTGGGCGGCGGCGTCGTCGTTCCGCGGCAGCGACATGCGCGGTGGCGCCAACGGCGGTCGTATCCGTCTGCAGCCGCAGGCCGGCTGGGAGGTCAACGACCCCGACGAGCTGGCCCAGGTGGTCCGAAAGCTGGAGGAGATCCAGGCGTCGTTCAACGCCGAGGCCGGAGCCAGCGTGTCGTTCGCCGACCTGGTTGTCCTCGGTGGCACCGCTGCCGTCGAGAAGGCGGCCAAGGATGCGGGTTTCGACATCTCGGTGGCGTTCACCCCGGGACGCACCGACGCCACCCAGGAGCAGACGGACGTCGACTCGTTCGCCTACCTGGAGCCCAAGGCCGACGGCTTCCGCAACTATGACGGCAAGGCGAGCGAGCTGCCCGCCGAGTACCGGTTGATCGACAAGGCCAATCTGCTCACGCTGTCGGCTCCCGAGATGACCGTGCTCGTCGGCGGTCTGCGCGTGCTCGGCGCAAACCACCAGAACAGCGCGCTGGGTGTGCTGACCGACAAGCCGGGTCAGTTGACGAACGACTTCTTCGTCAACCTGCTCGACATGGGAACCGCGTGGACCCCGTCGTCGGCCGACGACGGCAGCTACGTCGGCAAGGATCGCGCGACCGGCGCCGACAAGTGGACCGGTAGCCGCGCCGACCTGGTGTTCGGTTCCAATTCGGTGCTGCGTGCGCTGGCCGAGGTGTACGCCGAGGACGACGCGAAGGAGAAGTTCGTCGAGGACTTCGCCGCCGCGTGGACCAAGGTGATGGAACTCGACCGGTTCGATCTGCACAAGTAGATCCAGCGCCTCGACGCCCTCTCCGGAGTTTCTCCGGAGAGGGCGTCGTCGTCGTATCTGAATATTTGAAAACTGTGCATCCCACGGTCTCTGGGCATGAGAGCGTTGCAGTGACGCCCGGCCATGCCTGATCGGCCACCGAACGCGCGACGAGTGCGGAGGCACGACATGTGGGACCAGAATTATGCGCCGTACGACTCGCTGTATCTCTCGGCGTTGGTCGGTGCCATCCCGATCCTGGTGTTCCTGCTCTCACTGGTGGTGTTCCGGATCAAGGGCATCACCGCCGCCGCGATCTCCGCGGCGGTCGCCGCGGCCGTGGCACTGTTGATCTTCGGCATGCCGTTTCGGATGATCGTGGGTTCGGCGTTGTACGGCGCGGTGTCGGGCTTGTGGCCGATCGCGTGGATCGTCGTATTGGCGGTGTGGCTGTACAAGATCGCGGTGAAGAGCGGCCAGTTCGAGGTGATCCGTACCTCGATCGGCGGGATCTCGACCGATCAGCGAATCCAGGTGCTGCTCATCGCGTTCTGCTTCGGCGGGCTGCTGGAAGGCGCGGCGGGATTCGGCGTGCCCATAGCCATCTGCGCGGCATTGCTCGTCGAACTGGGGTTCCGCCCCATCAAGGCGGCGATGCTGTGCCTGGTCGCCAACGCCGGCGCCGGGGCCTACGGCGCGATCGGTATCCCGGTCATCCAGGGCGCCAAGGTCGGTGGGGTGGATCTGGATGCGCTGTCGACGTGGATGATCCCGGTGATCCAGGGCCTCACCGCGCTGATCCCGCTGATCCTGGTGGCGATCCTCGACGGTTGGAAGGGCGTGCGCCAGACGTGGCCCGCGTGGCTGGCGACCGGAATCGTGTTCTCCGGCCTGCAATGCCTCGTGCTGTTCCTCGCCGGACCGGAGTTGACCGACATCCTGCCGCCGCTCATCGCGATGGCGACGCTGGCCGGGCTCAGCCGCATCTGGCAGCCACGTGAGATCTATCGCGAGGGCGGTGTGGCGGCCCCGCCGTCGGCGAAGTACTCGGCGTGGGAAGTGATCATGGCATGGTCGCCGTTCTACTTCCTCACCGGCGCCATCCTGGTGTGGAGTCTCCCCTGGTTCAAGAATCTCTTCAAACCGGGAGGGGCGCTGGATTGGACGGTCCTCAACATCCACATGCCGTGGATCGACAACATGATCGTCGAGCATCCACCGGTGGCGGCCGCGTCGAATCCGATGCCTGCGGTGTGGCAGGTCAGTCTGATCGGCGCATCGGGCACCGCGGTGCTGGCGGCGATCCTGGTGACCGGCGCGTTCGCGCGGATCACGGTGCCCGAGGCACTCGAGCAGTTGCGGGCGACGATCCGCGAACTGTGGCGCCCGATCGCGCTGATCCTGTTGGTGCTGGCGCTGGCCTATATCACGAATCTGTCTGGTGCGACGGCCGCGATCGGGCTGGCCCTGGCCGGCGTCGGCACCATCTTCCCGCTGGTGTCGCCGATCATCGGCTGGATCGGCGTGTTCATCACCGGCTCGGTGGTCAACAACAACACCCTGTTCGCCAAGCTGCAGGCGGTCACCGCACAGCAACTCGGGGTGGACCCGACGCTGCTGGTCGCGTCCAACACCGGTGGCGGCACGATGGCGAAACTCGTGTCGGCGCAGTCGATCGCCATCGCCGCGTCGTCGGTCGGAGAGACGGGCAACGAGGGTGCGATCCTGCGGTCCTCGCTGAAGTATTCGCTGGCGTTTCTCGTCGTGGTGTGTGTGACGGTGTATCTGCTGTCGTTGGCGGCGTGAGGGTTACGCGGCCGGTCCGTAGTTGAGGTGGACGACGCCGTTGTCGTAGACATCGGAGCCGTTGAGGCGCAAGGTGTGTTCGGTGCCGTCGGCCCAGAGACGCAACCCGCCACCGAGGGCGATCGGATAGACGAACAGGTGCAGTTCGTCGAGCAACCCGTCGGCGATCAGCGCGCGCACCAGCGTTCCGCTCCCGGAGATGTAGATGTCACCGTCGCTGCTGTCCTTGATCTGGGCGATGGTGGCCGGGTCGTAGGGCCCGACGATCGTCGAGTTGGCCCAGTCGACCGACGGGGTGCCGCTGGTGACGACGAGTTTCTCGGTGTCGTTGAAGAAGGGGGCTCCCGGGTCGTCGTCGGCGGTCCGCGTCGACCAGGCCGGCGCGAACATCTCGAAGGTTTTGCGGCCCAGCAGAATCCGTGTCGATCGGGTGGTGAGGCCGCCGATCGTCACGCCCATCGCCGGATCGAAACCGAATGGTGCCGTCCAGGCAGGGTTCTCGAAAACCCCATCCAGCGAGATGAATTCGTGTGCCACGATCATGGCGCTCCTCACGTTGTTGTGACGTTCGCAGAGTACGACTGCCGGACGGCCCGGAACTCATCGGGGCATCCGGTCGTCGCGCGATGCGCGGCACACCGGATGTGCCACGATGAACGTCGTGGCGACACGGTGGGACGAGACGGACGCCCCGAAGGGCGACGACTACGACGCCCGGTGGGCTCGGCTCGCCGCACGCGGCGAGCACATCCACGGGGAGGCCGATCTCGTCGAATCGCTGCTGGCCGGGATCGGCGGGACCCTGGTCCTCGACGGCGGCTGCGGCACCGGGCGGATCGCGATCGAGTTGCGGCGCCGCGGCATCGACGTGGTGGGTGTCGACGCCGACGACACGATGCTGGCGACGGCGCGGCGCAACGCCCCGGACATCGACTGGGTGACCGCGGATCTAGCCGACGTGCCGGACACCGTGGACACGGGGTTCGATGTGGTGGTGCTCGCCGGCAACGTGATGATCTTCGTGCATCCCGGAACCGAGGGCGTCGTCCTCGATCAATGTGCCGGGCGTCTGCGTCCCGGTGGCCTGCTGGTGTCCGGCTTCCAATTGCGCGACGGCCGGATCTCACTCGGCGAGTACGACCGGTACGCGTCGGCCGCCGGTCTGGAACCCGTGGCGCGCTGGGCCACCTGGGATCGGCAACCGTATGCCGGCGGCGACTATGCGGTCTCTGTTCACCGCCGGTTCATCGGCTGAACACAGCCCGGGTTCGTCATCCGGCACGGCGGCGACATTGTGGCTATGCTGGCGCTTTCCACTGATCGACTTCGGGTGTAGACCGGAGTCGAGAACAGACGGGAGAGAGCGATGACCGCGGATCTGAGTGCCAACGCCGCTGCGGGCGGCTCGGTGAACCGCGCGGGCGGACGGCACATCCGGCTCACCTCGCATGCCGGTGGACTCGAGGCGCTTCCGATCCGGTGGGATGCGCCGACGGCGACCGAACGTGGGCCGGTCGTGGGCACCACCGCCCGCCGCGGACATCGCAATGTGATCGGCACGCACAGCGGTTCCTACAGCGTGTACCGGGCGCTCGCGGTCGCGGCGGGCGCATTGTCACGGGAGCATCGGGCCGATCTGACCGACACCGCCCCGACCTCGGAGATCGGCCCGTACCCACAGTGGTCGCAGCCCGGCGCGATCGTCAGCATCGACCCGTGGGGGGCGATGACGGCCGACGCGTTCGCCGACGAGCTGGCCGCCGGCTACGACATCCGGCCGACCATCGCGGTCACCCGTGCCCACGTGATCCTGCCCGAGATCGCCGACGCCATCGCCAAGGGCCGGTTGGTGCCCGACGAACGGTTCCTCTCGTCGTCGGGCGCGGCGCAGGTGACCAAGGTGGCGGTCGAGCCGGTCTGGTATCTGCCGGGCGTGGCCGAGCGGTTCGGCTGCACCGAGGCAGAGTTGCGCCGTGTGCTGTTCGAGGAGACCGGCGGCATGTATCCCGAGCTGGTGACCCGGTCGGACCTCGAGGTGTTCCTGCCTCCGATCGGCGGGCAGACGCTCTACATCTTCGGCGACGCCGCCGACCTCGCCGACCCGAGTGTGGAACTGACCGCGCGGGTGCACGACGAGTGCAACGGGTCGGATGTGTTCGGCTCCGACATCTGCACGTGCCGCCCGTATCTGACGCATGCGATCGAGGAGTGCATCCAGGGTGCGCAGCGCGGTGGTGTCGGGCTGGTCGCCTACTCCCGCAAGGAAGGTCGCGCGCTCGGCGAGGTCACCAAGTTCCTGGTGTACAACGCACGTAAACGCCAGGTCGGCGGCGACACCGCCGATCAGTACTTCGCGCGGACCGAATGTGTTGCGGGCGTGCAGGATATGCGGTTCCAGGAGCTGATGCCCGATGTGCTGCACTGGCTCGGCATCCGCAAGATCCATCGCCTGGTGTCGATGAGCAACATGAAGTACGACGCCATCACCGGTTCCGGCATCGAGGTGGGCGAACGCGTCAACATCCCCGACGATCTCATTCCCGCGGACGCGCAGGTGGAGATCGACGCGAAGATGGCCGCCGGATACTTCACCCCGGGTCCGGTGCCGGATGCCGTCGAACTCGCCAAGGCCAAGGGCCGGGGACTCGACGGATGACGGTGCACGTCGACCACGCCCTCGGTGTCGGTGATGCCGTTGCCGAGTTGCGCACGACGAGCGCCATTCGGGAGCGCGCGCGACAGCTTCTGGCGCGGGCCCGGGCCGGTGACTCGGCCTGGTTCGTGGTGCACGACGACGCGCTGGGCGCGGCTGCCGACGAGGTGGCCGCCGTGACCCGGCATCGCTATCCGAGCCTGGACATCCCCTACCACAGTCGCTGGCGGCATTTCGAGGCCCGCGGCGTCGATCGCCTTGCCGGACTGGATGATCGGTTGCCGACGGATACCGCCGAGCGGGCGCGGGTGCTGATCGACCTGGTCGTCGTCAGTGTGTTGCTCGATGCCGGCGCGGGTCCGGAATGGTCCTTCGACGAACCGGGCACGGGTCTGCGGATCGGGCGGTCCGAGGGCTTGGCGGTGGCGAGCTGGCATGCGTTTCTCGACGGGCGGTTCTCGTCGGATCCGTCGTCGCCGCTGCAGGTGGATGCGACGGCGCTACGGGGACTGTCCCCTGCCGCACTCGCCGACGCCTTTGCGGTGTCGTCGTCGAATCCGCTGGTCGGGACCGACGGTCGCGCGGCACTGCTGAATCGGCTCGGGGCGGCGCTCGACGCGGCACCGGAGGTGTTCGGCGCCGACGGACGTCCGGGCGGCCTCTACGACGCCGTCGTCGCGACGTCGGCGGACGGGTCGGTGCCCGCGCACACGATCCTGTCCGCACTGTTGTCGTCGCTGTCGGGAATCTGGTTGGCCGACAACATGATCGACGGCATTCCGCTCGGTGACTGTTGGCGTCACGCCGCGGTGAGCGGCGTCGGCGGCGGCGATGGCTGGATGCCGTTCCACAAGCTCTCGCAGTGGTTGACGTATTCGCTGCTGGAACCGTTCGAGTGGTCGGGCGTCACCGTGGTCGGTATCGATGAGCTGACCGCGTTGCCGGAGTACCGCAACGGCGGTCTGCTCCTCGACACCGGGGTGCTGACACCACGGGATCCGGGCTTCGCCACGCGCGAGTGGTCGGTGGCGGACGAACTCGTCGTCGAATGGCGCGCCTTGACCATCGCGCTGATCGACGAGCTCGCGCCCCTGGTGCGCGACCGGCTCGGAGTCGATGCCGACCGGATGCCGTTGGCGTGTGTCCTCGAGGGCGGTACCTGGGCGGCCGGTCGTGCGCTGGCGCAACGCCGCGGCGGTCTCCCCCCGTTGACCATCGTCAGCGACGGCACCGTTTTCTGATCCCGACAGCAAAGGATTCGCATGGACGACGTCGTTCTCATCGATCACCCACTGGTGCAGCACAAGCTGACTCTCATGCGCCGAAAGGACACCTCCACCAACGATTTCCGACGTCTCCTCACCGAGATCTCGACGCTGATGGCCTACGAGGTGCTCCACGACGTGCCGATGCACCCGGTCACCATCGAGACGCCGCTGGAGACGATGACCGCCAACGTGATCGACGGCAAGAAGGTGGTGTTCGCGTCGATCCTGCGGGCCGGCACCGGGATCGTCGACGGCATGCTCACCGTCGTGCCCGGCGCACGTGTCGGGCACATCGGTCTGTACCGCGATCCGAAAACACTGGTGGCCGTGGAGTACTACTTCAAGATGCCGGGTGATCTTGCCGAACGGGACGTCGTCGTCGTGGATCCCATGCTGGCGACCGGACATTCGGCGGTCGCGGCCGTCGACCGCATCAAGGAGTACGCGCCGCGGTCGATCAAATTCGTGTGCCTGTTGACATGTCCGCAGGGCATTCAGACACTCCGCGAGGCCCACCCGGATGTACCGATCTTCACCGCCGCGATCGACCGTGAGCTCGACGACCACGGGTACATCGTGCCGGGGCTGGGTGACGCCGGAGACCGGATCTTCGGGACGACCTGAGACTCACGTCCCCAGCTGCCAGGCGACGGCCGCGCCGAACGCGCCGACCGCGTTGAGCGCCCAGTGCAGCGCGATCGGCGCGAGCAGGCTCGTCGTGCGGTCACGCAACCAGCCGAACACCAGACCGGCAACCGAGGTGGCGATCACGGCGCCCAGGATGCCGGCGATCTGGGCGAGCAGACCGGAGCCGAGAAATCCGCTGAATCCGGCGTTGCCCGAGGTCAGCCCGAGCGACGACGAGATGTGCCACAGACCGAAGCACAGCGCACCGATGCCCAGGGTGGCGCGCCGGGAGAACAGTCGGTACAGCGAACCCTGCAGGACGCCGCGGAACAGGAACTCTTCCGGGAGCACCGTCTGCAGCGGGATGAACACGAGCGCCGCCAAGAGGGCGTCGGACGCACTGTTGTAGCGATCGTTGAGAAAGAACTGGCGCGTTGCCGGGATCGCGACCGCGATCGAGATCACCGCGAACACGACCACCACCGCGCCGACGGCGTACAGCACGCCGGCCCGCAATTCGTCGCGGCTGACACCGATCTCGCGCCACTTCATTCCCGCCGCCCGCGCTCCCCCGACGATGAGAACGGCCGCCACCGGCACGGCCAGCATCTCGGCCCAGTGGCCGGTGAAGTGCGCCACCAGATTCGTGGCGATCAGGGCGACGACGACGCCGGCGAGCAGGACGATCGACCGCGCTCTGGACGGCGGCGCGGTCTGCGCCGGCGGGCCGGGCGAGGTCGTCATGACAGAAGCCTTCCGGTGATCGGAGTGGAGAGATCTCCGAGCAAGTATTCCTCTATCCGCGGCCCGACGTGATCGGCGAGCTCGTCCAGCGTCAGCGTGGCGATCGGTGGGACCTCGAGGATGTAGCGCGCCATCGCGAGACCGAGCATCTGACTGGCGACCAGCGCGATCCGGGTGTCCCGACGATCGGGTTTGGCCAGATCCCCCAGCGCCTGGCCGGCGAACCCCAGGAACAGTTCCCGCAGGGCGACCGCAACCTCGTGGTGGGTCATGGCGATGCGCAGCACTCCGACCATCCGCGTCCGGAACTCGGGGTTGCCGTCCCACAGACCGATTCCGCGGCGCACCAGTTCGGCACCCGGCGACGGTGTGTCGGGATCGAATCCGGCGAAGACCTCGGCGACGTCGATGTCGGGCCGCAACGCGGCCACCATCAGCCGGTTCTTGTTGCCGAAGTAGTGATGGATCAGCGCCGGATCGACACCGGCGCGCTGCGCGATCCCGCGCATCGTCGTCCGTTCGAAACCCTTTTCCGCGAACAACTCCCGCGCGGCCGCGAGGATCTCGTCGGATTTGCGGTGGGCGGCGTCGACGTCGGCCAGCCGCGGGCGGCCGCGCCGGCCCGTCGTCATCGGCCCGAACCGCGGGCGAGTACCAGCATGCGCTCTTCGATCGTCGCCGGCACCTGATCGAGGTCCGCGTCGATGTCGGCCGCCGCCAGTACCGCTGCCAGGGCGTCGGGATCGGTGTCGGGTACACGGATGGCGGTGCCATCGAGGATGACGGGGATGTCCGCGTCGTTGAGGACGGCGAACGTGCGGGTCCAGTCCGGGCTGCGGACCGCGATCGCCCGGGTGTCCCCGACGATGTCGGACTCGTCACCGGAGGCGACGAGTTGCCCCTGCGACATCAGCAGCAGCCGATCGCATTCCTGGGCTTCCTCCATGTAGTGGGTGGTGACCAGGACGCCGATCCCGGCGTCCGCCTGCTCCCGGATGGTGTCCCACAGGCGTGCCCGTGACAGGGCGTCGACGCCCGACGTCGGTTCGTCGAGGACCAGGGCTTCGGGGTGATGGGCCAGGGCGACCACGAACGCGACCTGGCGTTGCGTGCCCAACGGGAGGTCGCCGACGAGGACGTCGGCGCGGTCGGCCAATTGGTCCGGGAGCGCAGGCATCTCGATGCCGTAGGACTGGGCGCTGAATGCGAGGTTCTCCCCCACGGTGAGGTCGCGGTAGAGGCCCAGGTTCTGTGGCACATACCCCAGCCGGGCGCGGCGGGCGCGATCGGGCGGGCCGTCGAAAAGGGTCACCTCGCCATCGGATGCGGTCAGCAACCCGAGCAACATGCGGATCAGGGTGGTCTTGCCGGCGCCGTTGGCGCCCAGCAGCCCGACGACCTCGCCCGAGGAGACCGACATGGTCACGTCGTCGACGGCGGTGAAGTCGCCGAATCGGCGCGTCACCGCGTCGGCGCTCATCGCGATCTCGCTCATGCCACACCCGCCTGCATCCGTCGGGTCACCGACATCGCGATGACGATGTCCTCCAGATCCGGATCGACCCTTGGGTTCTCGGTCTGCGGGATGGCGGCCTCCGGCCAGTATTCGTGGCGTTCCCGTCCGCGGCGCCACGACCATTCGGGGCGCACCGGCCGACCGACGGTGATCGTGCCGGCGAATGTCTCGTGAACATGCCGGTAGGAGCCTTGGACCAGCACTCGTCCACCGTCGAGCACCACCAGGTGCCCCGCGCGTTCGGCCTCGTCGAGGTAGGTGGTCGACATGAGCACTCCGGCGCCCTCGGCCGCGACTTCGGACACCATGCGCCACAGATCTATTCGGCTGACCGGGTCGACGCCGGTGCTGGGTTCGTCGAGCAGGACCAGGGACGGTCGATGGATCATGGCCATCGACGCACCGAGCTTGCGGCGCATTCCACCGGAGAGTGCGGACGCCTGCCGGTCGGCCGCGACACCGAGCCCGGCCCGCTCGATCATCTCCTCACGGCGAGAACGGAGTTCCGTGCCGGCGAGGCCGTACATGCCGCCGGCGAAGTCGAGGTTCTGTCGGACGGTCAACGCTCCCCAACTCCCCGGCCCGGCCGGCAGAAATCCCATGTGGTGCTTTTCCACCGAGTCGACCACTCCGGAGTCGGGTGACACCTGACGGGCCAGCGTTCGGAGCAGGGTTGATTTGCCGGCGCCGTCGCCGCCGACCACGGCGACCACCGTTCCGCCCGGGATCTCGACGGTGACGTCGTCGAGGGCGATGCGATGGCCGAAACGCACCGTGACACCGCTGACCGCTGCGATCATGATGCCGCGTGGGCGCCGGTTCCGGCATCGGTGGAAGCGCGGTGCGACGACTTGATGTTCGGCGCCAGATCACGACGGAATCGCATTGTCGCCGCGGTGAAGACGACGACGGCCATGACCGTGAGCACCAGCAGCGGCAACCACAGTGACGAGATCGGCGCATCTCGGAGCATGACGCCCTGCGAGATCATGGTGAAGTAGGTCAGCGGCAGGAGGTAGCCGATCCATCGGACCCCGGCGGCCATGGCGTCGAGCGGGAAGATCATGCCCGACAACAGGATCTGGGGTAACAACATCATCATCGCGGTCTGGATGGCCTGCCCGCTGTTCTGTGAGATGGTCGAGATCAGCACACCGAGACCCAGGACGACGAACAGGAAGAGCGCGGCTCCCAGTGCGAAGATCCCGACGTTGCCGTTGAAGGGGACGTCGAAGAGCAGCATGCCGAGCACGGTGACGATGATCATGTCCAGTGCGGCCAGCAGGAAGTACGGGACGATCTTGCCCAGGATCACCTGACTGGGCCGAATCGGCATGACGGCCAACTGTTCCAGTGTGCCGGCCTCGCGTTCGCGGACCAGTCCGATGCTGGTGACGATGGTGCCGATGAAGGTGAGGATCAGCCCGATGATCGCCGGGATCATCACCCACGATGTCTTGAGGCCGGGATTGAAGAGCACCTGCACCTGCACCTGTCCGCCGGCCTTGTTGAGGACCGCGACCGACGACTGTGCCGCAAAGAGATTCGACCCGTCGACGAGCGCGAGAATCGGGCCCGACCCCGTCGGGGTCACCAGCGCGACGTCAACCTTGTTCTCGCGCAACAACTGTTCGGCATCGGATTGGGTGTCGGTGGTCGACGTCTCGGTGACCTCGAAATAGGACGGAAGGGAGGCCGTCACCTGGGTGGCCTCCGGACCCACGACCGCGGTCTTCACCGACGACACATAGAAGTTCGCCGCATAGCCGAACACCACGAGCAGCAGCAGCGGCAGGACTATCAGCATGGCCAGGGTTCTGCGGTCCCGCAGAAGCTCACGAAACTCTTTGATGATCATCGCGCGCATGAGGCGATCGTAGGCCGCGGTGATCGCTGAGGTCAACGGTTGATGAATAAATTGGCGGGACCACTGAATGTCGGGCTGCGTCCGCGCTTGGGCAGAATGGTCAACGTGCGCCCATCCGCAGCCGTATCCGACGCGCTCGAGCGTCATCAGGTCGCCGTCTATCTCGGCGCGATCGTGCTCGGTGCAGTTGTGGGTTTGGTTGCACCCGAAGCGGGTTCGGCCCTCGAGTACGCGATCACGCCGGCGTTGGCCGCGCTGCTCTATGTCACCTTCCTGCAGGTGCCGATCGCCACGCTGGCCTCCTCCATTCGGGACTCGCGCTTCCTGGGCGTGCTCCTGGTGGTGAACTTCGTGATCGTCCCGATCGTGGTTCTCGCGTTGTATCAGCTGCTCCCGGTCGACGTCGGCATCCGCGCGGGCGTGCTCCTCGTCCTGCTGTGTCCGTGTATCGACTATGTGGTGGTGTTCAGCGGCCTCGCGGGCGGGGACAGCAGACGATTGCTGGCGGCCACACCGATTCTCCTGCTGTTGCAGATGGCACTGTTGCCGCTGTTCCTCACGCTGTTTCTCGGCGGCGAGATCGCGTCGGTGGTCGATCCGACGCCGTTCGTGACCGCGTTCGTGGCGCTCATCGTCATCCCGTTGGCACTGGCGTGGCTCACGCAGACGTGGTCCCGGCGTTCGGTTGCACTGCAACGGTTTCGCCCTGCCGCCGACAGTGCGATGGTGCCGTTGATGGCACTGGTCCTGTTCGTCGTGGTGGCATCGCAGATGGACACCCTCGACGACCACGCCGCCGAGATCGCGGCGGTCGTGCCGGTCTTCGCGATCTTCCTGGTGGTGATGGTGACCGTCGGGTTGGTGATCGGACGGTGGACGGGTCTCGACCGTCCTGCCCGACGTGCGGTCGGCTTCTCCGGGGCGACGCGCAATTCCCTGGTGGTGCTGCCGTTGGCGCTGGCGTTGCCGGCGCAGTACGACGTCGCCGCGTCGGCGGTGGTGACGCAGACCCTGGTGGAGGTGGTGGGGATGGTGGTGCTCGTCGCCGTCATCCCCCGACTGGACCGGTGATCAGGGTGCGACGCCCGCGGTGAGTCCACCGTCCATGACGAATTCCGTGCCGGTGGCATACGACGATTCGTCGCTGGCCAGGAAGACGATGAAGGTCGACACCTCCGCCGATTCCGCGGCACGTCCGAGCGGCACCTTGATCATGTCTTCCGGAAGCCCCTCGGTCATCGGGGTCCGGATCATGCCGGGATGGATGGAGTTCACGCGGATGTTGTGCGGTGCGAGTTCCAGCGCGGCCGATTTCGCCAGCCCCCGGACTCCCCACTTGGAGGCCACGTAGCCGTGGGCCCACGGGCTGCCCTGCAGCCCCTCCACCGACGACACGTTGATGATCGATCCGCCGCCGGCCGCGATCATCGGCTCGACGGCCACCTGCATCCCCAGAAACGTTCCGGTGAGATTGACGTCGATGATCTGGCGCCATTTGTCGAGCCGGAACTTCTCCAGGCTCGCGCCGTTGACGATGCCCGCGTTGTTGACCAGGACGTTGAGTTTGCCGAACTCGTCGACCGCGGTACGGGCCGCCGCGGCCCAATCCTCCGGTGACGTCACATCGAGGTGCACATAGCGTGCGGCGTCGCCGAGTTCGTCGGCCAGCGCTTTGCCCTCGTCGTCGAGGATGTCACCGATGACCACCTCGGCCCCCTCGGCGACGAGCATGCGCGCATGCGACGCCCCCATGCCCCGAGAACCGCCGCTGATCACCGCAACCTTGTCGTCTACGCGTCCCATGGCGCCCAAGGCTACCTGCTCAGAACGGGTTTGAGAACACGTTCTACCGCTTTTCGAGGTCGCGTGGTCTACTGATATGGACAGGAGTCCGGACAATTGTTCACCTGACCAGTGCAAGGAGGCATCGCATGGCCATCCGTGTGGCCCACGTCGGAACCGGAAATGTCGGGCGACTCGCCCTGCGACAGCTGATCGAGGATGCCCGGTTCGACCTCGTCGGGCTCTGCGTGTCGGCGGCCGAAAAGGTCGGCAAGGACGCAGCCGAGCTGGCCGGCGTCCCCGGCGAACCGACCGGCGTGCACGCGACCGACGATCTGGCCGCGATCATCGCCACCAAACCCGACTGCGTGGTGTACTGCGCGATGGGCGACACGAGACCCGTGGAGGCGTTCGACGACTGCCTCCAGATCTTGGCCGCGGGTATCGACGTCGTCGGCTCGGCACCGGGCACCCTGCAATACCCGTGGGGTGTGATGCCGGAGAAGGCGATCGGCAAGGTGGAGCGGATCGCCGCGGACAACGAGGCGAGCATCTTCATCACCGGAGTCGACCCGGGGTTTGCCAACGATCTGATTCCGTTCGCATTTGCCGGTACGTGCCAACAGATCTCGCAGATCCGATGCCTGGAGATCGCCGACTACGCGACCTACGACGGCGCGACGGTGATGTTCGACGTCATGGGTTTTGCCAAGCCGATGGACGAGACACCGATGCTGTTCCTGCCCGGTGTTCTCGGATTGGCCTGGGGCACAACGATTCGGCAGCTCGCCGCCGGGTTGGGGGTGACCGTCGAGGAGATCGTCGAACGGTACGAGGAGGAACCGGCACCCGAGGCGTTCGACATCGCGACCGGTCATGTGGCGCAGGGAACTCGGGCGGCGGTGCGGTTCGAGATCATCGGCATGGTCGGCGGCAAGGAGGCGATAGTCGTCGAACACATCACTCGTCTCCGCGAGGACATCGGTGCCCAGTGGGCGCGGCCCGCACAGCCGGGTGGCTGCTATCGCGTGGAGATCGTCGGCGAGCCGTCGTATCGGGTCGACATCTGTCCCACCAGCGAGCGCGGCGATCACAATCACGCGGCCATCGTGGCCGCGGCGGGGCGCATCGTGAACGCGATCCCCGCGGTGATCGAGGGGCCGGCCGGGATTCTCACCACGCTGGACCTGCCGCTGATCACCGGGGCAGGAACGTTCACCGGGTGACGGGGGTGCGGTCGAGCACGAGGTCGGCCGCGGTGCGGTAGCGATCGTAGACCTCGGGGGTGTGATCGCCGACCTCCCTCGACTCGGTGGCGATCGGCCAGACCGGCAACTCCCCGGTCAGTGCCCACGCCGCCTGACGTGCGGCACCGATCGCGACATACTCACCCGGCTCCGGGATCACCACCGACCGTCCGAAGAGTCCGGGCGCCGTCGCCGCAACGGCCTCCGACCGGGCCCCGCCGCCGACCATCAGGACCCGATCGACGACGATGCCCTGCCGCTCGATCAGCTCCCTGCAATAGACGAGGGAACACAGCAGGCCCTCGACCGCCGCGCGGGCGACATTCGGGGGCGTCCAGTTGCGGCCGGTGATGCCGACCAGCGATCCGGTGGCGTCGGGCAGATTCGGGGATCGTTCACCGGCGAAGTACGGCACCATCACCAGCCCGTCCGCTCCCGGAGAGGCGTCGAGAGCGAGGCGTCCGAACTCCGCGAGGTCGACGCCGAGCATCGCCGCCGTCGACGCCAGCACCGGCGCACCGTTGAGCGTGCAGACGAGCGGCAGGTGGCGTCCGGTGGCATCGGCGAATCCCGCCACGAGCCCGCGCCCGTCGTGCGGCGCGGTGTCGGTCACCGCGCTCACCACGCCCGAGGTGCCCAGTGACACCACGCAATCGCCCGGGCCGGCGCCGAGACCGAGTGCGGCAGCGGCATTGTCGCCGGCACCCGGCCCCAGCACGGCACCAGTCGCCGTCCGTCCCGCCCGATCTCCGGGAGCCACCACCCGCGGCAGATGCGGTTGTCGTCCACGGAAGGCGACGGCGAGCAGATCTGTCCGGTAGGCGTCCGCGGCGGCGGAGAAGTAGCCGGTGCCCGACGCGTCGCTGCGGTCGGTCGTCAGCGATGCGACGTCGCGCTCCCCACGCAACCGCCAGGTGAGCCAGTCGTGCGGCAGGCACACCGCGGCGGTGGCGTCGGCGACGTCGGGTTCGTGGTCGGCAACCCAGCGCAACTTCGCCGCGGTGAACGAGGCAACCGGCACCAGCCCGACCGACTCCGCCCAGGCGTCGCGACCGCCCAGGTCGTCGACGAGGTCGGCGGCCGCCGTCGCGGACCGGGTGTCGTTCCACAACAACGCATCCCGCAGCACCGCTCCGTCGGCGTCGAGGCAGATCAGCCCGTGCTGCTGTCCGCCGACCGAGATCGCAGCGACGTCGTCGAGTCCTCCGGCCGCCGAGATCGCCTGCTGCAAGGCCTCCCACCAGCATTCGGGGTTCACCTCGGTACCCGGCGGGTGGGCGGCCGTTCCCGTGCGGAGCATCCGGCCGTCGTCGGCATCGCAGATCACGACCTTGCAGGACTGCGTGGACGAATCCACCCCGGCGACCAGGGTCATGACAGCAGCTCGGAGAGCGTCGCGTGGGCTCCCTTGTGGCGCAACGACTCCAGCGCCCACAGGTAGGGTCGGGTGAACCGTTCGTCGTCGACCAGATCACCGAACAGGTCCCGGTCGGCGACGAACGCCAGTGTGCGGGTGCGGGATTCCTGCGCCAGCGGGACGAGCCGGTCGGCCAGCGGGTCGACGACCTCGATCGGCTCCCCGTTCTCGTCGACACCTTCGGCGTATCGGGTCCAGCTCGCGACGACGGCGGCGGCGAGCGCGACATCGCCGTCGGCGTCGAGCCGTTCGCGGATCACCGGGACGAGCCACTTGGGGATACGGTCGGAGGAATCCTGGCACAGCCGCGCGATGGTGTCGGCGATGGCCGGGTTGGAGAACCGTTCGATGAGCGTCGCGGTGTAGTCGTCGAGATCGACCCCGGGGACCGGCTGCAGGGTCGGGCGCCCCTCCTCGGACATGTAGCGCTGCAACAGTGTTCGGATGAGCGGGTCCGTGGTCGCGTCGTGCACGTAGCGGTGGCCGAGCAGATACCCGAAGTAGCAGAGCGCCTGGTGACTGGCGTTGAGCAACCGGAGTTTCATCAACTCGTACGGCGTGACGTCGTCGACGACCTGCACACCGACCGATTCGAGTTCCGGTCGCCCCATGGAGAAGTGGTCTTCGAGTACCCACTGGGTGAAGGGCTCGGCGACCACCGGCCACCGATCGTCGATCGCGGTCTGTTCGGCGACCTCCGCACGGAGATCCGGTGGGGTGGCGGGAGTGATCCGGTCGACCATCGAGTTCGGGAAGCAGGTGTGTTCGGCCATCCACTCCGCGACCGCCGGATCCTTCAACCGCGCGAAGGCGAGGAAGGTGGTGCGTGCCACCTCGCCGTTGCCCTGGATGTTGTCGCAGGACATCACCGTGAACGATCCGACGCCCCGGGTCCGGCGCCGCGCCGCGGCCTCGGTGACGAGTCCGAACACGGTGCGGGGCACCGCATCGTCGGCCAGGTCGGCGACGATGTCGGGGTTGGTTGCGTCGAACTCGCCGGTGGACGGCGAGAAGTTGTATCCACCCTCGGTCACCGTCAGCGACACGACCTCGGTGTCCGGGGACGCGAGCTTCTCGATCACCGCCTCGGGATCATCGGGGGCATAGAGGTATTCGACGATCGAGCCGATCACCCGTCGCTCCACGGCGCCGTCGGGGTGCTTGAGGGTGAGCGTGTACAGGCCGTCCTGCGGGGCGAGAGCGTCGCGCATCGCGGTGTCCGGGGGGCGGACCCCGACGCCGCATATCCCCCACCCTGACGCGTCGCCGAGTTCGAGCAGCCGATCGAGATACATGGCCTGATGGGCCCGATGGAATCCACCGACGCCGAAATGGACGATGCCCGTGCGTAACCCGGCCCGGTCGTAGGAGGGAACGGCAATCGTGTCGATGGTGGGCAACGCGGCGTCTGTGAGGGGGTGGGTGTCAGTCATTGTCAGCCTCTTTCTGCCCGTCGTTTGGAACGTTGGTCTCGCAAGCGGGCTCCTCGGGGGGAGGTTGGTGGGGGTGGTGGGCGACGCCGGGATAGACGACGGCCTTGATGCTGCCGGGGGTACGGTCGGCGTCGAGCGCGGCCGCCACGTCGTCGAGGCCGTGTCGTGATGTGACCATGGCGGCGAGGTCGACGCGACCCGACGTTGCCAAGGCCGTCGCGGCCGGCCACGTGTTCGCGTATCGGAACACCCCGGTGAGGACGATCTCCCGATTCTGGATCAGCGAGACCGGCAGGGTCATCTCGTCGGCGCCCATACCCACCAGGACGGCTCGGCCGGCCGGCCGGAGCAGCCGGATACCCGCGGCGACCGCCGCCGGAGCTCCGCTCGCGTCGACGAACGCGTCGGTGGGCGTGACCGGCGATCCGGGTTCGACCACCTCGGTCGCACCGAAGGCGCCGGCGGTTTCCCGGCGGATGGGATCGGGTTCGCTGACGACGATCCGGGTGACACCCGCGGCCGCCGCCACCTGGACGCACATCAGGCCGATCGGCCCGGCGCCGGCGATCAGGACCGAATCCCCCATGCCGACAGCCGCTTTGCGAAGTGCGGCGATGGCCACCGACAGCGGCTCGAAGAGCGCGGCCACCTCGTCGCTGATCTCGTCGGGGACGGGATGGGCGAACGCCGACCCGATGGTCACATACTCCGCGAGCGCACCGTCGACCGGTGGCGTCGCGAAGAACCGCATGTGCGGGCACAGGTTGTAGAGACCGCGCCGACTCTCGTCCGTGGCCGGGTCCGGCGCCTGGGGCTCGATCGACACCCGTTCACCGATGCGGGACGACGAGACGCCCGCTCCGACGCCCACGATGACGCCGGACGCCTCGTGGCCGAGGATCAGCGGTGTGTCGACGACGTGGTCACCGATGCGTCCGTGCCGCAGGTAGTGCGTGTCGGAACCACACACACCCACGGCCGCGATCCGGACCAGGACCTGGGCGTTTCCCGGTTCCGGCACGGGTCGCGTCTCGACGGTCAGCCGCCCGCCGGGATGCAGGACACTCGCTCGCATCGTGGTGATCGTCGGATCACGTTGGTCATTCACTGTTGCCTGGATCACATCGGCGATGTTAGCGTATTGAGCATATTCACCGCTAGTGAGCAAATGCTCACGACGTCGAGACGAGAGGTTTCATCATGGTGACCAAACCGACCGCGACCAGTCCCGACACCGGGCACGATCTGCGGCTCCTGGTGCGTGCCGCGACGATGTACCACCTCGAAGGGCTCACCCAGGCCGAGATCGCCGGGCGGCTCGGGGTGTCACGGCCCACCGCGGGACGGTTGATCGCACGAGCGCGTGCCCAAGGTCTGGTTCAGGTCACGGTGACCGCGCCCGGCCACCTCAGTTCGTCGATCCACACCGACGTCGAGCAGGCCACCGAGGACGCATTCGGACTCAGCGAGGTGCTGGTCATCGACGAGACCGCCGACGGGTCACCGTCGGGCAACGCGGCACTCGGCCGTGCCGGCGCGTCCGTACTGGCCCGTCGCGTGCAACCCACCGACATCGTCGGTTTCACCTGGGGCCCCGAACAAGTGGCGGTCGCCGACGCGATGCCCGGCAACGCCTCCTGCCAGCAGGTGGTGCAGATGGACGGTTCGATGACCTCTGTCGAGTACCACACCGGGGTCGATCATGCCCTGTCCCGTCTCTCCGAGCGGCTGCACGCCCGGCCGATGCGCCTGGTGGCGCCGCTCTACGCGGACCCGGAGACCGTGGCCGCCCTCGAGCGTGATTCGATTCTCTCCCAGGCGCTCTCGGCGGCGCGAGCGGCAAACGTCATGCTCTTCGGTGTCGGTTCGGTCTCCACCTCCACCACCCTGTTCGAGGGTGCCTACATCGACGCCGTGGTCCTCGACGAACTCGAGGACCTCGGTGCGGTCGGTGAGATCGGGGGCCGCTTCTACGACGCCGACGGGAAGTCGGTGGCCTCGAGTCTCGTCGACCGCACCGTCTCGGTGCCGCTCGACGCCGTCCGCGCCTGTCCCACGAGCATTCTCGTCTCCGGTGGAGAACATCGCCGGGACTCCATCCTCGGCGCTCTGCGCGGCGGCTACGCGACCATCCTCGTGACCGACGTGGCGACCGCGCAATGGCTTGTCGCCCAACAGAAAGGTACAGACTGATGTCCCCTGAGCACTCCATGCGCTCACGGATCAGACGATTGTCGGGACGCACCCGACGCATGCGTGCATCGCTGGCCGTCGGTGCCGCACTGACACTGGTCCTGGCCGGCTGTTCGGGAGCCGGTTCCCTCACCGGCGGCGGTGGCGATTCGGTCACCATCGCGATGGTGTCCAACTCCCAGATGACCGACGCGGTGAAACTGTCCGGCCAGTTCGAGCAGCAGAACCCCGGGATCAAGCTCAAGTTCGTCACCCTGTCGGAAAACCAGGCACGGGCCAAGATCACCGCGTCGGTGGCCACCGGCGGCGGCGAGTTCGACGTGGTGATGATCAGCAACTACGAGACGCCGATGTGGGCCGAGAACGGATGGCTGGTCAATCTCTCGCCGTACATGTCCGCGGACGCGTCCTACGATGCCGACGACTTCATCCCGACGCTGAAAGATGCACTCTCGTACAAGGGTTCGATGTATTCCGCTCCGTTCTACGGAGAGTCGTCGTTCCTCATGTACAACAAGAAGATGTTCGCCGACGCAGGGGTGTCCCTGCCGGCCGAGCCGACCTGGCCCCAGGTGGCCGAGGCGGCGGCGAAGCTCAACCGCGGCGACACCTACGGAATCTGCCTGCGCGGCAAGCCGGGATGGGGCGAGGTGCTCGCACCGCTCGACACGGTGATCAATGCCTTCGGCGGACGATGGTACGACGAGAACTGGAATGCCCAGCTCACCAGCCCCGAAGTGAAGGCCGCGGTGAACTTCTACGTCGACACCGTCCGCCGCTACGGCGAACCGGGCGCCGCGTCGTCGGGCTTCCAGGAATGCGGAAACCTGATGTCGCAGGGGCAGACCGCGATGTGGTACGACGCGACGTCGGCCGTGTCGGTCCTGGAGAGCCCCGACACCTCCACCATCGCCGGTGACGTCGGATATCTGCCTGCGCCGAGTATGGCCAAGGGCGACAACGGCTGGCTCTACACGTGGTCGCTGGGGATCCCCACCAGCAGCCACAAGCGCGACGAGGCATGGAAGTTCATCGACTGGATGACCAACCGCGACTACATCGCCCACGTCGCGAAAACACTTGGTGCCACACATGTTCCGCCCGGCAGCCGGCTCTCGACCTATCAGCTGCCCGAGTACCAGGCGATCGCCAAGCCGTTCGCCGAGCCGACGTTGTCCGCGATGAAGGCGGCGAACCAGCTCGAACCCACACTGCAGCCGGTGCCCTACACCGGAGTCCAGTTCCTGGCGATTCCCGAGTTCCAGGATCTCGGAACCCGCGTCAGCCAACAGATCTCGGCAGCCATCGCCGGACAGATCAGTGTCGATCAGGCACTTGCCCAGAGCCAGAAATACGCCGAGACCGTCGGCAAGACATACCGAAACGAGAGGTGAGGCACGTGGCCACCGCACTTGTCGAACCGGGCGCCGGGCCGGCGCCCGAAGGACCATCGCTGAGCTCGCGACGCGACCACATCACGCGAGCCGAAGCCTGGCGGCGTCGGGGACCGCTGTTGCCGGCGCTGGTCTTCATGATCGTCGTCACGCAGATCCCGTTCCTGTTCACGCTGTTCTACTCCACGCAGTCGTGGAACCTGGTCCGGCCCGGATCGCGAGAGTTCGTCGGGCTCAACAACTACATCGCCGTCTTCACCGACCTGCAGTTCTGGCACGTCACGCTCAACACCGTGCTGCTGATCGGCGGGACGGTAGTCGCGTCGGTCATCCTCGGGCTGATCTTCGCGCTGCTGCTCGACCGCAAGTTCGTCGGCCGCGGCGTGGTTCGCACCCTGCTGATCACCCCGTTCCTCGTCACGCCGGTGGCGGCGGCGCTGCTCTGGAAGACCAGCCTGCTCTCCCCGACCAACGGCCTGGTCAACTGGGCGCTGAGTCCGCTGGGCATCCACACCGACTGGCTCAGTCAGTACCCGCTGTGCAGTGTCATCGCCGAATTGGTCTGGCAGTGGACACCTTTCATGATGCTGCTGATCCTGGCCGGACTGCAGTCGATGCCGCACGACATCCAGGAGGCCGCGCGGGTCGACGGCGCCACCAGCTTTCGGTTGTTCCGCGAACTGACCCTGCCCCATCTGCGGCGGTTCATCGAACTCGGCACCGTGCTGGGAGCCATCTACCTGGTCAACACGTTCGACGCCGTCTACATGATGACCTCCGGCGGGCCGGGCGTCGCGAGCTCGAACCTGCCGTTCTACATCTATCAGCGCGCCTTCCTCGGATTCGACATCGGGCAGGCGGCCGCGATGGGCGTGGTCACGGTGGTCGGCACCATCGTCGTCGCATCACTGGCACTGCGCCTGATCTTCAAGAGCTTCAGCGGAACCGAGGAGGCAGCCTGATGACCACCACCCTGAACCGACCACCCACCTCGCACACGCCGGCACCGCCGGTCGACGTCCATCGTCACCGCGACCCGAAGCAGACCCTGCTCACGGTGATCACCTGGATTCTGGCGCTGGGCTTCTTCTTTCCCGTGCTGTGGATGGTGCTGACCGCGTTCAAGAAGGAGAGCCAGGCGGCGACCGACCCGCCCACGTTCATCTTCACGCCGACGCTCGAGCAGTTCCGCACGGTGTTCGAGTCGGGCATCGGTACCCCGCTGCTCAATTCGCTGTTCTCGACCATCGTGTCGACCATTCTGGTTCTGGCACTGGGTGTTCCGGCCGCGTTCGCGTTGTCGCTACGTCCCGTCCGCAAGACCCAGGACGCGCTGTTCTTCTTCATCAGCACCAAGATGCTGCCGATCGTCGCGGCGATCATCCCGCTGTATGTGATCGTCGGCCGGCTCGGCATGCTCGACAACATCTGGACGCTCATCATCCTGTACACCGCGATGAACCTGCCGATCGCGGTGTGGATGATGCGGTCGTTCTTCCTCGAGGTCCCCGGAGAACTCCTGGAGGCCGCGAGCATCGACGGCGCCAGCCTGTGGACCTCGGTCCGGGAGGTGATCCTGCCGCTCATCTCGCCGGGCATCGCGGCCACCGCGCTCATCTGCGTCATCTTCTCGTGGAACGAGTTCTTCTTCGCCGTCACCATGACGGCGGTCAATGCCCAGACCATGCCGGTCTTCCTGACCGGGTTCATGTCCGGCGAAGGTCTGTACTGGGCGCAACTGTCGGCGGCGTCGGTGCTCGCCGCACTCCCGGTCGTGATCTGCGGCTGGATCGCCCAGAACAAACTGGTCCGCGGTCTGTCGTTCGGCGCCATCAAGTAGCAGCGATCAAATAGCTCGTCCACCAACCACTTCCCCCTCAGATTCCAGGAGAACATCCCATGGCATCCATCACCTACGACAACGCCTGCTGCGTCTATCCCGGCGCGGAGAAACTCGCCGTCGACCGGCTGAACCTCGACATCGAGGACGGCGAGTTCGTCGTCCTGGTCGGCCCGTCCGGCTCGGGCAAATCCACCGCACTGCGCATGCTGGCCGGTCTGGAGGAGATCGACTCGGGCCAGATCCGCATCGGCGGGGCGAACATGGTCGGCGTCGCCCCCAAGGACCGCGACATCGCCATGGTGTTCCAGAACTACGCCCTCTACCCGAACAAGACCGTCGGCGAGAACATGGGGTTCGCGCTCAAGATGCGGGGTGTCTCGGCCGAGGAACGCAAGCAGAAGGTGGCCGAGGCGGCCCGCCTGCTCGACCTGACCGACTATCTCGACCGTAAGCCTGCGAAGCTGTCCGGAGGCCAGCGCCAGCGTGTCGCCATGGGGCGCGCGATCGTGCGGGAACCGCAGGTGTTCTGCATGGACGAGCCGCTCTCGAACCTCGACGCGAAGTTGCGCGTGCAGACCCGCACCGAGATCGCCGCACTGCAGCGTCGCCTCGGGACGACGACGGTGTACGTCACCCACGATCAGGTGGAGGCGATGACGATGGGCGATCGGGTCGCGGTGTTGCGCAACGGTGTGCTGCAGCAGTTCTCGTCGCCGACGGAACTGTACGACCGTCCCATCAATGCGTTCGTCGCCGGATTCATCGGATCGCCCGCCATGAATCTGTTCACCGCGCCCGTTCACGACGACTCGATCGCGGTCGCCGGCGCCACGGTGGATCTCGACGCCGAGACCTCCGCCGCGCTGCGCCGCTCCGGACTCGACACCGTGATCGTCGGCATCCGCCCGGAACATCTGGCCCTCGGAGACGACACCCACGGCATCAACGCCGAGGTCGCCCTGCTCGAGGAGCTGGGCAGCGAGACCTATGTGTACGCCAAGGTCGACGACCCGTCGATCACCACCCTCGACGGCGATCCGGTCATGCTGGTCGCGCGATCGTCTCAGCGGGCGCCCGCCAAGCTCGGAGAAGGTCTTCGCCTGCGGCAGGCCGACAGCGCGGTTCATCTGTTCGACCCCGGCACGGGTGATCGTCTCAACTGATGTGGCGTGCGGTGGGCCGGGGCGACTGCTGGTACTCTGTGCGGGCTGACGACCCGTAGGAGCACTCGGTGGATTCTGAGAGCAGTACCCCCGCAACCGATACCGCCACCGAGCGCACCGAGGAGGCACCGCGGCCCAGTTGGTGGCGCCGTCATCTCCAGCGCTACTCCTTCGCGGGCATGGTCATGGCCCTGGTCTTTCTCTGGCTGTCCATGACGCCGTCGCTCCTGCCCCGCGACGCCCTGTTCCAGGGTCTGGTGAGCGGCGCGTCCGCCGCGATCGGATACTGCCTCGGCGTCTTCCTCGCCTGGCTCGCACGATTCATGATCTCGCGCGACCGACGGTGGCCGAGCGCGGCCCGCGAGTACTGGCTGACCATGGCCGGAGTCGCGGTGGTCGGCACCGTGCTGATGCTGATCTGGTTCTCGATGTGGCAGAACGACATCCGCGACATCATGGGCGTCGACCATCTCGGCTGGCATGCATACCCGACGATCGCGATCGTCGCCGTGATCGTGTTCCTTCTGCTGATGACCCTCGGACAGCTGTTCGCGTCGGCCGTCCGGTGGGCGATCCGTCAGCTCAACCGCATTGCACCACCACGGGTCTCGGCGGTGGTCGGTGCCGCGCTGGTCGTGATTCTGACGGTGTTCCTGCTCAACGGTGTGATCGTCTCGAATGTGATGGACGCGCTGAACTCGAGTTTCGCGGCGGCCAACAACGAGACCAAGGCCGACAACTCTCCGCCCACCTCCGAGCTGCGCTCGGGTGGACCGGGATCGCTGGTGACCTGGGATTCACTCGGACGCGAGGGGCGCGTCTTCGTCTCGCGCGGCCCCGACGTCGGCGCGCTCACGCTGTTCAACGGGACGCCGGCCACCGAACCGATTCGCGTCTACGCCGGACTCGATTCGGCCGACACCATCCGCGAGACCGCCGATCTCGCCGCCCAGGAACTCGAGCGCACCGGTGGTCTGAAACGCAAGGTGGTCGTCGTGGGATCGTCGACCGGCAGCGGCTGGGTGAACAAGGCGACCGTCGATTCGCTGGAGTACATGTACAACGGCGACATCGCCACGGTGAGCATGCAGTACTCCTATCTCCCGAGCTGGATCTCGTTCCTGGTCGACAAGGAACGGGCCCGGCAGGCCGGTCAGGCGTTGTTCGAGGCGGTCGACGAGCGTGTCCGGGCGATCCCGGAAGCGGAGCGGCCCAAGCTGGTCGTGTTCGGCGAGAGTCTGGGGTCCTTTGCCGGCGAGGCGGCATTCGGCACCATCCAGACCGTGTCCGCGCGCACCGACGGGGCGCTGTTCAGCGGCCCCACCTTCAACAACACGCTGTGGAACGACACCACACGCAACCGGGACGCGGGCAGCCCGCAGTGGCAGCCCATCTACGACAACGGCCAACACGTCCGGTTCATCGCCGACCAGGAAGACCTGGCGCGGCCCGACGCACCGTGGAAGCAGACGCGTGTCGTCTACCTCCAGCACGCCAGCGATCCGATCACGTGGTGGAGTCCGCGTCTGATCCTGAACGAGCCGGACTGGCTGAAGGAACCGCGCGGTCGCGACGTCCTGTCGTCCACCCACTGGATCCCGTTCGTGACGTTCCTGCAGGTGTCCGCCGACATGGCGGTGTCCACCAGCGTGCCCGACGGACACGGCCACGACTACCTGTCGGCCATCCCGTACGCGTGGGCCCAGATCCTGGAGCCGCCGGGGTGGACCGAGGAGAAGACCAAGGCGCTGCTCCCCCGGCTCACCCGCGACTGATCACCTGCGGGTTCAGACCAGGCCGGTCGCGTCGAACACCCAGCTGGTGTCGGCGGTGGCGAGATCCTCCATCCAGGTGGGTGGCGCACTGTTGACGAGCGTCGGCGAGTCCCAGTAGTCCTTCCACAGCGAGATCTTGCCGCCGACGACCTTGTGCACGCTGACGAACGGCAGGACCGCGACCTCTCCGGTCGGCCATGTCCAGGTCTCGGAGTGTTCGTAGATGACGTCGTCACCGGTCGCGACGAGGGTTCCGTCGTGGTTGGTGTAGGAGGCCAAGGGTTCGAACGCGATCTTTATGCGTTTGACGATATCGACGGGACCGCGCGCGGCGAGCGCCGGTCCGAACGGCACGTCGAGATAGATGCAGTCGTCGGCGAGGAAGGGCGCCATGGCGTCCCAATCCCGTTGCCCGAGGGCCGCCCAGAGCCCTTTCACGATCGTCGCAGCGTCGGTGGTCGCGGATTCGGCGATGTCGGTGCTCATCGCTGATCACCCGACATCGGCGAGATCGCGTTGTGGCAGCGCCGGGGTCGGCGCCGCGAGTTCGGGTCGGACCGCGGGCGCGCGGCCATCGAAGGTGAGGAACTGCCCGGTGCGTTCGGTGCCGACGATGTCGGTGGGTGTGCCGTGGTCGAAGACCTTGCGGCCGCTGACGAATACCGCGACGACGGTGTCGTCGTTGCGGTTGACCATGCGCTGCATGCCGCCGTAGGCCTCGACGGGTGCCTCCGCGTACGCATCGAGTGAGGCGTCGAGCTTCGTGGGGTCGACGAGAATCAGGTCGGCGCGGTCGCCGGGACGCAGGTGCCCGGCGTCGATGCGATACCAGTCGGCGAGTTCCCCGGTCAGCCGGTGGATCGCGGTGGCGGTGTCCAGGAATGGTGTCCCGGCCTGCTCGGCGGAGTGGACGTGCCGCAGCAGGCGGAGCCCGAAGTTGTAGAACGCCATGTTACGCAGATGGGCGCCCGCGTCGGAGAAGCCGATATGGACGCCCGGCTCGGCCGCCAGCTGCTTGAGGACTTCGGGGCGGTGATTGGAGATGGTTGTCCGCCAACGCAGTCGGGTACCGTGCTCGAGGACGAGATCGAGGAATGCGTCCACCGGATGGACCCCGCCGCGGTCGACCCCGACCTGCCCGAACGATTTCCCGATCACCGACGCGTCGGGACACGCGACGATCTCGGCATCGAAGAAATCGCGGTGCCACACGCGGACACCGTATTTCGACTCGTAGTCCTTGCGGAACCGGCGGCGATAGTCCTCGTCGCGCATCAGCTCGTTGCGCGCGATCTCCTCTTTGAGGTGGAGTGCTGCTGCGCCCGAACCGAATTCCTCGAAGATCACCAGATCGATGCCGTCGGCATAGACCTCGAACGGGACGGGCAGGTGTTGCCACCGGAAGTCCCCGCCGAGCCGATTGACCAGTGCGGCAAGCGGTCCCAGGATCTTGATCGCGTACGGGTTGGCCTTGATGTCGGCGGCCGACAGAAGGCTCGTCCGCAGCTGCGGGCGCAGGAAGCCGACCGAGGTGAACGCCTGGGAGCCGACGTTGAGCGGATTCTGAATGTCCGGCCCGGACTGCAGGATGCGGCCGGTCTTGCGCAGAATGGACTTCAGGCGACGGAGTTCCCGGGGCTTCGCATATGTCGACGGCAGCGTGCGGGATCGACAGGTGTCGCCGTCGAGTTTGTCGAAAAGCAGTTGTTGCGAGGACATCCCGACGAATCCGGCGTCTATCGCCTCGCGCAGCCAGCGTTCCATCTGCGCCATCTCGGACGCCTTGGGCCGCACCGATTTCCGGGTCGCCCGGTCGAGTCCCATGACGGCGGTACGCATGTCGGAGTGACCGATGAACGCGGCGATGTTGGGGCCGAGGGCACGGGATTCGAGCGCCTCGATGTATTCGGCGGGTGTCGACCATGTCTTCTGCGCGTCCACGGTGGCTATCACGTGTTCGCGCGGAATCGCCTCGACCCGGCCGAACAGATCCCCGGCGTCGGTGCCGTCGACATGAATCGTGGACAGGGAGCAGGACCCGACCAGAACGGTGGTGACGCCGTGCCGCAACGACTCCGACAGCGACGGTTGCGCGAGGACCTCGATGTCGTAATGGGTGTGCACGTCGACCATGCCGGGCATCAACCAGAGACCGTCGGCGTCGATGACCTCGGGACAATCCGGGTCGTCGAGCCCGGTGGCGGAGACCGTGGCCACGTGGCCGTCGCGGAGACCGACGGTGCGAACCCGCCCCGGCGCCCCCGTCCCGTCGAACCACAGCGCGTTGCGAATGATTGTGTCGTAGGTCACCGGATCATTAGAGACGGGCGCTGCGACCTGTGTCAACGATTCAGTAGACATTTCGTGAAATATGTATACCCGGGTGTGGTTGCTTGCCGTGCGTGGACGCCCGGGCGGGGATGGATACTGAAGCGACGACCGAACCCGGAGGTTCTCCCATGACCGACGACGACCGCGCGCCGCGGTTCTGCTACTACACCGCGACCACGCTCGACGGCTACCTGGCCGATGACCACGATTCACTCGACTGGCTGCTGAGCCAACCGATCGACGAGGACGGCCCGATGAACTACACCGCGTTCATCGCCGATATCGGAGCGCTGGCCATGGGCGCCACCACCTATCGATGGGTGCTCGATCACGAAGTGGAGCAGGGGAATCCGTGGCCGTACGAGATTCCGTGCTTCGTCTTCACCCACCGCGACCCCGCGCCGGTGGCCGACTCCGTCGAGATGGTGTCGGGGCCGCCGGCCGAGATGCGCGCGAGGTTGCTCGAGGCCGCGGGCGGCAAGGACGTGTGGGTGGTGGGTGGCGGCGACCTCGCCGCGCAGTTCGCGGAAGCCGGGATGCTCGACGAGATCGTCGTGAACATCGCTCCGGTCACGCTGGGGTCGGGACGGCCACTGTTTCCTCGACGGTTCGACCTCGAGTTACTGGAGGTGGATCGCAACAGCGCGTTCGTGTGTGCCCGCTATGCGGTGTCCGGGCCGCGGGCACAAGGGTGAGTCAAGGGAATCCTCACCGGCAGAAGAACACTCACCCGCGAGTCAGCTCAGACAGCTGGTCGGTGACGGCGCTCTCGAACGACTCGGCATCCACTCCGGCTCCGGTCAGGATCTCGCCGACCTCCACGTCGGCGAACAGTGCGATCAGCAGATGCTCCGTCCCGACGTAGTTGTGGCCCAGACGCACCGCCGACTGCACGGTCTGTTCCAGGACCGTCTTGGCGGCGTCGTCGTACGGCACCATCGCCGCCGGGGCAATTCGCCTCCGATCATCGGCGACCTGCGAAAGCTGTTGTGCCACGACATCTATGTCGGCACCGCACGAGCGCAGCACCGACACCCCGAACGACTTGTCCTCGCCCAGAACACCTCGCGCCAACAGGGCGGGCGTCACATACTCGAAAGCGTCGGCCACGGCCAGGTTGTGGGCGGTCACCACGGCATTGCGCGCCCGAGGTGTGAAGCGGGCGAACGGGTTCGACGCCGACTCGGCGGGCGCGGCGGGCGCCTGTCCGACGAAGCGTTTCTGCGCCGCCTGTTTGCTGACGCCCATGCTCGACCCGATCGCCGTCCACGACGCTCCGGCGCGACGGGCCTGGTCGACGAAATGCCCGATGAGAGCGTCGGCGAGGTCACCGAGATGCTCGCCGGCGACCACGGCGTCCGAGAGCTGCTCGAGCGGGTCGGAGTGCACCTTCCGGATGCCATCGATGAGGTCGTCGATGCGGACGTTGACGAGTTTCGTGCGTTCTTCGGACATGCGTCAACAGTAGGTTGACGAATGTCCGCCGTCAACCATAGGTTGACGGCGGTATGCCGCTTCCGATGTCCTGACCGACCGGTAACCTCATGCAGATGAGCGACCAACAGTGGACAGCGTTCGAGGTCTCCATCTCCGACCACGTCGCGGAGGTGACCCTCGTCGGACCGGGTAAGGGCAACGCGATGGGCCCGGATTTCTGGCGGGAACTGCCCGAGATCTTTGCCCAACTCGACCGCGACGACGACGTGCGGGCCATCGTGCTCGCGGGCGCCGGCCCGAACTTCTCGTACGGTCTCGACCTCGCGGCGATGGGCGGTGAGTTGGGACCGGTGCTCGGTGAGAACGCAAAAGCGCGTCCCCGCACCACTTTCCACGACACCATCCGCCACATGCAGGCGTCGATCACCGCCGTCGCGGACTGCCGCAAACCGGTGGTCGCGGCCATCGCCGGCTGGTGCATCGGCGGCGGCGTCGATCTGATCAGTGCGGCCGACATCCGCTACGCGAGCGCCGACGCCAAGTTCAGCGTGCGCGAGGTGAAGGTCGCGATGGTCGCCGACGTCGGCAGCTTCGCGCGCCTGCCCGCGATCATCGGCGACGGCCATCTGCGCGAACTCGCTCTGACCGGCAAGGACATCGGCGCCGATCATGCCGCGCGCATCGGGCTGGTCAACGATGTGCTGCCGGATCGGGACGCGGTGCTGGCCGCAGCGCGCGCGACCGCCGGCGAGATCGCCGCCAATCCCCCTCTGGTCGTGCAGGGCGTCAAGTCGGTGCTGGACCACACGCGGACGAGCGCGGTGCAGGACAGTCTGCGGTATGTCGCCGCCTGGAATGCCGCGTTCCTGCCGAGCGAGGATCTCACCGAGGCCATCAGCGCCGTCTTCGAGAAGCGTCCGCCCGAGTTCCGCGGGGCCTGACCTGCGCGTCAGGCCGCGACGGGCGAGAGCCGGAAGACGGGGATCGTGCGATCGGTGCGCGTGACGTAAAGGTCGAAGTTCGGCCAGACCGACCGCAGCTGTTCCCAGGCCGCCGCCCGGTCGTCGCCGTCGAGTTCCCGGGCGGTCATCGACGCGGTTCGACCGTGCCTGCCGACCTCGGCTGCGCCCGCAGCACGGAGATTGTGCACCCATTGCGGCGTGTCGGGGCCGCCGAAGTACGAGCCGGCGATCAGCCAGTCGTCGTCGACGGGAACGGCGAGCAGCCGGGTGCTGCGGATGATGCCACTGCGCCGGCCGGCGACCCGCAGGGTGATGTTGGGTAGCCCCGCGATGTCGAGCAACCCGACGCGCTGCCCCGTCGCGCGCTGAACCAGGTTGTCGCAGTAGACGATCTGCGGGAGCAATCGCGGCATCCAACTGATCGAGCCGATCTTGACGGCCAACGGTGTGAGTACGCCCATGACCCCAAGTCTGTCAGCCCCGGCACACCGGTTCTGCCACCACCACACCGGAGACCGATCCGCAACCCCGGTATCCACAGGTCCACGCGCCTGTGGACGCAGCCGGCCTCGACTGGCCGGATCGGGGTGACGATCGGTGCATGACACCAGATAACACCCCGATTCCCGCCATCGAGACCGCGTCCGAGCCGATCGAGTGCGCTCAGGACCTACGCCAGCGCTGGCGTGCGTTGATGGGACGCCTGGGCTTCAGCGAGTCGCTGTTGTGGTTCGCGTTCGTCGACACCGACCGGAGGATCGTCCCGGCGCTGAATCAACTGCCGCTTCCGCCGGAACCCGACGGCGCACTCACCGACATCCTGATGACCCGGTTGCACGAGACGATCAGCGACGTTCCGGGACTCACGGTCGCGTTCCTGATCACCCGCCCGGGACGCGACGGTCTGTCCGAGGACGACTGTGCCTGGGCGCGGCTGCTGACCGATCAGGCCCGACGTCACCGCGTGCCGATCCACCCCGTCCACCGCGCCAACGACGTCGAGCTGATCGCGCTGACCATGGCGGCGGACGCCGCCGCGTGAGTTCCCCACCGGCCGCGGCGAACACGGCTGTTGGCGACGACCAAACGACGGGGGTAGCTTGACTGGCAGGTGACCGCCGGGAGGGACGGCGTGCGTGTCTCGGGAGGTCGGAGTTGGTCGAGGAGCGACGCATTCTCGTCGACGGCGGACAGTCCGGAACACGTCTGCGACTCGTCGGCCCGGGGTCGGCCGGCGACCATGACGGCCCGCCCGTGTACACCGACCGGCCCGTGGTCGGGCAGATCGCCGACGCGGTGAGCATGCTCGCCGAATCGCTCGGCATCACGGTCGATGCCGTGGCGGCCGGGGTCTCGGGCCTCACCCCCGAAGCGTCACGACCGGACGAATTGCTCAGCGCGCTCGAGCATCTCGGTGTTCGGCAGGTCGCGTTGGCACACGATTCGGTGACCGCCTACCTGGCGGCCAACGGCGTTGAACTCGGTGCGGTGACCGCTGTCGGCACGGGGGTGGTCACCCTGGGGGTCGGCCCGGCGGGGACGGCGCGCGTCGACGGATGGGGGCATCTGGTGGGTGATGCGGGCAGCGGGTACTGGATCGGACGTGCCGGGCTCGATGCCGCCCTGCGGGCATTCGACGGGCGCGGACCGGAGACCCGTCTGTACGCCGCGGCGGTGGAGATGTTCGGACCGCTCCCCGAGTTGTACATGGTGCTGCAGGGCGATCCCGATCGGGTGACCCGGACCGCCGCGTTCGCGCCTGTCGTGGACTCCGCCGCGCGTGACGGCGATGTCGTTGCGCGCGACATCAACGACCACGCCGCCGCCGAACTCGCCACCTCGGTGGCCGCGGCACTCGATCGAAGTGGACAGTCCGATTCTGCGGCCCGTGTGAGTTGGCTGGGAAATGTGCTGAGCGGCAACGACCAGATCCGTCGGCGGTTCGTCGAACTCGTCACGGCCCGGCATCCACGGTGCCGTGTGGGGCCGCCGTACGGTGAACCGCTCGACGGGGTGGCGTTGCTGCTGGACCTGCCGTCGTCGCATCCGCTGGCCGGTCAGGTGCGCCGCGCGTGAGGGTCAGCGCGGGGTGAACACCGGGGTTGACGTACCCAGGTCGACCTGGCCACTGACGAAATCGGTGTCGGTGGCGGTGTTCGTGCTGCCGTAGGTCGGGACGAAGGTCGCCGACCATTGCACGGTCCCGTAGATCGTGACCTTGCTGGAGTCCTCGTAGTCGAGGCGATAGTCGAGGTTCGACAGATCGGTGGGCTTCGTCCAGCGCACCGAACCGGGAGTCGCCGGATAGATGATCGACTGCCCACAGCCGGGGCGGTCCGTCGACGCGCGTGGCTGGGTCGAACCCGCACAGTTGTCGAAGTAGGCGTTCATCGCGTCGCTGACCGCGGCCTTCCCCTTGTCGCTGAGTCCGACATCCAGGCTCACGTACGCCGACGAGGTGGGTCCGAGGGGAAAGTCCTTGGCCTGCTTGTCGGTGACTTCGACGTTCGCGTTCTTCGATCCCCAGACCAGCGGCCCGGGGAACACGTACACCTTGGTCTCCTTGCCGATGTCGGTGCCGAACAGCGTGGGATCCGGAGCCCGCAGGTTCTCCACATCGACGGCGATGGCGCCGTTGTCGATCACCCAACTGCCATCGGATTTCTTCACGGTGAAGTCGACGTCGGCGTTGCGATCGCCGAACACGTAGGTGGCCTTGACGGTCGCGTACTCGCCGAGGTTGTTGTCGGGCTCGCGGACATTGATCCCGGTGATCTTCGCGATGTTCTGCTGCTGCTTGAGCACCCCGTCGGTGAGGAACGTCGCCGACGCCGGCGTGCGGATCACCGACAGCGCCTTCTTCGCGTCGCCCGCCGCGAGTCCGTCCAGATACGTCTGCACGGCCGCCTGCGGTGAACCGCCCGGCCCCTTGTCGCGGGTCGTCACGACGATCAGGATGACGACCAGCGCCAGCACGAGAACGGCGGCGACGCCGGTCAACCAGAGGAAGAGCTTGCGGCGGTTCTTCTGCGGGGCCGGCGGGTACCGGCCCTGGCCCCAGGCGTTTTGCGGGGCGTACCCGGGGGGTGGGTATCCCGCCTGCGCATAGTTCTGCTGACCGTATGTCTGGGGGTCATAACCCTGCCCGGGTCCCTGCTGCCCGTAACCCCCGGGGCCGTACCCGTAGGGCGGATATCCGGCAGGCGCGTAACCCTGGCCGTCACCATTTCCGGATGGCGCGACCTCGGTGGGCGAATACGGGTCACCTGGCCGGCCGCCACCGTAGGGTGCCGACCCGTACGCGGCGTTCGGGTCCACACCGTAGCCCGGTTGTCCGGACTGCGGCTGGCCGGCTGCCCCGGCACCCTCGGTGGGGTCGTACGGGTTGCCAGGCTGACCTGGATTGTTCGGGTGACTCACGGCTGCCTTTCTCCACCACCTGCGCTCGGATCGGACTCACCCTAGTCGACCCGGCACGCCCACCCGGAGTTTGCCGGGCGCGATGTCCCCCGATCAGACGACGGCTGCCGTCACCCCTCGGAGACGCCCAACGCCGTGGTCAGGGTGCCGGCCAGGATCTTGGCGAAATCGGCCGGATCACTGAGCTCGCCGCCCTCGGCGATCACCGCCATCCCGTAGAGCAACTTGGCGGTCGGCACCAGGGCCTTGTGGTCGTCGGACGCCCCGAACGCGGTCTTCAGTTCCGAGATCAGTGGGTGATCCGCGTTCAGTTCGAGTGCCCGCTTGGTTTTCGGCACCGGCTGTCCGGACGCCCGATAGAGCTTCTCCAACTGCGGCGACATCGAGAAGGTGTCGCCCACCAGGCACGCGGCCGACTCGGTGAGGCGCGAGGACAGGCGCGCCTCGGACACGTCGTCGCCGAGGGTGTCGCCGAGCCAGCCGAGCAGCCCGGCGAAGTCCTCGGCCTGCTTGGCCTTGTCGGCCTTCGCCTCTTCCGCGTCGGCATCGTCGTCGAACTCGTCGAGGTCGACGGTGCCCTTGGCGATCGACGTGAACGACTTCCCCTCGAACTCCACACCGCTCGACACCCACATCTCGTCGACCGGGTCGGTCAGCAGCAGGATCTCGATGCCCTTGGCGCGGAAGGCCTCCATGTGCGGAGAGTTCTCGACCTGCTGCCGGGACTCACCGGTCATGTAGTAGATGGTGTCCTGCCCGGAGCGCATCCGGCCGATGTAGTCGGTGAGCGTCGTGAGGTCCTCGGCGGAATCGGTCGATTCGAACGACGACGCCTTCAGCAGCGCTTCGCGGTTGTCGAGGTCGTTGACCAGACCTTCCTTCCAGACACGACCGAAGTTCTCCCAGAAGGTGCGGTAATCGTCGGGGCGGTTGGCCGCGAGGTCGCTCACCGTGGAGATGACCTTCTTGGTGAGGCGACGACGGATCGCGCGGATCTGTCGATCCTGCTGCAGGATCTCACGTGAGACGTTCAGCGACAGGTCGGCGGCATCGACGACACCCTTGACGAAGCGCAGGTACTCGGGCATCAGCTCTTCGCAGTCGTCCATGATGAACACGCGCTTCACGTACAGGTGGATGCCCGAGGTGTGTTCGCGCATGAACAGGTCGAAGGGTGCCTGCGAAGGGATGAACAGCAGCGCCTGGTATTCGAAGGTGCCCTCTGCCTTGAGGGTGATGACCTCGAGCGGGTCGTCCCAGGCGTGGCTGACGTGACGGTAGAAGTCCTTGTACTCCTCCTCCGACACCTCGTCAGACGACTTGGCCCACAGGGCTTTCTGCGAGTTGATGGTCTCGGTGACGACCTCGGTGGTCGGCTCGGCGTCCTCGTCGGCGTCGTCGGCGGGCGGAACGGTCTTCTCGACGTCCATCCGGATCGGCCAGCCGATGAAGTCGGAGTAGCGCTTGACCAGCTGCCGCAGCTTGGTCGGATCGGCGTAGTCGTAGAGGTGGTCGTCGGTGTCGACGGGCTTGAGGGTCAGGGTGACCGCGGTGCCCTGCGGGGCGTCGTCGACGTCGTCGATGGTGTAGGTGCCGTCACCGGTGGATTCCCAGCGCGTGCCGGTGGACTCGCCGGCCCGTCGGGTGACCAGCGTGACGGTGTCGGCGACCATGAACGTCGAGTAGAAGCCGATACCGAACTGACCGATGAGTTCCTCGGATGCGGCGGCGTCCTTCGCCTCGGCCAGTTTCCGGCGCAGCTCCGCGGTGCCCGATCGCGCGAGGGTGCCGATCAGACCGATGACGTCGTCGCGCGACATGCCGATGCCGTTGTCGGCGACGGTCAGGGTGCGCTTGTCGGCGTCGGGATCGAGGGTGATGTGCAGATCGCCGGCGTCCACCTCGAGGTCCTTGTCGCGCAGCGACTCGATCCGCAGTTTGTCCAGCGCGTCCGACGAGTTGGAGATCAACTCGCGAAGAAAACTGTCCTTGTTGGAGTACACCGAGTGCACCATGAGATCCAGCAGTTGCCGGGTCTCCGCCTGGAACTCGTGTACTTCGGGTTGTCCGCTCATCATCGACCTCCGTCACCTGCACGCCTGCAGCCAATGCCGGTGCCGCAGTCTACCGACGCCGCTGGCGCTACCCTGAGGTGGGTCGCCCGCCAGGAGAAGAAGCATCGCAGAGAAAGCAAAGGTGGCAGTGTCTGCTCCCCGTCTGCTGTTCGTGCACGCTCATCCCGACGACGAGTCGTTGTGGACCGGCGGAACCATCGCCCGCCACACCTCGCGCGGCGGCGACGCCGATCTCGTCATGTGCACGTGGGCGGAAGGCACGTGGCGCCAACGGGAACTCGTGGATGCCGCGCGCGAACTCGGTCTGCCGCGCCCGCCGATCATGCTGGGGTACGCCGACGAGAACGTCCCGGATTCGGCGCCGCACGCTCCGCGGTTCTGCGCGGTTCCGTTCGACGAGCCGGTTCACACGCTGGCCGAGTACATCCGGCAGCTCCGGCCGGACGCGATCGTCACCTACGACGCACTCGGCATCTACGGCCACCCCGATCACATCCACGCGCATCGCCTCGCCACCGTGGCCGCCGACGCCGCGGCCAATCGCCGGCTCTACCACTCGTCCGGCGATGCGTGGCAGGTGAAGTCGATCTATTTCGTCACGATTCCGGAGTGGATGGTGGAGGATGTGATGTCCGACATCATGGCCGGCACTCCGCGCCGTTATCTGCCGGGCACCCCCGATGAGGAGATCGACCTCGTGCTCGACGTGACGCAGTGGCGGGACCGGAAGGCCGCGGCGATCGCCGCGCACAAGACCGAGGTGAAGCGCAGCAAGACGATGCGCGCGCTGATGGCACTGCCCGCGGACCGTCGGGCGCGGTTGTTCGGCGTGGAATGCTACCTGCGGCGCGACCTGGTGCCGGGCGGCGTGGATCTCGGCTGACGGCGCTCAGAGCACTCGGATCGGGGACCGCAATCCACTCGCCCGCTGCACCCGACGGTGCACCGCGGCGCGCAGCACGTCGGGATCGCCGACGATCTGCACGCGCTTCTTGGCCCGGGTGATCGCGGTGTACAGCAGCTCGCGAGTGAGCAGCTCCGACCCTTCGGGTGGCAGGACGACGGTGACCGCATCGAACTGACTGCCCTGACTGCGGTGAATCGTCATGGCGTACAACGGGATCACGTCTCCCAACCGACTCGGGTGCAGTGCGGTGAGCGTCGAGCCGCGACGGAACACCACCCGCAGGCCGTCGCCGCGTGTCCCCGACGCATCGCGATCGGTGACCACGACCCCGCAGTCACCGTTGAACGTGCCGAGTTGCCGGTCGTTGGCCGTCACCAGCAGCGGCTGGCCGGGATAGCGGGTCACCGAATCCAGCACGGCCGCACGAGGTCCCGGCAGTTCGGCGAGCCATTCGACGACGCGGCGCGACCAGCCGGCCACGCCCCACATCCCCTCGCGGTGCGCGCACAGCACGCGGTGTGCGTTGAGCGCGTCGAGTGCGCGATCCTGGTCACCCGAGCGGGCGGCGTCGCGCAACTCGGCGCCCCAGGGCTCGACGAGGTCGCGGACCGCGTCGAGTGAGTCGGGTGCGATGAGCGTGACGTCGGAGTCCGGGCCGGACACCAGGTCGACGACGGCGTCCGCGTCACCCCGGTTGATCGCCTGCGCGACCCGGGAAATGGCGCCGCCGAAACGGAATTCGCGGCGCAGGATGACCACCGGAGGTGCCGGCTGCGCCTGGGCACGTTCGACGAGGTCGGCGAGCACCGCCCCGGCGTCGACCGACGCCAACTGGTGCGGGTCGCCGACCAGGACGAGACGGGTGTCCGGGCGCAGCGCTTCGAGCAACTTGCTCATCGCGGTCATCGAGAGCATCGACGTCTCGTCGACGACGACCACGTCGTAGGGCAACTTGTTGGTCGGCCCGAACTTCGGTTGGCTGCCGGGATACCACTTGAGCAGCGTGTGCACGGTCACCGCGTGGATGTCGGGCGGCGCGGCGGGATCGGCGGAGACCGCGGCCTGCAGTTGGGCGGCGGCGCGGCCGGTGGGCGCGCACAGGCCGATCCGGGCGCCGCCCCCGGCGAGTCGGTCGAGGACCGTGAGAATCCTTGCGACTGTGTAGGTTTTGCCGGTGCCGGGACCGCCGGCCACGACCACCGTCCAGTTGGTCGCGGCCATCGTCGCCGCACGGCGTTGCAGATCTTCGTCCGCGTCCCCGGTGGCGCCGAAGACCTCGTCGATGACCGCTGCGACGGCGTGGTCGTCGGCGGAGGGTCGGGTGCGCGCCCGCCGGTCGAGGGCGTCGCGGACCACCTCCTCCTGTTGGTGATACTTGCGGAGGTAAACCAGTGGGCCGTCGGCCGATTCGGCCATGACCAGGGGACGCAGCGGCCCGTTCTCACTCCCCCGGACGAGCACGCTGGCCGACAGGGCGTCGGCGATGACGTCAGCGGCGGGCACCAGCCCGTCGGTGTCGGCGGGGCCGGTGGCCAACGCGTCGACCATCTCCGGAACCCGGTGCAGCGCAAGGCAGGTGGACCCCATCCGGACTGCGCGGATGGCCAGCGCGGCCCCCACCTGCGCCTCGTCCTCGACGTGGGCGCCGACCAGTCGCATCAACCGGCGGGTGATCGCGACGTCGGTGTCGGCGAGGATCCCGCCGTCGCGGAGTCGGCTCAATCGGTCGGCCGGGTCTTCTGCTCGGATCACGACTGCCCTCCCGCCAACAGGTCCGACAGTTCGGTGACCAGCGTCGGCGGCACCGGCCAGGTGAACACACCGCACCCCGGCGCTGTGTCGGGTCCGACCATGCCGCGGACGAAGTGATACTGCACCGGTCCGAGATGATCCTCGGCCCGGTAGCCGGGTACCCGCCACCGGAGATAGCGATGCAGCGCAACCGAATACAGCAGCGCCTGCAACGGGTAGTGGGCACCGATCATCTCGCCCGCCATCGCATCCGCCGAGAAATCCTCGGCCACCAGATCGCCGGGCCGGATGCGGTTGGTCTTGTAGTCGACGATGACGAACCGGCCGTCGCCGGTCCGCAGGACGGAATCGATACTGCCGGTGAGGAATCCACGCAGCCGCGGGCCGGAGAGCGCACGGAGGACCTCCGCGTACGGCCGCAGTGCATCGGTGGCGGGCAGATGCGTCTCCATCAGGTCGGCCATCGCGGCGAGGACGATGCCGTCGTCGCCGGATCCTCCCAACGGTAGTTCGAAATCGAGTTCGGCCAGTCGGTCGCCCGGCGCCACGCCCCACAGGTCGCCGAAGCCGAGCGGTGTCGTGAGGACGGCGATCAGCGCCCGGGTGAGGACCTCGGTGTCGAGGTCGGCCATTCGGCGCGCGGCCGATCGCGCGCAGAGGTCGCGGACGTGGGTGTCGATGTCGGGTTGCGCGGTGTCGACGTACTCGAGGACCTCGTGGACCAGGGTGCCGAACGCGGCGCCGTACGGCAGGCCGTTCATCGGCGAAGGTGTGCCGGGCACAACGGTATCTCCCGGCGCCCGGACGAGCTCACCACCGACGGTGGGGTCGGGCTCATCTGCCGGTTCGTCGTCGACGGCGGAAAGGTCGGGCTCGCTTCCGGTTTCGACGACGGCATGGACGTGTCCGGCGTTGGCGATGATCGCCGAGTAGGAGGTGCGCCGCCAGGTCTGGTCGATGACGGCGGTGAAGGTCGCGGCGCTCAGCGGCTGATCGGCGGCGTCGCCGGCGCCACCGTCCCAGTGCTGCTCGGGATCTCGGCCCGCCGGTTCGACGGTGATGGACGGGTGGCCGTCGGCCAGTTGTCGCAGTACCGCGACACAGCGGTGGTCGTCGGGGATGTCGGCCGTGTCGGGGACCGTCGGCGATCCCGGTGGACGTGCGAAGATCAGCCGGTGCAACGGTGAGCGGGGCGTGCGTATCGCCGGTGCCCACCAGATCACGACCTGGGATCGGGCCCGGGTGAGTGCGACGTAGAGCAACCGCAGATCCTCACCGGCCTCCTCGGCACGGCGGGCGGCCAGACGGTCGGTTCGTCCCGGCGACTCCCCTCCCACATCGAGATACCGGACGCCGTCGTCGTCGTGGAAGACGAAGGTGTCGGGGTCGTCCATCCCGACGACGTCCCAGCCGAAGGGCACGTACACGATGGGGAATTGCAGTCCCTTGCTGGCGTGCACGGTCATGATCTGGACGGCGGCGGTGTCGCGGTCGAGGCGGCGGGTCTGGGACTCGTGCCGGGTGCGGCGGGAGGTGTCGCTGATGCGCTCGGAGAGCCACTCGGCCAATGCCGCGAGACCGCATCCGGTCTCGACCACATGCCGATTGCACAGCGACGAGATCTGCAGGGTGTCGGTGAGCCGGCGTTCCCCGCCCTCGGTGGAGAGAATGCGTGCCGCGACATCGTTTTCGGCCAGCAGACGCTGGGCGAGGGCGGCGAATCCGCCCTGATCGAACACCCGGCCCAGGCGCGCGAGATCGGCGGCCAGACCGGCGATCTCGGCGTCGTCGGCCTCGGCCACCCGGCTCGGCGGCCACCCGACGAGCGGTGTCAACGACGCCATGGTGACCCGGCGCGTCTGAGCGGGTTGCTCGATCGCCTTGATCACGCTCAGCCACTCCCGGGCCGCCGGCGTGTCGAAGACGTCGCCACCGGCACCGACGACGGATGCGACACCGAGCCGGCGCAGTGCGGCCTGGATCGGTCCGCAGGTCGCGTTGGTGCGGACGAGGACCGCGATGTCGCCGGGTTCGACCGGCCGAAGACCCGCACCCGTGTCGATCTCCGCGTCCGAGGCGAGCAACCGGGCGATGTCGCCGGCCACGTCGGCCGACACCTTCTCCCGGACGTCGGCGACCGGGGGCAGACCGTTGGCGTTGGTGACCGTGAAGTCCCCGCGGACGAACGCGCGCAACCGCAACGGAGCGGTGCCCACCAGCCTGGCCGACGGATGCGCGGACTCCACCTGGTGGACGACGATGTCGGGATGGCCCAGGCTCGCTCCCCCGTAGATCCGGTAGAGCGCGTCGACGAGGGGTTTGTCGGAGCGCCAGTTGGTGTCGAGCGCGCGCAGGGCGTCGGCCGAGCGGACGGCCTGCAGGTAGCTGAGCACCTCGGCGCCACGGAACGCGTAGATCGCCTGTTTGGGGTCACCGACGAGAACGAGAGCTCGGTGCCCGTGAAAACAGCGGCGCACGATCGTCCACTGCTGCGGATCGGTGTCCTGGAACTCGTCGACGAGCACGACGTCGAAGGCCGACCGGATGCGCTCGCAGGCGTCCTCGCCGATCGCCGGATCGGTGACGATGCGATACAGGATCGCCTGGAGATCGTCGTAGGTGCGCAAGCGCGCCAACCGCTTCCGCCGCTCGGTCTCGTGTCGGACACGCGTGCAGAATGCGACCCGCCACTGTGCCACGTCACGAGCGCCGCCCTCGTCGATCACCGGCGAGAGGACCGCAGCGGACTGCGCGACGGCTTCCTTGGCGAGTGTCACCGCCTCGTCGAGGCTGAACGGCGGTTGCTCGGCACGGCCGGCGAATCCCGCGAGGTAGATGTCGGTGGCGGCCTCCTCGACGAGATCGTTGACGTCCTCGACGATCTGGTGGGTCAACTCCCGTTCGCCGAGGAAGCCGAGCGCTTCGAGCATGCGGTTGCAGAACGTGTGTGTCGTCGCGATGGTCGACGCGTCGAAGTCCGACAGTGCCCGGGCGAGATTGTCTCGCCGAGCACGGATTTCGTCGTCGGTGCCGCGGCGCAGCAACGTGATGAGCTCGTCGTCGGGATCGTGATCGGCCTGCGGATTGTCCAGTGCGGCGACCAGTTCGGCGACACGGACCCGTGTGCGTTCACGGAGTTCGGCCGTGGCCGACCGGCTGAAGGTGACCAGCAGCAGCCGGGAGATCGGGACACCGTCGGCGATGTGGCGGGCCGCGAGACCCACGATGGCAAAGGTCTTGCCGGTGCCGGCACTGGCCTCAAGGACGGTGGTCCCCTCCGGCAGTCGATCTCGAATATCGAAGGGCTGCAGGCTGATCGGTACCGGGTGTGCCGAGGACCCGGCGCTTGGACGTCGGCGGCTCATGACATCGTCTCGTTCGCGAGGAGCGGTTCCCAGATGGCCCGGGCGAGACCGCAGAAGAGATGATCGCCGGCCGCGCCGGGCAGGTCGACGCCGCCGAACGGCCCGTCCGGCACGGTGGGTGCGAGGATCTCGTCGAACTCGACGGACGCCGCGACGTCGCCGCCGTAGACCAGGCGCAGGTGTGCGTCGGTCTTTGCGGGCCCGAATCGGCCGGAGAAGGCCTTGCGCGCGACGGCGATTCCGGATGTGTGTCGCCCTCCGCTGCCGCACGCACGGACGTAATCGGCGGCGGGATCGATCGGCACCGGCAGCGGGCACCGCAGGCCGGCGTCCCGTAACCGGGTGAGGTCGAACAGGACCGACAGTGGGTCCGCCGGGACAGCGAGCGCCGACCGGGCGACCCGCGTGCCGGGCCCCCGTCCGATCACCACACTCGACGTGACAGCCGGGTCGCCGGCCTGCCGGGCGGCCGTGAGCGCCAGCAGTTTGACCCAGGCCGTGAGCCGCTGCTTGGCCTGCACCCGTGAGTACGTCGCGGTGATCACCGTGCCCTCGTAGATGTCCCCGACCGATCCGTGGATCTGTCGTCCGTCGGGCAGGTCGACGACGAGGTCGTGACTGGCCGCCTCGCCGGCGCGTTCCGCGTCGGCTGCGACGAAGATCTTCGCCACGACGTCGGTGATGCCGTCGAGTTCCCGTTTTCCGAACTGGAAGGGCGGCAGCGTTCCTCGTCGCTGCTCGGCGGCGCGGCAGGTGTCCAGGTCACGGCCGGCCAGCATCTCCGACAGGAAGCGATCCCCGATTCCCCAGCGGTCCAGGCCACCCAGGGTGACGTCGAGTTGATCGTCGAGCGGTTCGTCGTCATCGGCCACCGCTGCGCCGAGACGCTGCTTCACGAATCCGGCCGCCGGGTTGACGAGAAATGCGATCAGGTCGGCCAGCTCGATGTCGCCGTGGGGCGGCGCCGGCACCTCGATGTCGGCGATCCGCTGTTCGCGCACCCGGGCGGGATTCCGCAAAGCCTCTGCGCCCGAAAGCAATTCGGTATCGAAGCTGAACGGTCCGGGGATACCCGACACCGCATCGGCCTCGAAGTTACGGGCGTCGAAACCGTGCAGGGTGTGTCGACGGACGACGTCGGCGCCACCGCTGAGCGTGCCCAGCGTATCGATCAGCTCACCGACGACCACGGCGGGCGGGACGCGGTTTCCGGTGATGGGGTCGGCGCCGGTGTAGAAGACGATCAGGTTCTCGGTGGCCGATGTGATCGCGTCCAGAAACAGTTGCCGGTCCTCGTCGCGCGGATTGCGTTCGCCGATCAGTGGTGCCCGGCCCAGCACGTCGTCACCGTCGCTGCGCTGCACCCGCGGGAAGACGTCATCGTCCACGCCGAGGAGGACGATCACCCGATGCGGGACCGACCGCATCGGCACCATCGAGCAGACCGTGAGCTCGCCGGTGCGGAAATTCGCGCGGGTCGGGCGACCGGCGATGACCGCGGACAGGAGGTCGCGGACGTCGGGGGGACCGAGTAATAGATCGGCATCCGGGCCATCCCCGGGGTCACCCAACGCGTCGGTGATGGTGGTGATCGCCTGTCCCTGCTGCCACGCCTCACCCGGTTCGACGGCGGTGAGGGCATCGACGATCGCGACCAGTCGCGCCGACCACTCGCTTCGGGGTGCGGCCGTGGACAGCTCGGCGAGGATCGTGGTGAGTCGGTCGATGACATCGACGAGCCGCCCGGCGAGGTCGATGTCGGTGGATTCCACGCCGTCGAGCGGCAGCGCCGCGCCGAGCCATTGTCCGTCGCGCTCGTCGGCCACCGCACCCAGCACGATTCGGCCGAGGCCGGCGTCGAAGGTGCCCTGCGGAAATCCGGTCAGTCCGAACCGGGCACGTTGGCGGTCGTCGAGACCCCAGCGGATTCCACTGTGGGACAGCCATTCACGCACGATCTCGAGGTCGTCGTCGGTCATCTCGAATCGGGCCCGGACGGGCGGGCGGCCGAGCAGGTCGACGATCTCGCCGGCCGTGGCGCGCCCCGCCTCGAGATCCACGACCATCGCGATCACGTCGAGAATCGGGTTCACGTGCCGCAGGCCTCGGTCGGCCAGCCGCACACGGAGATCGAACGCGGGATGGCCCAGCCCGGGCTGACCGAAGGCCCCGCGGATCAGTGGTGCGAACGTGTCGACGTCGGGGCACATGATCAGCACGTCGCGCGGCTGCAGCGTCGGGTCGGCGGCGAACAAGTGCAGCAGCCGGTCCCGGAGCACCTCGACCTGCCGGTCGGGTCCGTGGCACGCATGCACCTCGACCGAGGTGTCGACCGCGATCCGCTGCGCCGGCGGCTCGTCGCCTCGGATGCCGGACTGCAGGACCGACAGCATCGTCGCGGGTTCCTTGTCGGATGCCGGGTGGTGTATGTCGTGGTGCGCCAAGGGTTGTAGACGTAACTGCAGTTCCTGCACATCGCGCGAGAGACCTGCCAGCAGCGGATTGGCGATGGCCGGGGTGACGCGCTGGGCCCTCCGGATCGGTTTCTCTTGTCCCGCGCCCGCCCCGGCTGTCAGGCGCGTCCACAGCGCCGGACTGGCGTGCGGGATGAAGACGTGCACGTCGCGATGCTCGGCGAGCGCGGCGAGGACCGCTCGCAAGGACTCGGTGACGCGGGTGGGTCCGAACACGCTGAGCCGTTCGGGCAGATCCGTCGCGTCCGGGTGGGCGCGTAGTCGCCCGCACAGGTCGTCGAGGAGTTCGGCGGGATGTGGTTCGTCGATGATCGGCCGGACCTCCCGCCACACCATCGGCTGCCAGGCGAGGTCGCTGGCGACGGGGAGGCCGGCCCCGTCGGTGTCCCGGCCGGCCGCCCAGTCCACCAGCATCGCCGGGCGCTGCCGTCCGTACGCATCGAACAGACCCGCGATGTGGTGCGCGGCGGCGTAACGCCGTCCTCGGCGATGTTCGGCATCGGGACCGTCGGCACCGAAACCCAGGTGGCGCGCAAGCACGGACAGGGCCGGCCGGTCGATCAGCGCGTCGATCACCTCGAGCACCGGCCACACCATCGCCTCGGGTCGCCACCGGTCACCCAGCCGGCCGTCGGCGGACGGTACGTGGGCGACCGGGTGCCGGGCGTGAACGTCGGCGAGGACGCGGTCGGTGAGGGCCGCGGGCGAGAGGAAGTCGATGTTGGCGGCGATGCCGTCGCCGTGCCCGGAGGTGCCGAGTCGGGTGGCCAGTCGTTGTTGCAGCCAGCGTTCGACTCCGGCGGCCGGGACCGACACGATCTCGGCGACCATCGGGTCCGACAGTGGCGCAGAGAGGATCTCGGCCAGCGCGTCGGCAAGTGTGTCCGTGCGTTCGGCGCGGTGCAGATGCATGTCGTGAACGGCGCAACCGGTGCGCTAGAGGCGCGCCGGCAGGCCTGCCCCCTCGACCAGATGCGTTTCGATGACGTCACGGACCGCCGGTGGGATCGGTTGCGACCGGCCGGAAACCGGATCGAAGGAGACCATGGTCGTCTCCGCGACGGCGCACGTGGTTCCGTCCGCATCGATCAGGGTGAGCACCATCGTGAACGACGATGTGCCGATCCGACCGATGCAGGAACGGCCGGTGATCGGGTCGATGCTGTAGTGCAGAACGGAACGGAAGACGATGTCCTGGCGCCCCACCACCATGGAGAACCCTTCCGGGCGTCCCTCTTGGTCGAACCATTGCGCGAACGACCGGACCCGGACTTCCTCGCACAGCCGGGCGATCTGCACATTGTTGATGTGGTGGTTGGTGTCCATGTCGCCGTAGCGCAGTTGCAGCGCGACGGTGGTGTAGCCATCTGGCGTGGTTTCCGGGGTCGTGGATTCCGGCGTGGAGAGTTGATCGGGCACGAAAACAATCTATCGCCCACGTCTGACAGTCACGTCCGATGCGGGTCGAACACACCGTCGTCGACATGCCGGATCCGGCCGCCCAGGACCGTAGACTCACGCGGGGGAAAGCGACGACAAGGGGGCACGGTGATCCTGGAGACCGCACGGCTGCGTCTGCGTCCGGTCACGATGTCCGACGTCGACGCGCTGGTGGAGCTCGACGACGATCCCGCGGTGATGCGGTTCGTCAGTGACGGTGAGCCGACACCGCGTGAGGTCATCGAGGATTGGGTGCTGCCGCGCGCCGAGGCCGAACGCCGGGCGAACCGCACCGGGATGTGGGCGGCGATCGATCGCCGCGGCGACGACTTTCTCGGCTGGTTCTCGCTGCGCAGTCCCCGGCACAGCACCCGATCCGAACTCGAACTCAGCTACCGGCTGCGCCAGGAGGCGTGGGGCCGGGGCCTGGCGACGGAGGCGTCGCGCGCACTGCTGGCGATGTCGTTCGACGAGATCGACGCCGAACGGGTCTTTGCGAGCACCATGGTCGCCAATCTGCCGTCACGGCGCGTGATGGAGAAGATCGGCATGCAGATCTGCGCGGTGCGGATGGCCGACGGTCATCGGGCGCCGGTTCCGGGTCACGGCGAGGTGGAATACGAGTTGCTGCGTCGCCAGTGGGAGGCGGCATCGCCCCGCCGCGCACGCCACCGACGGACCGCCGACCTCACCGCCTGAACCGCCAAGCGCGCTGGTGGCGGTGGTGCGCCGCCCTTGCGCGATCCGCACGTGGGTCCTCATCGCGACCAATGGCCGATGATTGATTACCGTTGTATGGGTGTGCGGCACCAGCCGACAGTCCAGCGAACAGGAGACGTTCTTCAGATGAACAGCCCCACTCCGACCTCAGCACGTCCGCATGTGGTCATCGTCGGTTCTGGTTTCGGTGGACTCTTCGCGGCCCAACGACTCGCAAAACACGACGTCGACGTCACTCTCATCGCGAGAACGACGCATCACCTGTTCCAGCCCATGCTGTACCAGGTCGCGACCGGCATCATCGCCGAAGGTGAGATCGCGCCGGCGACACGCGTCATCTTGCGGAAGGAAAAGAACATCCAGGTGCTTCTCGGCGACGTCTTCGAGATCAACCTGAAGGGCAAGACGGTCACGCACCGGCTGCTCGAGCGCATCACCGTGACGCCCTTCGACAGCCTGATCGTCGCGGCGGGTGCCGACCAGTCGTACTTCGGCAACGATCACTTCGCCGAGTACGCGCCCGGTATGAAGACCGTCGACCATGCCCTGGAGCTGCGCGGCCGGATTCTCGGCGCCTTCGAACAGGCGGAACTGTCCGACGATCCCGAGGAGCGGGCCCGGCTGCTGACCTTCGTCGTCGTCGGGGCCGGACCGACCGGTGTCGAGCTCGCGGGCCAGATCGCCGAGATGAGCGACAAGACCCTCAAGGGCACCTTCCGGCACATCGACCCCACCGAGGCGCGGGTGATCCTGCTCGACGCCGCGCCCGCCGTGCTGCCGCCCTTCGGGCCGAAGCTCGGCGAGAAGGCGGCCAAGCGGCTCGAGAAACTCGGCGTCGAGATCCAGCTCAACGCGATGGTCGTCGACCTCGACTACGACGGGCTGGTGGTGAAGGAGAAGGACGGCAGCACGCGGCGCATCGAGTCCCAGTGCAAGGTGTGGTCGGCCGGGGTGCAGGCCAGCCCGCTGGGCAAGCAGCTCGCCGAACAATCCGGTGTCGAACTCGACCGCGCCGGCCGTGTGAAGGTCCTGCCGGATCTGTCCATCCCGGACAATCCCTACGTGTTCGTCGTCGGCGACATGATGGCCGTCGACGGTGTGCCCGGAGTGGCCCAGGGGGCCATCCAGGGTGGTCGCTACGCTGCCGATGCGATCGTCGCCGGTCTGCGCGGGCAGACGCAGGAGCAACGCAAGCCGTTCAGCTACTACGACAAGGGCTCGATGGCGACGGTGTCACGGTTCAGCGCCGTGATGCAGGTGCCGATCCCCGGCACCAAGAAGAAGTTCGAGACCGAGGGCTACTTCGCGTGGCTCGGCTGGCTCGCGCTGCACCTGGTCTATCTGGTCGGGTTCCGCAACCGGCTCAACACGCTGGTCAACTGGTTCTTCGCGTTCAGCACCCGTGGCCGCACACAGCTCGCGGTGACCGAACAGCAGGTGTACGCACGGACCGCACTGGGCGCGTTGAGCGAGCTGGAGAAGAAATCGATCCCCGAGGTGGAGGCCGAATCGGCGGGAATCCCGTCAACGGCACCGCCGAAGGCCGCCAGTTGATCTGACCCTTCGGGTCCTTAGTAGGCGCGCCTACGCGCGCATCGGAGGGCGGCCGGCGCCCCACTCCTCAGGGGACGGGTGACCCGGCCGGCCTCACCCCTCAGGTGTGCACCGCGGCGAGGTCGAGGTCGTCGCACAGCTGTCGCGTGCGGGCGGCCGATGTGTCCAGTGCCGTGGTCAGCGTCGATCCGGGGACCGCGTCCGGGCGGGCGAGTTCGAGGCGCGCGGCATACGCGACCGGTGACACCTCGCCGGGGCGGTCGTCGGGGAATCGGAAGACGCTGCTGAGGGCACGGTGCCCGCTGCCGTCGGGCGCACCGAGCGCCAGCCGGTGACGCAGCACGGGTGCGGCGCCGACGTCCACCCGCAGCGCCGACGCCCATCGGGCTCGTGCACGGACGTCCGGCGCCTCCTCGGCGCGGCCGAGTTGGACGTGCTCGGCGATGATGACCGTGCTGTCGGGGTGGGCGGTGACAGTGGTGTCGGCACGGTGCTCGGCGCCGCCGGCAACGATGGTCGGTTCCGGATCGAGGTGCAGGCGACCGCCCTCGGCGACGTCGACGAACCACTCGGTGGTCGAGTCCCATCGGTCGCGCGCCGGCAGTGCGATCGTCGCCGCCACGGTCCGAAGATGCAGGACCGCACCGGCTTTCACGGTGACGTGCAGGACGATCGAGTCGCCGCCGAGCGGCGTGGCGGCGGTGCTGATCAGATGGATCGTGTTCGGTCCGGTCTGGCGGGCCGCGAGCCCGCCGGCCGCGGCGACCCGGGGCGATCGATCGGGCCGGGCGACGATCTCGACTTCGGTGCGCACGAAGGTCAGCCGGCCACGCGGAGCTCGGCCAATTGCGTTCGCACCCAAGCCAGCACGTCGGTCGCGGCCGGGTCTTCGGTGAGTGAGATGAGTGCGGTCGGCCGGCCGTCCCGGACCTTCTCGGCGTCGCGGCGCATCACGCCGAGGTCGGCGTGCACCCGCTCGGCAAGGTCGGTCTTGTTGATGACCAACAGATCCGAGAAGGTCACCCCCGGCCCGCCCTTACGCGGCACCTTGTCGCCGCCGGCGACGTCGATGACGAAGATCTGGACGTCGATCAGGCCCGTCGAGAACGTCGCGGTGAGGTTGTCACCACCGGATTCGACGAGGATCAGATCGAGGGGCGGGTTGGCCGCGACGAGATCGTCGATGGCGTCGAGGTTGGCGGTGATGTCGTCACGGATCGCGGTGTGCGGACACCCGCCGGTCTGCACCGCGGTGATCCGTTCGTCGGGCAGAACCGCGTTGCGGCGCAGGAAGTCCGCGTCCTCGGTCGTGTAGATGTCGTTGGTGAGCACGGCGACCGACAACTCGTCGCGCAACTGTCGGCACAAGGCCGCCACGAGGGCCGTCTTGCCGGAGCCCACCGGGCCGCCGACGCCGATGCGCAACGCCTCGCCGGGCTCGCGATGACGCCTCGGGCGTGCGTGGTCGTGGCTGTGCGGTGCTCCGTCGATCAGATGCGGGGGCATGGATTTCCTTCCGGCAGAATTACTTCGACATCCCGACCACGGGACATCACGACATGAACAGGGGCATCGACTGGCGCTCGTGCCGTTCGGCGAAGACATCGAGGGTCAGGTCGGACAGGTCGGCGAGTTCGACGGCCGCGGCAGCCGCGATCCGCTCGCACTCGGTCCCGAGTTCGGCGATGACGATGGCCACGTCGGCGGGGTCGAGCGCCAGCAGGCGCTGCCCGGCGGTCGCCGAACCGCTCATCGTGGTGTAGACGAGCACCAGCGCGGTGTGAAACCCGGACAGGTGCGACACCCGGCCGATCGACCCGCAGATCACCGGCAGGTGGGTCTGCGGACTGTGTGCCGCCCAGTCCTCGTCCGGCCACATCCGCCGGGCCAGGCGCAACATCCCTCTGCCCTGCGCCAGCGAGGCACGGCGCGCCGCGGCGGACGGCGTCCGTGCGTCGGTCTCCCGTTGCGCGGCAGTCACATCGAGAACACCGTCGGCGACCGCCGCGGCAATCGACGCGGCGACGAGTCCGGTGGTGGTGACACGTCGACGGAGGTAGGAGGCCAGCGTCACGGAGTCGACGATCGCTCTGTCGGCGACGGCCTGCTCGACGCCCCCGGAGTGCACGTGACCGCCGACGGGCAGCCGGGAGTCGGCCAGGGTCAACATCAACGCCAGCGGTGACAGTGGTTCGGAGGACACGGTATCGACGCTCAGAACAGGAAATACCGTTGTGCCATGGGCAGTTCGGTGACCGGCTCGGCATCCCAGACCTCGCCGTCGATGCGCACGGTGAAGGTATCCGGCTCGACGGTGATCTCGGGCGTCGTGGCGTTGTTCGGCATGTCGGCCTTGCCGATCCCGCGGGTGTTGCGGACCGCGACCAGGCGACGGTCGAGGCCGAGAGTGTCCTCGATCCCGGCGTCGAGACCTCCCTGGGCGACGAAGCTCACCGACGTGGCCGCCGCCGCCTTCGGTGCGGCACCGAACATCGGTCGGGGCAGAACCGGTTGCGGCGTGGGGATACTCGCGTTGGCGTCACCCATCGCCGCCCAGGCGATCGCGCCGCCCTTGATGACCAGGTCCGGACGGACGCCGAAAAAGGCGGGGTCCCAGAGCACGAGGTCGGCGAGTTTGCCGGTCTCGATCGAACCGATCTCCTCGTCGAAACCGTGCGCGATGGCCGGGCAGATCGTGTACTTGGCGATATACCGTTGTGCGCGTTGGTTGTCCGCGGCCCCGTCGCCGGACAGCGAACCTCGTTTGCGCTTCATCACATGCGCGGTCTGCCAGGTGCGGAGTACCACCTCGCCGATGCGTCCCATGGCCTGGGCATCGGACCCGATCATGGAGATCGCGCCCAGATCGTGGAGCAGGTCCTCGGCGGCGATCGTCGACGGTCGAATCCGGCTCTCCGCGAAGGCGAGGTCCTCGGGAACCGTCGGGTTGAGGTGATGACACACCATCAACATGTCGAGATGCTCGTCGAGCGTGTTGACGGTATGCGGCCGAGTCGGATTGGTCGAGCTCGGCAGCACGTTCGGGTAGGCGGCGACGGTGATGATGTCCGGTGCGTGTCCACCGCCGGCGCCTTCGGTGTGATACGCGTGGATGCCCCGTCCGGCGATCGCGCCGAGGGTCTGCTCGACGAAGCCCGCCTCGTTGAGGGTGTCGGAGTGCAGCGCCACCTGCACGCCGGTCTCGTCGGCCACCCGCAAGCAGGCGTCGATCGCCGCGGGGGTGCTGCCCCAGTCCTCGTGCAGCTTGAATCCCGAAGCGCCGGCACGGATCTGCTCGTGCATGGCCTCGGCGCTGACGGTGTTGCCCTTGCCGAGCAACGCGATGTTCATCGGCCAGTGGTCGGTCGCCTGCAGGATCGACCGCAGGTGCCAGGCGCCCGGGGTGACGGTCGTGGCCTTGCTGCCCTCGGCCGGACCCGTGCCACCGCCGATGAGGGTGGTGATGCCGTTGCCCAACGCCTCGTCCATGATCTGCGGGCAGATGAAATGCACATGGCAGTCGATGCCGCCGGCGGTCAGGATCTTGCCGTTTCCGGCGACGATCTCCGTCGACGGCCCGATCACCAGGTCCGGATGGACGCCGTCCATCGTGTCCGGGTTGCCGGCCTTCCCCATCGCGGTGATCCGACCATCTCGAATACCGATGTCCGCCTTGATGATTCCCCAGTGATCGAGGATCACCACACCGGTGATGACGGTGTCCGGGGCGCCGTCGGCGCGGGTGGCGCGGCTCTGCCCCATCGACTCGCGGATCACCTTGCCGCCGCCGAAGACCGCCTCGTCGCCCGCCAGTCCCGGTCCGCCGCAACGGTCTTCGGTCACCTCGATGAGCAGATCGGTGTCCGCGAGGCGAACCCGGTCACCGACGGTGGGTCCGAACAGCTGCGCGTATCGGTCGCGTCCGAGTATCGCCATCAGTCCAGTCCTCCCGGGGGATCGAGGGTGATGCCATGGACCTCGCGGGTGCCGCCGAGCGGCACCAGCCCCACGGTCATCTCGACGCCGGGTTCGAAACGCACCGCGGTGCCGGCGGGGATGTCGAGCCGGCGCCCGCGCGCTGCGCCCCGGTCGAAGTCCAGAGCGGCGTTGGCCTGCGGAAAGTGCACGTGGCTACCCACCTGCACCGGCCGGTCGCCGGTGTTGACCACCACGACCGTCACGACATCGGAGCCTTCGTTCAACTCGATCGTGCCGGCGGCGGCAATGACCTCGCCGGGCACGATGGACGATTCTGTTCGCGACACGCGCACCTCTCGGCTGGTGGATGGACAGGTGGTGGGTTGTTCGACGACGGTCAACCGATGGGGTTGTGCACGGTGACCAGCTTGGTGCCGTCGGGGAAGGTTGCCTCGACCTGGACGTCGTGCAGCATCTCCGGGACGCCGTCCATCACGTCGTCGCGCCGGAGGACCTCACGGCCCGACGACATGAGTTCGGCGACCGAGCGCCCGTCGCGTGCCCCCTCGAGCACGTGATCGGTGATGAGCGCCACCGCCTCCGGGTGGTTGAGCTTCAACCCCCTCCCCTGCCGGCGGCGCGCCAATTCGGCGGCGTACGAAATGAGCAACCGCTCCTGCTCATGTGGCGACAGACGCACCCGGGTGACTCCTCGTGACGGGGATACAACATCGGATCACAACGGCCGGGTCGTGCCCGGCGCGGTAGGAGTCATCCTGCCACGCGTTGCCCGACCGGGCGCGGCAAGCGAGCGGCGTGCCCACTCGACGGTGGAGGGCGCCCACTCGACGGTGGAGGGCACCCACTCGACAGTGGAGGGCGCCCACTCGACGGTGGAGGGCGCCCACTCGACGGTGGAGGGCACCCACTCGACGGTGGAGGGCGCCCGGTCGACGGCCGGCGCTCGGTTGGTGTCGGCGCGGTGCGGCTCAGCTCGGGAGGCTGCCGCCCGAGGCGCGCAGCGCGGCGAGCGCCGCCGGCGTGCACAGCGGCGCGATGGAGGTGACCTCATCGCTGCTGAAGGCTCCCGCGGCCGCACCCCGATCGAGGACCAGCGCGAGCGACAGCGCGGTGGCCGGCTCGTCGACGACATCGCCGGAGCTGCGCTGGAAGTACGACTGCAGGCGCGCGGCGGCGGTGGGCATGGCCGAGCGGAAGAAGCCGATCACGGCCACCCAACGGGTGACCAGATGCCCGGGATGCATGTCCCAACCCTGGTAGAAGCCGCGCTCCAGGGAACGCACCACGAGTGCGTGGTGGCGACGCAGGGCGGCGTCGACGTGCTCCGGGGTGCCGGTCGGCATGATCTGGGTGGATCCGTCGCTGATCCAGATCCCGGTCTGCGCGGCGGCGGCCTGCATGACCGCTTTCGCGTGATCGGCGACGGGGTGCGCGAGCGATTGCTGGGCCGACACGATGCCGCAGGAGGCGCTGTAGTCGTAGGTGCCGTAGTGCAGCGCGGACAGGCGTGGGGCTCCGCGATGGATCGCCTCGGCGACGGTGGCGCGCCCGTCGGCGGCCAGGACCGCCTGGGGAATCTCCACCTGCAGTTCGTAATGGAGGCTCCCTTCGGCCAGGCCGTGGACGCGTTCGAACTCATCGCAGAGCACGTTGACCGCGTCGACCTGCCGGACGTCGCGCAGCTTGGGGACGGTGAACACGAACCCGTCGGGCACGCCTCCCGCGCCGTCGAGGACCAGCTCGAGGGTACGAAGGCCGCGGGCACGTTCGGCCGCACCCAGCCCTTTGGCACGCACCCCCGAGATCCGGGGTGCGTGCGGTCGGTCGCGCGTCCACGCCGCCAGGGTCTGGCCGGCGTGCCGGGCATGGGTGTCTTCGACGGCGTCGTCGCGCCATCCGTATCCGTCCTCGAGGTCGATGCGCAGATCCTCGATCGGATTGGTCTCGAGCCGGCGGATCGCGAGGTCGACGGAGTCGTCGCCCGCCATCTCGAGGAGAGCATCCCGGTGGGCTGCGGCGATGTCGAGTGCCTGCGCCGCCCACCACCGGGGCGTATCGGTCCCGATGTCGGCGGCACTGACGTAGACGGTGTGGGCGGGTTGCCGGTCCGGCCGGTCTCCGGGGTAGAGCGTGGCGAGGTCCTCGTCGACGGGTCCGAGGATCTCCTCGATCCGCGCACGTGCCCGCTCGGAGAGCGTCGCGTCGGTCATGCGCCGCCCGTCGGCAGGTCGACTCCGTCGGGAAGTTCCAGATTCTGCAGGCGCACCTGGGAGTTGGCCAGGAGTCGGCCCTGATCGTCGGTCATCGTGACCTTCCACAGTTGCTGGCGTCGGCCGCGGTGGATCGGTGACGACTCGACGGACACGGTCCCGGAGCTGACCGACTTGATGAAGTCGGTGTTGTTGTTGACGCCGACCGCGGTTCCACCGATGCCGGTCGCGTGGAGCCAGGTGAACGCGCTGCAACTGGCGACGCTCTCGGCAACCGCGCAGTAGACACCGCCGTGCACGATGCCGAACGGCTGGTGCTGCTTCGGGGTGATCTCGAAATGCGCGAGTACGCCGTCCTGGGTCACCTTGTCCAGCACGAGACCCAGCGCGACGCTGTCGAATCCTTGGCCGAAGGTGTCCTTGATCATCTGCTCGGGGTCGATGCTCATACCCACGAGACTGTCACGACACCTCGACACCGTCGCGACGAAGGGTCTGCTGGAGGTCTGCTCCGAACCAAAAATGGCCCGAGGGAACCGATGGGCCCCACGCTGCGTTACAGCGTGGGGCCCATCGTGGCGTGGACCGGGGGTCTCTGCAGCCCTCAGGACTCTCGCGCGGTCCAACGTGACATCAATGTAGGGTAGCCTTACCAACATTGTCAAGCGTCCCACGGAAAATCGTCCTGACCAGGCAGGCGGATGTTCAACGAGCTGATTGGGCGACTAGGAGAACCGGAAGTAAAATGCGAAGAATGAATGGACTGGGTGATCTGGAGCGCGCGGTCATGGACACGCTGTGGGCGAGTCCGGCTCCGCAGACCGTGCGGCAAGTGCACGCAGCCCTGTCGCGAGATCGCTCGCTGGCGTACACGACCGTGATGACGGTGCTGCAGCGGTTGGCGAAGAAGAATCTGGTGACCCAGATCCGCGACGACCGGGCGCACAAGTATGTCCCGACCCACCCCCGCGAGGACCTCGTGGCAAGCCTGATGGTCGACGCGCTGAGCGAAGCAAACGCTCCCGGCTCACGGCACGCCGCACTCGTCTCGTTCGTCGGCCGGGTGGGCGCCGAGGAGGCCGCGGCCCTGCGCGACGCACTCGATCAGCTCGAATCGGCCCGCCCGACGAGTGAGACGGGATAGATTTCCCAGTCGAACCCCGACACCGACAGCACGCAAGGACAGCCCCTCGATGACCGCGCTCCTCTTCGGCATCCTGACCCTGGTGCTGGTCGGCCCCGCCGCGGAGGCGATGTCCCGAGCGAAGTGGCCGATCAAGACACCGCGGGCAGCGATGGCCCTTTGGCAGGCGATCGCACTGGCCGGTGTGTTGTCGGCATTCAGTTGCGGCCTCGCCATTGCGGCCAACCTGCTCGCACCCGGCCCCGACGGCGCACCGACGACCAACCCGATCGACGAGATCGAGCGCCTCGGCCTGCCGCTGTGGCTGACTCTCGTCGGGGTGTTCGCGCTGACACTCATGGTCGGTGCCCGCCTGATGTACACCGTGATCCGGGTCGGCGTCCGGACACGCGCGCGCCGGCACGCGCACCGGCAGCTCATCGACATCCTCGACCGCTGCGACCGCCGCGATGCCAGTCATCCGCTGTTCGCCAGCGACGTCCGGATGATCGATGTGGAACAGCCCCTCGCCTACTGTCTGCCCGGTATCCGTCAACGCGTGGTGATCAGCGAAGGGGTCGTCGCACGTCTGTCCCGGGCGGAACTGACCGCGGTGCTCGCCCACGAGCGCGCTCATCTGCGCGCCCGGCACGATCTCGTCCTCGAGGCGTTCATCGCCCTGCATGAGGCGTTCCCCAGGTTCGTCCGAAGCCACTCGGCACTCGGGGCGGTCGAGTTGCTCGTCGAGGCCCTCGCCGACGACCAGGCGGTCCGCGCGACCGCCCCCACGACCCTGGGCCGTGCGCTGGTCGCCTGCGCCGACGCGGTGGCCCCCCGCGGTGCCATGGCCGTCGGCGGCCCCACCACACTGGCCCGGATCCACCGCCTCTGCGACGACCGCCCCACGCACTGGATCGCGCTTGCCGCCTACAGCGCGGCGGCAGCGATCCTCGTCATCCCGACGCTGGCGGTCGCGATCCCCTGGCTGACCGAGCTGAGTCGACTGATCTCGGCGGCGTAGCCGACCTCGGCGCGCACCCTCCCGGTCGTCGCTGTCCGAGCCAGGCAATAGGCTTGGCCCCATGACAAACGCTGCCTCGTCCGACAAGAAAGCTCAGATCGGTGTCACCGGTCTGGCGGTGATGGGCTCGAACATCGCCCGCAACTTCGCCAGCCACGGGTACACCGTCGCGCTGCACAACCGGAGCATTGCCAAGACGGACGCCCTGATCTCGCAGCACGGGTCCGAGGGTGACTTCATCCGCACCGAGACGATGGAGGAATTCGTCGGCGCGCTGGAGAAGCCGCGCCGCGTGCTGATCATGGTCAAGGCCGGCGCTCCGACGGATGCCGTCATCGAGGAACTGGCCTCGGTGATGGAGACCGGCGACATCATCATCGACGGCGGCAACTCGCTCTACACCGACACCATCCGGCGCGAACGCTCCCTGGCCGAGCGCGGTCTGCATTTCGTCGGCGCCGGCATCTCCGGCGGCGAGGAGGGCGCGCTCAAGGGACCGTCGATCATGCCCGGCGGGCCGGCCGAGTCGTACAAGTCGCTCGGTCCGCTGCTCGAGGAGATCTCCGCGCACGTCGACGGCGAGCCGTGCTGCACGCATATCGGCCCGGACGGCAGCGGCCACTTCGTCAAGATGGTGCACAATGGCATCGAGTACGCCGACATGCAGCTGATCGGCGAGGCCTACGACCTGCTGCGCAACGCGCTGGACCTCCCGGTCGCCGAGATCGCCGACGTCTTCCGCGAGTGGAACACGACCGAACTCGAGAGCTACCTCATCGAGATCACCGCCGAGGTCCTCAGCCAGGTCGACGCCGAGACCGGCAAGCCGCTGGTCGACGTGATCGTCGACGCCGCCGGACAGAAGGGCACGGGCCGCTGGACGGTGAAGTCCGCCCTCGACCTCGGAATCCCGACCACGGGTATCGCCGAGGCGGTCTTCGCCCGCGCACTGTCGAGCGCGACCGCCCAGCGCGAGGCCGCCCGCGAACTGGCCGCCGGGCACCTGGGCGCCGCACCGACCGACCGGGACCAGTTCGTCTCGGACATCAAGGCGGCGCTGTACGCCTCGAAGGTCGTCGCCTATGCGCAGGGTTTCGATCAGATCGCGGCCGGCAGCGCCGAATACGGCTGGGACGTCGACCGGGGTGCGTTGGCGACCATCTGGCGTGGCGGCTGCATCATCCGCGCCCAGTTCCTCAACCGTATCCGCGAGGCCTACGCCGACAATCCGGACCTGCCCAGCCTGCTCCTGGCCCCCTACTTCCGCGAGGCTGTCGAAGCCGGCATCGACAGCTGGCGCCGGGTTGTGGCCACCGCGACCATGCTCGGAATCCCGGTGCCCGCCTTCGCGTCGTCGCTCTCGTACTACGACGGACTGCGTGCCGAGCGCCTTCCGGCGGCTCTGACCCAGGGGCTGCGCGACTTCTTCGGGGCCCACACCTATCAGCGGATCGACAAGCCGGGCACGTTCCACACACTGTGGAGCGGCGACCGGTCCGAGGTCCAGGAGTAGATCGGCGACCCGACAACAATCGCGAGACTGGACACACCGTGCGATTTCTCGAAGGCCATCGGCCCGTCCACGATCTGACGTACGACGATCTGTTCATCGTGCCGGGCCGGTCGGATGTGACGTCGAGATTCGACGTGGACATCTCGACGGCCGACGGCACCGGCACGACGATTCCCATCGTCGTCGCCAACATGACGGCGGTCGCCGGCCGGCGCATGGCCGAGACCGTCGCCCGGCGGGGCGGCCTCGTGGTGCTGCCGCAGGATCTGCCGATCAGCGCGGCCGCCGCATCGATCTCCTACGTCAAATCGCGTCACCTGGTCGCCGACACACCGGTGACGCTGTCGCCCGACCACTCGGTCACCGACGCACTGGCGTTGATCCCCAAGCGGGCACACGGGGTGGCCATCGTCGTCGACGAGGGACGTCCGGTCGGTGTGGTGACCGAGAAACGCTGCCGTGATGTGGACCGGTTCACCCGGGTCCGCGACGTGCTCGACCCGACGATGGTCATCCTGCCGGTGGACACCCCGCCGCGGGAGGTGTTCGACGCCCTCGACGACCAGCACCTCGGACTGGCCGTGCTGGTCGACGCCGACGGCGGCGCGGCCGGCATCCTCACCCGGGTCGGGGCACTGCGCCACGGCATCTATCGGCCCAACGTCGATGCGGATGGCCGGCTGCGGATCGCCGCCGCGGTCGGGATCAACGGCGACGTGGTCGGCAAGGCGAAGGCGCTGGCGCAGGCCGGCGCCGATCTGCTGGTGATCGACACCGCGCACGGCCACCAGGAGAAGATGCTGTCGGCGCTGGAAGCGGTGGCCACCGCGGATCCCGGCGTCCCCATCGCCGCGGGCAACGTGGTGTCGGCCGAGGGCACGATCGACCTCATCAACGCCGGCGCGACGATCGTCAAGGTCGGTGTCGGCCCGGGCGCGATGTGCACCACCCGGATGATGACCGGGGTCGGCCGACCGCAGTTCTCCGCGGTGGCCGAGTGCGCCTCGGTGGCCCGGGAGCACGGCGCCCATGTCTGGGCGGACGGCGGGGTCCGCCATCCGCGCGACGTCGCGTTGGCCATCGCCGCGGGCGCGTCGAACGTGATGATCGGATCGTGGTTCGCGGGCACCTACGAGTCGCCCGGCGATCTCCAGGAGGATTCGAAAGGGCTCTACAAGGTCAGCTTCGGCATGGCATCCAAGCGGGCCGTCGCGGCCCGCTCGGCCACCGACAGCACCTACGACCAGGCACGCAAGAGTCTGTTCGAGGAGGGCATCTCGTCGTCGCGGATCCGGCTCGACCCGGAACGGCCGAGCGTGGAGGATCTCATCGACCACGTCTGCGCCGGTGTCCGCAGCACCGCCACCTACACCGGTGCCCGGAGCCTGGCCGAGCTGCACGACAAGGTGGTGCTGGGCATCCAGTCGCAGGCCGGGTTCGCCGAAGGACGCCCGCTGCCCAGTGGGTGGTGACGGGTGGACATCGTCATACTCGTCGCCAGCCTCATCGGCTTTGTCGCGCTGACGCTGGGTACCGCCCTGTTCGTGTCGGCGGAGTTCTCCCTCACCGCGCTGGAACGCTCGACCATCACCGCCGACGTCGCCACACGGGACGATCGCCGGGCACGCCTGGTACAGCGGGCGCATTCGACGTTGTCGTTCCAGCTGTCGGGTGCCCAGCTCGGTATCACCATCACGACCCTGATCACCGGCTACATCGCCGAACCCGTCCTGGCCCGGCTCTTCGAGCCGGCCCTCGATGCACTCGGCGCAACCGACGCCGTGGCGTCGGCGACGTCGTTGATCCTCGCTCTGGTGATCGCGACATCCCTCTCGATGGTGCTCGGTGAGCTGATCCCGAAGAACCTCGCCATCGCCCGTCCGCTCGCGGTGGCGAGGGCGACCGCGGGCCCGATGACGGTGTTCTCCGCGGCGTTTCGGTGGGCCATCAAGGGTCTCAACGGGACGGCGAACTGGCTGGTCCGGCGTCTGGGAATCGAACCGGCCGAGGAACTGCGGTCCGCGCGGTCGCCCCAGGAGCTGGTGTCGCTGGTTCGGAACTCGGCGCGGGAAGGTTCGATCGACGCGGACACCGCCACCCTGGTCGACCGGTCGCTGAGGTTCGGCGAACTGTCCGCGGAGGATCTGATGACACCCCGCGTCACCGTGGAATGCCTCGATCGCGACGACACCATCCGCGACCTCGTGATCGCGTCGTCGCGGACGGGCCATTCACGGTTCCCGGTGGTCATCGACGGTGACCTCGACGACCTGATCGGTGTCGTCCACGTGAAGCAGGCGTTCACCATCGCGCCGGATCAGCAGGCCGGCACGACCGTCGCGTCCATCGCCCGGCAGGTACCGCGCGTTCCCACGAGCCTCGACGGAGACGCGCTCATGGAGCAGATCCGGCGCGACGGCATGGAGCTGTGTGTGGTCATCGACGAGTACGGCGGCACCGCGGGCATCGTGACCACCGAGGACCTCATCGAAGAGATCCTCGGCGACGTGACCGACGAGCACGATCGGGAGCGCGCCGACGTCACCGTCGACGGTGACGGCTACCTCTGCTCCGGGCTGTTGCGCATCGACGAACTGTTCGAGGCGATCGGTTACCGCGCACCCGAGGGGTCCTACGACACTCTCGGTGGTCTGATCATGTTCTCGCTCGGCCGCATCCCCGAAGCCGGCGACACCATCGACCTGCCGCGCCGTGTCGTGATCAGCGAGGACGAGCAGGACGACGAGGATGAACCCTCACCCGGATCCGACACGACGTGGCGTGCGACGGTGTCGCAGATGGACGGGCGCCGAGTCGACATCGTGGCGCTGCGCCCGGTCGACCCCGACGACCCGGATCGGCCAGGTGACGAGTGAACGACGCCTGGGCCCTCGTCCTCGCGATCGCGTTGCTGGCCGGCAACGCGTTCTTCGTGGGCGCCGAATTCTCATTGATCTCCGCGCGGCGGGACCGTCTCGAGGCCCTCGAGGAGAGCGGGAAGCGCCGCGCGCGCACCGTGATCCGTGCGGGTGAACGGCTCTCACTGATGCTGGCCGGCGCACAGCTGGGCATCACCATCTGTTCGATCGTGCTCGGCCGCGTCGCCGAACCGGCGGTCGCGCACCTGATCGAAGAGCCACTGGATCTGGTCCACGTCCCGGAATCACTCCTGCACCCCATCGCGTTCGCGATCGGGCTGGCGATCGTCGTGGTACTGCACATCCTGCTCGGCGAGATGGTGCCGAAGAACATCGCGCTGGCCGGTCCCGAACGATCGGCCATGCTGCTGGTCCCCGCCCACCTCGCGTTCATCCGTCTGGCCCGGCCCTTGATCGCCTTCTACAACTGGATGGCCAACATCTCGCTGCGGCTGATGCGGGTGGAACCCCGCGACGAGCTCGCCACCTCCGTGTCGCCCGGCGAGCTGGCACAGATGCTCGGGGAGTCGAAGCAGGAAGGTCTCATCGACGCCGAGGAACACGAACGACTCAGCCGCGCACTGCGCTCGGTGAGCCGGACGGTGTCGGAAGTGCTGATCCCGCTGCAGGAGATGCGCAGCGTGGACGTCGAGGTCGACACCGCCACGGGCCGGGCGGGCCCGACGTTGGGCGCAGTGGAACGCGCGGTCGGCGACACCGGCTTCTCCCGCTTCCCGGTGCGCGGTCCCGACGGCACGTTCACCGGATATCTGCACCTCAAGGACGTGCTGGAGGAGATCCTCGACGACCAGGTCGGGCCGGACACGATCATCGGCAGCGACACGATCCGGCCGCTCCCGGTGATCGCGTCGACGACTCCGCTCGACGACGCGACCGCCACCCTGCGCCGAACCAGCTCACATCTCGGCGCCGTCGTCGACGACTCGGGACGCACCATCGGCATCGTCGCCCTGGCCGATCTGGTCGAGGAGTTCGTCGGGACCGTGCGCGACGAAACCCACCGGGTGTAGTGCGATGTCCACGATCCTGACCCCACCCCGATGGCGTGCCCGGCGCGACCACCATCGCGCACGGGTGGACGAGCTGATCGGCCCGTATGTCACGGCCCGGCGCCGCGGGATCAAGCACCCGGTGATCGACTTCCTGTTCACCTATTACGCCGCCCGTCCCGCCCAGCTGCGCCGGTGGCATCCCGGCCCCGGCGTGGTGCTGGTCGACGCCGACGAGTACCTACGACTGCGCGGATATCATCGCGTCGCCGCGGGCGTCACGGTCGATCCGGCGTATCTGCGCAAACGGTCCGGGGCGGTCGCCGCGACGGAGGCCCTGCTGCGCGCCACGTCGAACCGGCCGGCGCGACTCGGCTGTTTCGGTCTTCACGAATGGGCGATGGTCTACCGCTCCGAGGAGACCCGCCACCCCATGCCACTGCGGCTGGGCCCTACCGGGACCGACGCCGTCGTCGACCAACTGCCGCTTCGCTGCACCCACTTCGACGCGTTCCGTTTCTTCACCGACGCCGCGCGGCCCCGCAACGAGAGCACGCTGAGTCGCGCGCGGCAGCTCGACGACGAACAGCCGGGCTGCCTCCACGCGACGATGGACCTCTACCGGGCGTGCCTGCACCTGAGTCCCCTCATCGATTCCGACCTCACGCTGACCTGCTTCGAACTCGCTCTGCGGGCGCGGGAACTCGACATGCGGGCCAGTCCGTACGACCTGCGCACCCTCGGCTACGAACCGGTGCCGATCGAGACCGCGGCCGGCCGTGCGCAGTATGTCCGCGAGCAGACGGCGATCGCCGACGAGGGAGCCGCGTTGCGCGATATCGTGGCGTGCAGGTGCGCGGACCTTCTGTCGCGTGCACGTTCGGCGGACGGCCTGGTCGCGTCCTGACCGTCCGGTCGGCTCACGACTATCCGGTACACCGGTAGGACGCTAAATTACCGCCGAGTAGCATGGATGCATCGTTTACACCGTGAGAGAGGCTGTCATGTCAGACCGGGTCACCGTCAACGGGTTGCAGGTCGCTTCCGTCCTGTACGACTTCATCAACACCGAGGCGTTGCCCGGGACCGGTGTAGACCAGGACGCGTTCTGGCAGGGCGCGGCGGCGGTGATCAACGATCTCGCGCCCCGCAACCGGGAACTGCTCGGGATCCGCGACGATCTGCAGGCCAAGATCGACCAGTGGCACCGGGAGAACGATGCGAGTGACTTCGCCGCGTACAAGCAGTTCCTGATCGACATCGGTTACCTCGTCGAGCCCCCTGCCGACTTCCAGATCGGTACCGCGGGCGTCGACCGTGAGATCTCCGAAACCGCGGGCCCGCAGCTCGTCGTGCCGGTCCTCAACGCCCGCTTCGCGCTCAACGCGTCGAACGCCCGCTGGGGATCGCTGTACGACGCGCTCTACGGCACCGACGTGATCTCCGAGGCCGACGGCGCGGAAAAGGGCAAGGGCTACAACAAGGTCCGCGGCGACAAGGTCATCGCCTATGCGAAGGACTTCCTGGACAAGGCGGTTCCGCTCGAGCAGTGCAGCTATACCGACGTCACCGGTTTCGCCGTGGTCGACGGCGGCCTGCAGGTGACGCTGGCCGACGGCAAGACCTCCACGCTGGCCGATCCGTCGGCCTTCGCCGGCTGCCGCGGTGACGCGTCGTCGCCGTCATCGATCCTGCTGCGCCACAACGGCCTCTACCTCGACATCGAGATCGACCCGGACTCCCCCATCGGAGCGACCGACCCGGCGGGCATCAAGGATGTCGTGATGGAGTCGGCGATCACCACGATCATGGACTTCGAGGACTCGGTGGCCGCGGTCGACGCCGACGACAAGGTGCTCGGCTACCGCAACTGGCTGGGACTGAACAAGGGTGATCTGTCCGAAGACGTCAGCAAGGGCGGCAAGACCTTCACCCGCACGCTCAACGCCGACCGTGAGTACACCGCGCCGGACGGTTCGGCGTTCGACCTGCACGGACGGTCGCTGCTGTTCGTCCGCAACGTCGGTCACCTGATGACCAACCCGGCCGTCCTCGACGCCGACGGCAACGAGGTCCCCGAGGGCATCCTCGACGGATTGTTCACCTCGCTCGCCGCCATGCACGGGCTGGCCGGCGCCGGGAGCGAAGCGAGCGGGCTGGGTGTCACGGCCGAAGGGCTGCAGAACTCGCGGACCGGGTCGATCTACATCGTGAAGCCCAAGATGCACGGGCCCGACGAGGTGGCGTTCACCGTCGAGTTGTTCGGCCGTGTCGAGCAGGTTCTCGGACTGCCGGAGAACACGCTCAAGGTCGGCATCATGGATGAGGAGCGCCGCACGACGGTCAACCTCAAGGCCTGCATCAAGGCCGCCGAGAACCGCGTGGTGTTCATCAACACCGGCTTCCTCGACCGCACCGGCGACGAGATCCACACGTCGATGGAGGCGGGCGCGATGATCCGCAAGGGTGAGATGAAGAAGCAGAAGTGGATGCTCGCCTACGAGGACTCCAATGTCGACATCGGCCTGCACGCGGGTCTGCAGCACAAGGCGCAGATCGGCAAGGGCATGTGGGCGATGACCGACCTGATGGCCGACATGGTCGAGCAGAAGATCGGTCAGCCGCAGGCGGGTGCGAGCACGGCATGGGTGCCGTCCCCCACGGGCGCCACCCTGCATGCCATGCACTACCACCTCGTCGACGTGTTCGAACGCCAGGACGAGATCGCCAAGCGCGACCCCGCATCGGTCGACGACATCCTCACCATCCCGCTGGCCCCCAAGACCGACTGGTCGGACGCCGAGAAGCGCGAGGAACTCGACAACAACTGCCAGTCGATCCTCGGCTACGTGGTCCGCTGGATCGATCAGGGCGTCGGCTGCTCCAAGGTGCCCGACATCCACGACGTCGCGCTCATGGAGGACCGCGCCACGCTGCGTATCTCCAGCCAGCTGCTCGCCAACTGGATTCGCCACGACATCGTGTCCGCCGACGACGTGGTCGCGGCTCTGCAGCGGATGGCGCCGGTGGTCGATCGGCAGAACGCCGACGATCCGACCTACCGGCCGCTGGCGCCCGACTTCGACACGAACATCGCGTTCCAGGCGGCCAAGGCACTCATCCTCGAGGGCACGAAGCAGCCGAGCGGCTACACCGAGCCGATCCTGCATCGCAAGCGGCGCGAGTTCAAGGCTGCCAACGCCTGATCGGCGCCCGAGAGCGGAACGATCGGCCACTACCTTGGTGGCCGATCGCACCGTGTCGCGCACACCCGCGCGGGTGTTGCGTCCAATAGTCTTTCGTCAACGGGGTTTCGTCGTCGTCCGTGGGGACCGGCGGGCGGCGGCGACCTGACGCGAAGGGCTGGGTGTTGGCACATCATCGGAGTGACGGCGGACGTGGCGGTATTCGCGGTCGCGGAGTGAGCCGAGGGCTCGTCGCCGCGGTGTTGTCGATCATCCTGGTCGTCGCCGCGGTCGTGGTGTGGCGGCAACTCGGTGACCACATCGACGAGCAGAGCGATCAGGCGGCCAACACCTGCGTCGAGGGCAACACCACCGTGCCGGTGATCGCCGACCCCGCGGTGGCGCAGGCCCTCGAGTCGATCGCCCAGGAGTACACGAAGACCAAGCCCGTGGTGCGTGACCACTGCATCACCGTCGCCGTGCGACCGGGCGACGCGCGAGTCACCCTCGACGGGCTCAAGGGTGCCTGGGATGTTCAGTCGCTCGGCCCCTACCCCGCGGCGTGGGTACCGGAATCGTCGATCTGGGCCGCCGAATTGTCGACCGCGAAGCCCGACGTGGTCGACGGGCAACCGTCGTCGCTCGTGACCTCGCCCGTCGTGATGACCATGGCACCGGAGCTCGCGGCATCCTTCGACGGCAGCCTCGAATGGGGTCAGGTGCCGATGTACCAGTCCGAGGATCTCAGCCTGGCCCGGGTCGGCCGGGGCAGCTGGAAATCGCTGCGGATGGCGGTGCCGGTCGGTGCCCAGTCGGACGCGACGGTGCTCGCCGCGCAGGCGGTGGTCGCGCAGGCCACGCGGACATCCGGCCCGCTCACCGAGCAGGACGCGAAGTCCTCGACGGCGTCGTCGAGTATCGAGTCGATGATGAGCGGTGCACCCTCGTCACCGGACGGTACGACGCTCGGCGCCGCGAGCGAGCTGGCCGACAACAGCGACGACCCGGCGTCGTCACCGATCCATGCGGTCCCGATCACCGAGCAGGCGCTCTACCAGTTGACCCGGAACGACACGTCCGCCCGCCTCGCCGAGGTGGTGCCCGGCGGGCCCACCCCGGTCGCCGACTACCCGATCGTCCGGCTGAGCGGCACCCAGGTTCCGCAGGTGATGTCCGACGCGGTCGCCGAATTCTTCGAATTCGCCGGCAAGCCGGAGCAATTGGGCAAGCTCACCGCGCTCGGCTTCCGTGGGGATGCGCCGATGCCGAAGCCGTCGGTGACGGTGACCTTTCCGGTGACCCCGAACCCCATGCCCAACCCGGAGACCGCAGCGACGGTCACCATCAACCAGCTCGTGTGGGGCCAGGCGGGAAACTGACCCCCGGGCCGCCACCTCAGCTGCTGAACGCCTCGATCGGCGGGCAACTGCACACCAGGTTGCGGTCGCCGAAGGTGCCGTCGATCCGCCGGACCGCCGGCCACACCTTGGTTCGCCCCCCGGCCGACGGCAGTCCGTTCGGGTAGACCGCGACCTCGCGTGAGTACGGGTGGTCCCAGTCGGCGACCAGCGCCTCGGCGGTGTGCGGGGCCCCCCGCAGCGGGTTGTCGTCGGCCGGCCACTCGGCGGCGGCAACCCGGTCGATCTCGCCGCGGATGGCGACCATCGCGTCGCAGAACGCGTCGAGCTCGTCGAGGTTCTCGCTCTCGGTGGGTTCGACCATCAGCGTCCCGGCCACCGGGAAGCTCATGGTCGGCGCGTGGAACCCGTAGTCCGCCAACCGCTTCGCCACGTCGTCGACGGTGACACCGGTGGCCTTCGTCAGCGGTCGCAGATCCAGGATGCACTCGTGCGCGACGAATCCACCCTCCCCCGTGTACAGCACCGGGAAGTGGTCGGCGAGGCGGCGCGCGATGTAGTTGGCCGACGCGATCGCGGTCAGCGTGGCGCGTCGCAGTCCGTCGGCACCCATCATCGCGATGTACGCGTAGGTGATCGGCAGGATCGACGCGGAACCGTAGGGTGCCGCCGAGACGGTGCCGGCATCGCCGAGTTCGGGCGCCAGCGGATGCCCGGGCAGATAGGGCGCAAGGTGTTCGCGCACGGCCACCGGCCCGACGCCCGGCCCGCCACCGCCGTGCGGGATGCAGAACGTCTTGTGCAGATTCAGATGACTGACGTCGCCACCGAACCGGCCCGGACGGGCCACGCCCACAAGCGCATTCAGGTTCGCACCGTCGACGTAGACCTGGCCGCCGGCATCGTGCACGGCAGCGCAGATGTCCTCGATGTCGTGCTCGAACACACCGTGGGTCGACGGGTAGGTGATCATGATGGCGGCCAGCGCATCCCGATGCGTGTCCACCTTGGCCCGCAGGTCGGCGACGTCGACATCGCCGTTCTCCCGGCAGGCCACCACCACGACGCGCATTCCGGCCATCACCGCCGACGCCGCGTTGGTGCCGTGGGCACTCGACGGGATGAGGCAAATGTCGCGGTGTTCGTCGCCGCGCGCACGATGGTAGCCGCGGATCGCCAACAGGCCCGCGAACTCGCCCTGGGATCCGGCGTTGGGCTGCAAGCTGATCCGGTCGTAGCCCGTGATCGCCACCAGCCAGTGCTCCAGCGTGCCGATCAGCTCGCGGATGCCCTCGGTGTCGTCGGCGGGCGCGAACGGATGCAGGCGCGCGAATCCGGGCCACGTGATGGGTTCCATCTCGGCGGTCGCGTTGAGCTTCATCGTGCACGACCCGAGCGGGATCATGCTGCGGTCGAGCGCGATGTCCTTGTCCGACAACGCCCTCAGATACCGCAGCATCGCGGTCTCGGTCCGGTGGCGGCTGAACGCCGGATGGGTGAGGTATTCGGTGGTGCGGGTTTCGACCGGCTGTGCGAAGGACCTCGGCCGCACGCCTTCCGCGCTGAACGCGCGCAGCACAGCGGCCACGTCGTCGGTCGTGGTGGTCTCGTCGCAGGCGATGCCGACGGTGTCGTCGTCGACGTGCCGAAGGTTGACGTTGTCGCGCTTGGCATTCCGGACGACCGCCGCGGCGCTGCCCGGAATCCGCACGGTGACGGTGTCGAAGAAGGTGGCATGTCTCACCGAGAAGCCGGCGGCGGTGAGGCTGTCGGCGAGCAGCGCGGCCCTCTCGTGGACTCGTCGGGCGATGGCGCGCAGCCCGTCCGGCCCGTGATACGAGGCGTACATGGCGGCGACGACGGCCAGCAGCACCTGCGCGGTGCAGATGTTGCTGGTGGCCTTCTCCCGCCGGATGTGCTGTTCGCGTGTCTGGAGCGACAGCCGATAGGCGAGGTTGCCGTCGGCGTCCTTCGACACGCCGACCAGCCTTCCCGGGAGCTGACGCGCGTGGGCGGCGTGCACCGAGAGGTAGCCGGCGTGCGGGCCGCCGAATCCCATCGGCACACCGAAGCGCTGCGTGGTGCCGAAGCAGACGTCGGCCCCCTGGTCACCGGGCGGCGTGATGAGCGTCAGTGCGAGCAGATCTGCGCCGACCGACACCAGGGCTCCCCGCGCGTGGGCCGCGTCGATGATCGGCGCGGCGTCGAGGATCCGGCCGGAGGCGCCGGGGACCTGCAGGACCACGCCGAAGAACTCGCCGTCGGGCAGCCCGCAACCCGGCTTGTCCGGGTGCAGTGCCGCCTCGACGATCTCGATGCCGAGCGGTTCCGCCCGCGTCTCGATCACCGCGCGGGTCTGGGGGAACACATCGGCATCGAGCACCAGTCGCGGTGACTTCGACTTTCCCGCCCGGCGCATCAGGGTCATCGCCTCGGCGGCGGCCGTCGCCTCGTCGAGCATCGACGCGTTGGACACCTCCATCGCGGTCAGGTCGGCCACCATCGTCTGGAAGTTCAGCAGCGCCTCGAGCCGCCCCTGGCTGATCTCCGGCTGATAGGGCGTGTACGCGGTGTACCAGGCCGGATTCTCGACGACGTTGCGCAGGATGACCGGCGGTGTGAACGTGTCGTAGTAGCCGAGCCCGATCATCGAGCGCGCGACGACGTTGCGGCCGGCGAGTGCGGTGAGGCGATCCTGGACCTCGTGCTCGTCGAGGGCCGCGGGCAACGCCTGCAGGCCGTTGTCGGCGGAGTCGTCGGCGATGACGGCCGGGACGACACGGGCTGCGAGCTCGTCGAGTGTCGTGACACCGATCGTCGCGAGGATGCGTTCGGTCTCTTCGGCGTCGGGGCCGACATGCCGGTCGACGAAGGCGGCGGGGACTGACTCGGGGGCGGTGGGCATGACGATCAACCTCTCGGCGGTCTGGCCCTCCCCCTCTGTCATGTCGGGGTCCGTGACCGGACCCGTGACGCCTGAGAGATTCGGCCGGTGCCGCAGTCCGCGAGATCGACTGCCGCGATGGCCTTTCACCGTGGGCGGACCGGGTCACCCCGGTCACTTTCCAGAGACGCCGACAATCACCACGGTCCTGGGTGCCTGAGAGTTTGACGAGGAGGTGCTGCTCCTTCGGCGGTCACCGTGAACCCGATTCGGTGACTCTCTCCCGTGACGTCGCGACGCCCGCACAGTATACGTGGGACCGGGTCGAGTTCGCTGAGGTCAGGGGGTGTGGCCGAACGAGATCGGGATGCTAGCCGGTCCGCCGGGTCCGGTTCTTGCGCCGAGCGGCCAGTTCGTCCTCCGGCGCCGCCTCGGTGACCCCGCCGTCGGCGCGCTCGCCGGGGAAGTCGGCGATGGTGCCGGTCAGTTCGCGCATGGCACCGCTGACCGCGATGCCGAACACGCCCTGTCCGCCCTGCAGGAGATCCACGACCTCCTCGGCCGAGGTGCATTCGTAGACGGTGGTCCCGTCGGAGAACAGTGTGATGCGGGCCAGGTCCTCGACACCGCGCTGCCGCAGGTGGTCGACGGCGACGCGGATGTTCTGCAGCGAGATCCCGGTGTCGAGGAGCCGCTTGACGATCTTGAGGACCAGGATGTCCTTGAAGGAATAGAGTCGCTGGCTGCCGGAACCGGCCGCACCCCGGATCGACGGGACGACCAGCGATGTGCGTGCCCAGTAGTCGAGCTGCCGGTAGGTGATGCCGGCGATCTGGCAGGCGCTGGGAACCCGGTAGCCGATCAGTTCGTCGGGCACGGTGTCGTTCGGGAAGATGCCCGGCGCGATGTCGTCGAGGCTCCCTTGCGTCGGGGTCTGCCGGGTGGGCCCGTCGTCCGATCGTGTGTGCACGTCGGATGCCGGTTCCGTCGGTGACGTCATCTCGTCGTCGAACGGCTGATCGCCCACTGCTGACTCCCTCGCAACACCTGGATCGCCTCGGCAGACGGTTTCCCGGGGCAATGCACCCCGGCGGACTGAGTCAACAGTACGCGCCCGAAGGACGATCATCTCTGCTCGCCACGAAAAATCGGGCGATGTGTGAACGGTAGGACGGCGGTGAGGATCAAAGCAACGCGACGCGCGGGCAAAGCCTCAACCTCGACTTGAGATCAAGCAATACGTGATCTGTCGGTGGCCGTACCGTTACCGGCCGCCTCCGATGCGTCCGCTACGCGCCGCCGCTGGCCTTGAAGTCGTCCGGCGACACGTTGTCGAGGAACTCCTTGAACTTCTCGACCTCGTCCTCTTTGGCGTCCGTCGGCTCACCCTCGGCACCCTCCTCGTCCGGGATGAGCAGACCTGCCTCGGCGAGGACCGCCTCGTCGGCGATGATCGGCACCTCGGCGCGCATCGCCACGGCGATGGAATCCGACGGCCGCGCCGACACCCGCAGATCTCCGGCGAAGACCATCTCGGCGTAGAAGGTGCCCTCTTGCATGTCGACGATCCGGACCTCTTGCAGGGTCTGGCCGAACTCGTTGATCAGGTTCACGATCAAGTCGTGGGTCAATGGGCGCGGCGGCTCGATGCCCTTCTGCCGCAACGCGATCGACGCCGCCTCACTCTGCCCGATCCAGATCGGCAGATACCGCTCCCCGTCGACCTCGCGCAACAGGAGCACGGGCTGACTCTGCGGCGGCTCGACCCGAATGCCCACGACCCGCATCTCGCCCATGTGCACACCCGCTCCCTCGTGATCGCCCGGTCGGTCCTTGTCTGTCCACGACGCTACACCGCGACGCGGCCGTTCGGCGGGCGTGCGCGACCAGCGGCCGGGCGAACGGTCAGTCGAGCACTCCGCGCACCGCGGCCTTGACCAACTGTGTGTGCAGGGTGACCGAGAGGGCCGCGATCTCGCGGACGAGTTCCTCGGCCCGGTCGCGCGCGCCGGTGCCCTTGCCCTTCGCGATGGGGCTCGCGATCTGGGCGACGAGTCCGGCCTCACGGTCGGCGGATACCTTGAACGCCCGCAGGTGTCGGGTCTCCACGCCGTAGTTGGCAAGCGCGGCCGCGGCCTCCACGAGTCGGACCGCGTCCTCGTCGAAGAAACCGGCCGGGCCCGGTGTGAGCAGTCCGTTGCGCTGGAGTTCGGTGACGAACGCCGAATCGACGCCGGTACGTTCGATCAGCGCCTCACGTGCCACCCGGCCACCGCGTGCGCCGAAGTCGGTCGCCGGCGCCACCGCGCTGCGCGCGGACGTCAACAGCCGGGTACCACCGGAACCACCGCCCTCGCCGCGGTCGATCGCCTCGAGTTGCTCCTTGATCACCTTCAGCGGAAGGTAGCGATCACGTTGCGCGGTGAGCACGAAGCGCAGCCGTTCGACATCGGCCGGGCTGAACCGCCGATAGCCCGACGGTGCCCGCTCCGGCGTGATCAGACCCTCCGCTTCCAGAAAGCGGATCTTCGAGATCGTCACATCCGGAAAATCCTCCCGCAACAACGCCAGGACCGAGCCGATCGACATCGATCCTTCGCCGTGCTCACTCGCCGACGAGGCCGTCACGGGGTCAGGCGCCCGCTTGCCCGTCGCGCGGGCCACTGAGGAACACCAGGCGGAACTTGCCGATCTGGACCTCGTCGCCGTTGCTCAGCTGCGCGGTGTCCACCGGCTCACGGTTGACGTAGGTGCCGTTGAGGCTACCGACGTCGACGACCTGGAATTCGTTGTCCGCAAGGCGGAATTCGGCATGGCGGCGGCTCACGGTCACGTCGTCGAGGAAGATGTCGCTGTCGGGATGCCGGCCCGCCGAGGTGGTCGGCTGATCGAGGAGGAACCGCGAGCCCGCGTTGGGCCCGCGCTTGACGACAAGCAGCGCCGTGCCCGGGGACAGGCGTTCCACCCCGGTGTCGGCGGGTTCACTCGAGGTGGTCGTCGCGGCGTCGAGTTCACTGATGAACTCCTCACGGAAAACCGAGGTGGTCTCCACCGGGGCCTCGAGATCCTTGTCGTTATCGCTCACCACTTCTCCTTCGTCTGTCTACGGTGCCCGTTGGCATCGGCACCCGACCCGGGCACAAGATCCGTGTCGGCAGGCACGCGATGTCGGTGCATCATCTTGCGCCTTCGGACATCCGGCTCACCGAGCCGGTCGGTCGGTCGGAACCGGTTCTGCTGAAGTAAACCGTACCGTGTGGGCCCCACCGCGCGGGCAGTCGTGTCGACCTGGACACCGCTTCGCCGATCATAGCCGCCGGATCTCGATTGCCCGACGGCTTCGGAAATGGCGTTGTCTGGTCGTGACCCGGCGTCCGATCAGCCGTCGATCACCGATGTGTACCCACCGGCGTCGAGCATGTCGGCCAGCGCCGCGTCGAGCGTTGCCTCGTCGGCGACGGTGATCTCGACGAGCCACCCCGCCCCGTACGGGTCGGAGTTGACGAGGTCGGGCGTCGCCTCGAGGTCCGCGTTGACCGCCGACACCGTGCCGTCGAGGGGTCCGTAGATGTCGGAAACGCTCTTGGTGGATTCGACTTCCGCGAACGAGTCCCCCTTGCTCACCCCGGAATCGGCATCCGGCAGCTGCACGAACACGACGTCGCCGAGCGCGTCCTGCGCGAAGTCGGTGATGCCCACGCGCACGGTCGCCGGGGCGATCTTCTCCACCCACTCGTGTTCGGGGGTATAGCGCAGGGCTGCGGGCACATTGGTCTCGGTCACGAACGCACCTTTCGTTGGTCGGCGGGCGGAACCCCGCAGAGACATTAGGTTATGTCGCCGGTTGCCGTCGTATCGGCGGTAACCGCCGAAGCACCAAGATCGTCTGATAGGCGTACAACACGAACGACCACAGATACAGCCCGACGCCCCAGATCAGGAAGGCCCACCCGATCGGGAAGCACACGGTTCCCACTACCGAATCCAGTTGTCCGGCAAGCAGCCACGGGAACGCACTCATCAACGCGAAGGTGGCGGCCTTGCCGATGTAGAGCACCGGCAGGGCCAGCAGTCCCCGCGACCGCAGCAACGGCCCCATCGCGAACAACGCGACGTCGCGGGCGATGACGATCCCGATGAGCCACCACGGCACGAAGCCGCGGATGCCGAAGCAGATCGGGATGATCACGATGTATAGGCGGTCGGCCAGCGGGTCGAGCAGTTCCCCGATACGCGAGTACTGGTTCAGCAGTCGTGCGAGCTTGCCATCCGCCCAGTCGGAGAATCCCGAGAACACCAGCACCCAGAACGCCCACGCGTCGGCCTTCTGCACCAGGAGCAGCCAGACGAAGACGGGGATGAGCGCCAATCGCAGCAGGCTCAGCGCGTTCGGGACCGTGAACACCCGGTTGGTCGCGACGCCCGCGTCAGGGGTGAGTGACGCGGATCGTGCGTGGTCGTCGGTGTCCTCGGACATCGCGCCGTCGGTCACCGGAAGATGCCGACGATGCCCTGCAGCGCCTTCGCCCCGCCCGAGGAGAACAGATTGTCGTGGACCATGTACGTCCACGTCGTCGTCGACCGGTGCAGATCCACACTGCCGAGGTCGACGCCGCCGTTGGTGATCGTCGCCTCCCGAAAGGTCTTGCGCGCGTTGGCGACCGCTTCGCCCGGGAGCGTGGCGAACTCGTCGAGGATCAACTTGTGGAACTCGTCGAGCGGACTCTGTTTGCCGAGAGAACGCAGGTGGATGCTCGCGCGGATGTCGGAGACGAACGCCAGGTGATCGGCCCACGCCCGGTCGAGGTGATAGAGCATGATCTCGCGGGCGGCCTGGGCGAGCACTTCCTTGTCGACGGGCTCGGTAACCGTGGCGGGTTCGGTAACCGGTGTGGTCGCCGCGGCGTCGCTGTCGGCCTCGGCGTCGGCGCTGTCGCTCGCAGCCTCGGCGGTCGCCGCCTCTTCCGTGGCAGCCTCGGCGGTCCCGGCCTCCGCGGTCCCAGCCTCGTCGGTCGCAGCCTCTCCTGCCACAGCCTCGTCGGTCGCTTTCTCGTCGGTCGCTGTCTCGTCGGTTGCAGCCTCTGCCGCGGCGTCGCTGTCGGTCTCGTCGGCGTCCGGAACCTCGGGCGTCGCGGTGCCGGTCAGTTCGGCGTAGCGCTCCGGTTCCTCGGCGGCGAGTTCGTCGAGCGCGACGTCGGTGGTCAGGACGGCCATCCGCCGGTGCACGACGATGTCGCGCTGCTGGTTCACCAGCTTGTTGTAGCGCCACGTGTTCGCATGGAGCTCGAGCATCACGCCCTCGGCGATGCGCTGCGCCTGCTCGATCAGATCGACGCCCTTGGTACCCATCGATCCGTCGTCGGCCTGCGAGACCGGATCGCGCTTGAACGCGAGGTTCTTGGTGACGAGCGGGTCCTCGAGGCTGGAGAAGAACACCGATCGGCCCGGATCGCCCTGTCGGCCCGCGCGGCCGCGGAGCTGGTTGTCGAGGCGTTCGGTGTCGTAGCGGCCGGTGCCGACGACGCACAGACCGCCGAGCTCGACGATCTCCTCGCGGGCGGCGTCGTCGCCCGACGACCCACCGAGTTTGATGTCGGTACCGCGCCCGGCCATCTGCGTCGACACGGTCACGGTGCCCCGGGTGCCGGCCTCGGCGATGATCTTCGCCTCCTCCGCGTCGTTCTTGGCGTTGAGCACCACCGACGAGACACCGGCCTTCTCGAGGAAGTAGGCGAGCTCCTCGGACTCGGCGACGTCGTGGGTGCCGATCAGCACGGGCTGCCCGGTCTCGTGCACCCCTTCGACGTATTCGACGACGGCCTCGACCTTGTTGGCCTTGGTGTCGTAGACACGGTCGGCCTCGTCGACCCGGACGTTGGGGGTGTTGGGCGGGATCTGCGAGACGAGCAGGTCGTAGAACTGGCGGAACTGCTCTCCGGCCGCGAGCGCGGTGCCGGTCATGCCGCACACCTTGGGGTAGCGCCCGATGAGCGCCTGCACGGTGATGGTGTCGATGACCTCGCCCGAATCGGTCTGCGCCAGGCCCTCTTTGATCTCGACCGCGGCCTGCACACCGTCCGGCCAGCGCTGCAGCTGGGCGACCCGGCCACGGGATGCATTGATGAGGTGGACGCCGCCGTCGCGGACGATGTAGTGGATGTCCCGCTCGAGCAGATAGTGCGCGTGCATCGCGATGCTCACGTGGACGAGTGTGCTGCCGACATGTTCCTCGTCGTAGAGATTGATGCCCCCGAGTTCCTCCTCGACGAACGTCGCGCCCTCGTCGGTGAGGGTGACATTGCGGCCCTCGGTGTCGATCTCGTAATGCTTGTTCTTCATCCGGGCGACCACGTCGTGGATCGCCTGATCGGGCACCTCGGCCTCGGTGGTGCCGGCCAGCACCAACGGCACCAGCGCCTCGTCGACGAGCACCGAATCGGCCTCGTCGATGATCGCCACATCGGGTTCCGGCGACACCAGGTCGTCCTCGGACTGGGCGAGCTGATCACGCAGAACGTCGAAGCCGATCTCGTTGACCGAACCGTAGGTGATGTCGGCGGCATAGGCCGCCTTGCGCTCGTCACGATCCGAGCGCTCCGACACCGCCTTGGCGGCGATCCCGAACGCCGCGAACAGGGGCGCCATCCATTCCGCGTCACGGGTCGCGAGGTAGTCGTTCACCGAGATGACGTGGACTCGATGGCCTTGCAGCACATAGCCGATCGCGGCGATGGCGCCGGCGAGGGTCTTGCCCTCGCCGGTGGCCATCTCGACGATGTCGCCCTCGAGGAGTCGGAGCGCACCCTGCAGCTGCACGTCGAACGGACGCATGTCGAGCGTGCGGTCGGCGGCCTCCCGCACCAGCGCGAGGAACTTCGCCCGGTCGGCCTTGTTCGTGCCGAGGTCGAGCTTCTCGGCCTCACCGGCGAACGCGTCGTCATCGAGATCGGCCGCCCAGTCGGTGTGGGCGTCGGTCTCCTTGATGAGGCTCACGGATTTCGACTGGTTGCGCGAGGACTGGGAACCCAGCAACCGCCACATGCTGTTCGTCAGCTTTCCCACCGAAACTTCTCCTGACTCGTGCCCACTCGGGTGTCGGTTCTCGGTCGGGGCCATCGACGTGCGCAAGAACGGCACGCGTGGGCGCCCGAGGTCGCCGTCCACGGTACGCGTCGCCACCTGGCCGCTCGCTGAGAAGTCCACAGAAGTCCACGGTCGGCGACGCCGGTCCGCTCATCGATGTGTCTTGGTGCGTCGCCTGTCGGTCCGGTCGGCTACGTTGATCTCTGAACGACAATGTGAGGTTCGTGAACGCCATCGTCGAAGGAGCGGCCATGACCCGGTTCGACCATCGCACCTTCTCCCCTGCCCGCACGGCCGCGCCCGCCGTGGCCCGGCCGGCGTCTCGCACCTCGACGAGCAGGGCGACGGCCGGGCTCGTCGGCGCTATCGCGCTGGCCGCCTCGGTGCTCGGCGCGGGACAGTCCGCGGCTGCTCCGGCGCCCGTCGCGCCGCCGAACATGAAACCGGCGCCGATATCGCCGCACCGGCTGCCGAACGCGATCGACGGCTTCGCCGGTAGGACGTATGAGTCCGTCGCGGTGTTCGGCGGCGTCATTCCCGGCGGCGGTCCCCTGCGGCTCGCGTTCGGCCGACAGGGCGCGCTCGGTCTCACCGCCGGATGCAACCAGCACGTCGGGCGGGGATCCATCACCGGTGATCAACTGCGGATCGGTCGGCTGGCGTCGACGATGATGGCGTGTCCCGGCCCGCGCGCCGATGCAGACCGCTGGCTCACCACGTTCGTCTCGGTGCCGCTGACCTTGCATGCCATCGGGCCCGTCCTCACCCTGTCGAGTCCCCGACAGACCGTGATCCTGGTCGAGCACACCCGCTGACCCGACATATCAACGACGCGAAGGAATTTCATGTCATCGCTCACACCTGCGGTGGTCACCGTGACCGGCGCCGCCGGCCACATCGGTTATGCCGCACTGTTCCGTATCGCGGCCGGGGCCATGCTCGGCCACGATCAGCCCGTCGCGCTGCGACTCCTCGAACTGCCGCAAGCGGTTTCGGCCGCCGAGGGAACCGCGATGGAGATCGACGACGGCGCGTTCGAACAGCTGGACTCGGTCGACATCTTCGACGAACCCCGCGCCGCGTTCGACGGCACCGACTTCGCGCTGCTGATCGGTTCCAAACCGCGCACCAAGGGGATGGAGCGGTCGGATCTGCTGCAGGCCAACGCGGCGATCTTCGCGGAGCAGGGTGCGGTGCTCAACGAGGTGGCCGGTGACGACGTGCGCATCATCGTGGTCGGCAACCCGGCCAACACCAATGCGGCCATCGCGGCCGCGCATGCCCCGGACATCGCCCCCGAGCGGTTCACCGCTCTGACCCGGCTCGACCACAACCGGGCCATCGCGCAACTCGCTCTGCATGCACATGTCCCGGCCCGCGAGATCAGTCGGGTCTCGGTGTGGGGCAATCACTCCGCATCGCAGTACCCGGACATCTTCCATGCCCGCGTCGGTGACCGGGACGGCGCGGAGCTGGCCGAGGATCGGGCATGGCTGGTCAACGATTTCATCCCGACGGTCGCCAAGCGGGGCACCGCGATCATCGAGGCCCGCGGGGCGTCGTCGGCCGCATCGGCGGCGAGCGCGACGATCGATCACGTCCACGACTGGGTGCTGGGTACCCCGGCGGGTGACTGGACGTCGGCGGCCATGCCCTCGCCCGGCGCCTACGGGGTTCCCGAGGGTCTGGTGTGTTCGTTCCCGGTCCGGGCTGTCGACGGTCGGTGGGAGATCGTCGAGGGGTTGGACATCAACGATTTCTCCCGCCAGCGCATCGACGCGTCGGTGGCCGAGCTCGCCGGGGAGATCGCGGCTGTACGGGATCTGCTGCCGGTCTGATCGTGATCGCCGTAAGCTCAACGCATGTCGAAGAAAGCGAAGGCCGCCGCACCCCTGAAGTTGTCCGGCAAGGTCTATGAGGCCGAACTGTTCCGCCTGCAGACCGAGTTGGTGAAGCTTCAGGAGTGGGTGCGCACGACGGGCGCACGCGTTGTCGTCATCTTCGAGGGCCGCGACGCCGCGGGCAAGGGCGGCACCATCAAGCGGATCAGCGAATACCTCAGCCCGCGCGTGTCTCGCGTCGCGGCACTGCCCGCGCCGACCGACCGGGAACGCGGCCAGTGGTATTACCAGCGCTACGTCGCGCATCTGCCCGCGCCCGGTGAGATCGTGCTGTTCGACCGGTCCTGGTACAACCGCGCCGGCGTCGAGAAGGTCATGGGGTTCTGCACCCCGGAGGAGCACACCCGGTTCCTGCGCCAGACACCGATCTTCGAGCAGATGCTCATCGACGACGGGATCGTGCTGCGCAAGTACTGGTTCTCGGTGTCCGACGAGGAACAGCTCAAGCGATTCCGTTCCCGGATGAACGACCCTGTGCGCCAATGGAAGCTGAGTCCGATGGACCTCGAGGCGGTGTACCGCTGGGAGGAGTACTCACGGGCCAAGGACGAGATGATGGTGCACACCGACACCGCGATGAGCCCGTGGTACGTCGTCGAATCCGACAGCAAGAAGCACGCGCGGCTGAACATGATCGCGCATCTGCTGTCGACGATCGACTACCACGACGTGCCGCGACCGAAGGTGGATCTGCCGAAGAAACCGATCGCCTCGGGCAACTATCACCGGCCGCCGCGCTCCCTCTCCAAATACGTGCCCGATCATGTGGCGGCACTCCTCGGGGGAGATCACTGACCCGAGCCGTACCGGATGAGTTGGTGCGGTCGGTAGTATTCCCGGGGTGCACGTGCCCGGCTCAGACGTCTTCACCCGTGTCCGCGATCGTCTCCGCCGCACGGAGATCATCTATCTCGTCGCGCCGGCGGGATATCCCAATTATGGCGACGAACTGATCGCGCGAGCATGGCTGCGGTATCTGGCACGGACGCGGCCGCGCGCCCTCGTCGTTCTCGACTGCCATACTCCTGGGCAGTCGGCGCTGATGCTGTACGACGCCCACCCGAACGTGGTGTTCGTCGACACGCTGTGGCAGCTGACGGTCTATGCCGCCGACGCCACCCGCGAGGACGGACCCGACCCGGCCACGCCGTGGACCTGGGTGGCGGAGGCGGCGACCACCTTCGGGCCGGCACCGCGCCTGTCCGAGGGTGTCGACATGTTCCGGAGTGCGTCGTCGGTGCATCTGCTGGGTGGGGGTTACGTCAATCAGGTGTGGCCGCATCATGTCTCGCTGGTCATGGCGGCCGCCGAACTCGCCCGGACCGCAGGCGTTCCGGCCTACGCCACCGGGCAGGGCCTGATCCCGGTGGTCGACGGCCCGGCGCGCGACGCGCTGCTGCGGGCGGCCGACGAGTTCACCGTCTTCGATGTTCGCGACGACGGATCCGCCGATGTCCTGGGTTCGATGGCGGGGCGGCGGCAGACCGGCGACGACGCGTGGCTCGCCGTACCCGAGACGCTTCGGGCCCTCGAGAGCTCCGAGATGCCACCGCAATCCGACGGTGTCGCATTGTGCATCCAGTCCGATCTGACCGAGAGTTTCGCCGCGTTCGGCACCACCGGTCTCGACGCGCTGACCCGATTCGTCGCCGCCACACTCGATGCGTGGGAGGTACCGGGCAGTGCGATCACCGTCGTCGAGGCCATCCCGGGCATCGATTCGGAGGTGCCCACCCGGCTCGGCGCACGACTCGACGGGGCCACCTATATCCCGTTCCTCGACGTGTGGCGTTCCGGCCTGCCCATCGGGCAGGGCAAGACCTGGATCAGCACCCGTTTCCATCCGCATCTGGTGGCGGCGGCCGCCGGCGATCCGGGGGTCGCGATCATCGGCCGGCCGGACTACTACGCCAGCAAGCACATCTCGCTGACGTCGGCCGGCTCGCGCTGGACCGTCGTCCACGATCCGGGCGAGATCCCCGCCAAACCCACCGCCAATGGGTTCACCGCCGATGACCGGGACACCGCGATCGCAGCGAAAAAGGCTCTGGCGCAACGCCTCTATCCGTGGCGAATAATCTGATCGCGGAACCTCGCCGGCGAGGTCTACGATGGCGGAACGATGTGGATAGGGTTCGCAGAGTTCGATTATCTCCTTGGTGACGTGCATTCACTCAAGCAGAAGCGGTCGGTGATCCGGCCGATCATCGCCGAGATGGGCAAACGCTATGCGGTGTCGGCCGCCGAGGTGGAACACCATGACATGTACCGCCGCTCGATCATCGGCGTCGGTGTCGTCGCCGCCGATCGCGCCCACGTGATCGACGTGCTCGACCACGTCGAGCGCTGGGCCGCCGGACGCCCGGAGGTGGAGTTGCTGTCGGTGCGCCGCCGGGTCATCGCCTCCGACGACGTGTGATCACACCACGCCCGCCGCGCGCGCCGCCGCGGCATACGCTTCGGCCAGCGTCTCCACCGTCTCGTGGGCATTGAGCCCGCTCGGGTTGGGCACCACCCACACCGACGCGGAGTCCCACTTCTCGTCCTGCGGTCCGACGACCGCCTTCGGGTGTCCGAATGCCGTGCGGTAGGCGGTGATTCCCGCGATCGCGACCACCGTCGGCGCCACCCGCCGCACCGTGTCCCGCAGTCGTCGGCCCCCGGCGCGCAACTCGTCCGCGGACAGCTCGGCCGCGGTCGCCGTCGCGCGGGCGACCACGTTGGTGATACCCACGCCGCTCGCGATCAGCAGGTCACGGTCCTGCTCGCGCATACCGGTCGAGGCGTCGATGAGTCGGGAGGTGATCCCGGCGCGGAACAGCGCCGGATAGAACCGATTGCCGGGTCGCGCGAAATGCGCGCCGACCGCGGCGGTCCACAGGCCCGGGTTGATCCCGACGAACAGCAGCCGGCAGCCCGGTCCGATCAGGTCGGGCACCTCGGCACCGGAGAACGACGCCAACTCTGTTCGGGTGAATCCCATGGACCCTCCTGTCGCCACCTGACCGTCGAACCACGGTATCCCGCCGAACGGACATGTGGGACCACGGTGTTCCGGTTTACACTCTCGTGCGTGGCCCGGCTCGAGTTCATTGTCCTGGGCGGCCTCGGCGCGCAGATCGATTCCGAGGCCGTCGAACTCGGTACGCGCAAACAACGCGCGGTGCTCGCGCAACTGCTGCTCGCCGACGGGGACCCGGTGAGCACCGGCCGGCTCATCGACGGAATCTGGGGATCGGCCGCGCCGGACCGCGCGGAAGTGTCTGTGCAGGCCTACATCTCGGGGTTACGCAAGGCCTTGGAACCGGATCGGCGGCCCCGGACGCCGTCGAGCGTCGTCCTCACCCGCGGAACCGGCTATGTGCTGTCGGCCGATCCCGATCGGGTCGACGTCCGTCTTCTCGTCGCCGACATCGAGAAGGCTCACGAGCAGCACAAGGCGGGCGACTCGGCCGGTGCCGCGACACGACTGCAGTCGGTGCTGACCCGCTATCGCCCGCTGCTGCCCGAGTTCGAGGGTCTCGGATTCCGCGACGAATCGGCTGCACACCTCGACCGGACGATCGCCGAGGCGCAGGAACTCTCGTACGAGGCCCGCCTCGCCATCGGTGAGCATCGGGCGCTCGTGCCCGAACTCGAGCAGGCCGTCCGGCGGTCTCCGCTCGACGAGGGCCTGTGGATGCTGCTCGCCGTCGCCCGATATCGGCTCGGGCGCCAGTCCGAGGCGCTGGGCGCGATCGCCGATGCCCGCGCGATCCTGGCCGCGGAGATCGGCGTGGATCCCGGTCCCCGGTTGCGCGCGCTCGAGCACGACATCCTCACCCACTCCCCGGCCCTCGACGCACCCACCGGCCCCACCACTCTCGCGGCGACGCCCACCACATCGCCACATGTGGACACGCCGACGACCACGACGGAAGCTCCTCTGCCCGAACCGGATCGGGAGCTGATCGGGCGGCTCGACGAACTCTCGGTGCTGCACCGTGCCGCGCTGGCGTCGACCACGGGACCGGGCGGGATCGTCGTCGTCGAGGGGGAACCCGGCGCCGGCAAGACGACCCTGCTCGAGGAGGCGGCTCGCCGCGCCACGGACGCCACCGACCTGCAGGTGCTGTGGGGGCGGTGTGTCGACGATGCCGCGGCACCCTCCATGTGGCCGTGGGTGCAGGTCCTCGGCGCTGTGCTCCCGGAACTCGATGCCGAGCATCGCGCGACCCTGCTCGACAGCGACCTCGGCCGCATGGTCACCGAGGACACCACCGTGATCCCGCCGCCACGCGAAATGCCGGATGCCACAGCGCGATTCCGCTTCTACGGGCAGGCGGCGGACCTGCTGGGCGCAGTGGCGGAGTCCCATCGCCTGGTCATCGTGCTCGACGATCTGCAGTGGGCCGACAACGCATCGCTGGAACTGTTGTCACACATGATTTCTCGGCGGACACCGGGGGTCACGTTCTTCGTGGCGCTACGGTCGTCACCCTCGTACCGCACTCCCGTCGCCAACGCGCTCGCCTCGCTGGCACGGCTCCCCGATCACCGCCGGATCGAGGTCGGACCGCTGTCCGACGACGACATCTCCGCGCTGGTTCTCCGTGAGGCCCAGGCACAGCCGAGCGCGGACATGCTCGCCTCCATCGCGTTGCGCAGTGGCGGCAACGCGTTCTTCGTGCGGGAACTGGCCCGAATCCTCGCCGACCGGGGTTCCGTCGATGACCAGGCCGTACCCGCCGGCATCCGCGATGTCGTCGGCGAGCGCCTACGCCCCCTGCCGCCGACGACGCTCACCCTGTTGGAGTCTGCGTCGCTGATCGGGCGGCGGGTGGACATCGCGCTACTCGCCGACGCCGTCGGGCTTGCGGTGGGTGACACCCTCGACGCTCTCGACGCCGCCGCGGCCGCCGGTCTGATCGACCTCGACCCCGACGACCCCTTCGCGTTCCTGTTCAATCACGACCTGATCCGGGAGGCCGTCGCCGACCGCATTCCGGCCACCCGCGCCTACCGGTTGCACCTGGCCATCGCCGACCAACTCGCGACCGGTCGCACCCCGGCCATGGTCGCGCAGTACGCCGCACACCTGTGGGCGGCGGGCCCGTTGGCCGACCGTCGTCGCACTGCTCGAGCGTTGTTCGACGCGGGACGAAATGCTTTGCGCAGCTATAGTTTCGACATTGCCGAGCAGCGGCTGGTCAACGCCGCCACGCTCGCCCGCGCCGTCGGCGACGACAGTCTCGAGCTGCAGGTGCTCACCACCCGTCTCGCCGATGCCGTCGCACGGACCGGCTACCTCTCCGCCGACCCGGACCTTCTCGTCCGGACACGGGAACTCGGGGAAGCCGCCGGGGACCTCGCCCTGCTCACCAACCTGGACTTCGCCCGGTTCGCCGCCCACTCGCAGATCGCCGACATCCACGCGTCGCACCGCTACGCCGTCGATCTGGCGGCCGCCGCCGTGGTCTCCGACGATCCACGCGTCATCCACCTCGGCATGCAGGCAGCCGGTATCGACCAGTTCGACCGCGGCCACTTCGGCGAGGCGTACCGCACGCTGGAGACCTACGCTCCGCTCACCGCACCGGTCGACGGACTGCAGCCGGACCAGATGATGATCGCGCGCGGGTTCCGGGCGCTCACGGCAACCGTGCACGTCGGGCCGGACCACGGACGCGACCTTTTCGCCCAGATCGACAGGGGTCCCGCCGACCCCATGTCGCATTTGGGTGTGGCGATCTTCGGCGCCACGGCGGCTGCCCTCGCCGGCGACGCCGCGTGGGCGCAGGAGATGGGCTCACGTCTGCTGACGGGCACCGCGCACGAGTCGATGGCGTATCTGCGACACAGCGGTGAACTCATGTACTGGTGGGCACGGGGGGTGGCCGATCCCGGCGGTGAGGCATTGCACCGGATTGACGAGTTGCTCGCCACAAGCATTCCACGATTCACCGGAACCGGGTTATGGTTGGCCCTGTACGCGGAGGTGATGATCGTCGCCGGGCGGCTCGAGGTCGCCCGTGACCTGCTGACACGTGCCGAATCGTTCGCGAACCGTTCCGGTCAGCACTACCCCGATGCCCACCGACTGCTGATCGCGGCGCGCTACCAGTCCGCCGCCGGATCGGTGGCCGGCGAGGTGATCGAGACACTGCAGGCCGCCCGACGCCGCGCCCACGAACAGGAGGCGACGACGATCGCTGCGCGCATCGACGCCTTCGCCAAGCATCACGGGTGGTCACTGGACGACTGACCCCGGTCACCCGAGCACGGCTTGGATGACGAACCAAGTCCATCCCAAGCCCGCTCCAAGACCCTCCGAGCAGAGTTCCTCATGAGCCGGCACCCCGCCGGAGCCCCCCAGCCGGAACCCCGGCCGACCAGAGGAACACCGATGACCATCCAGTCCACTCCCCCATCCCCCGTCGTCGCGTCCACCGAACTGCACGCCCGCATCGCCGGTGACGTCATCAGCCCCGGCGATCCCGGGTACGACGCCGCGCGCAGCGGTTTCAACCTGCTGACCAACCATCGCCCGGCCGTGATCGTCGTGGCCGCCAACCGGTTCGACGTCGTCGAGGCCGTCCGGTATGCCGCGGCGCGCAATCTGCGGGTTGCCGTGCAGGCCACCGGTCACGGACCCGGCCCGGCCGCCGATGGGGCGCTGCTGATCAACACGTCGACGATGACCGAGGTCAGCGTCGATCCGGCGGCGCATACCGCCCGGATCGCGGCGGGTGCCAAGTGGGCCCCGGTCCTCGAACAGGCCCAGCAGCACGGCCTCGCGCCGCTGCTCGGCTCGACCACGGACGTCGGCGCCGTCGGCTACACACTCGGCGGCGGGTTCGGCTGGCTGGGTCGCAAGTACGGACTGGCGTCGGACGCGGTCCGGTCGTTCGACGTGGTGACGCCGGACGGCACCCCGGTGCACGCCAGCGCCACCAGCCACCCGGACATCTTCTGGGCGCTTCGCGGCGGTGGCGCCGGATCGATCGGCGTGGTCACCGACATGGAGATCGACCTGTTCCCGGTGGCCGAGGTCTACGCGGGCAACCTCTTCTACCCTGCCGAGGATGCCGCCAAGATCCTCCGTCGCTTCGGCGAGTGGGCGCCGCAGCAGTCCGAGGACCTGACCTCCGCGGTGACGTTGATCAACTTCCCGCCGCTGGACATGGTGCCGGAACCCTTCCGCGGCAAGAGTTTCACGCTGTTCCGCGGATGCTGGTCCGGCGATCTCGAGGAGGGTAAGGCGATTGTCGACGAGTGGCGCGCGTGGCAGGAACCGCTGGTCGACATGTGGACCGAACTGCCGTTCGCCGCGGCCGACGCGATCTCCATGGACCCGACCGACCCGATGCCGGCGATGGTCACCACCGAGTGGCTCGACACCCTGCCCGAGGATGCCATCGACATCATGACCACACGGATCATGCCGAACGACGGCTCGATGCCGCTGATCCTGTTCGGCGAGATCCGCCACGCCGGTGGAGCGATCGGGCGCAACGCCGGCGACGCCGTCAACGACCGTGGACGCAGCGGCACGTTCCTGCTGGAGATGTGTTCGATCGTGCCCGATCCGCATACCGGACTCGCGATCGAGTCGGCTCAACGTCTGACCCGAAAAGCTCTGGAGCCCTTCGTGACCGGTGCCACCTACCTCAACTTCACCGAGGGCGGGGAGCGGTCCGCGCGATCGGCGAGTGCGTTCAGCGACGAGCATCGCCGGCGGCTCGTCGCGATCAAGCAGGCACTCGACCCGGAGAACCGGTTCTGCCACGGCGTGGCGATCGGCTGACCGGCCGCTACCCCGCTCGTCGGCCGCCCGCGGCCCGCCACCCCTGCTGGTCGATCAAGTAATCTGAGCCGCTACCCCGCTGCTTACGAGGACGCGCATCGAGACCCCCTTGCTCGGGTGTCTCGATGCGCTTCGTCGCTGTCGCTCCCCGCTTACTCGATCAGCGGGCGGAGACTTTCGTTCAGGCCTCGGTGAGTTCGAGGTCCTTGGTCTCCCGGGTGAACACCAGGATGGTCCCGCTGACGAGGGCCAGAGCGATCACGAACAGACCCACCGGGACCAGGGAGTTGCCGGCACCGGCGAACAACGAGGCCAGGATGACCGGGGTGAAACCGCCGCCGAGGAGGGTGGCGAGCTGATAGCCGAGTGACGCCCCGGTGTAGCGGCTTCGGGTGCCGAACTGTTCGGAGATGTAGGCCGCCATCGGTCCGTAGGTGGCGCCGTGGCACACCATCGACAGGACGAACGCGAGGGCGATCAACGCCAGGTTGCCCGAGGCGAGTAGGTGGAACAGCGGGTAGACCAGCAGGATCATGCCTGCGAGTCCGGCCAGCATCACCGGCCGGCGTCCGATGCGGTCGGACAGGCGGGCGTAGAAGAGAATCAGGAAGATGCCGCAGAACTGTCCGAGCGCATACGCCAGCAACACGTTCGGTTTCGACGACCCGCCGTGGACCGCGTAGGCGATGCCGAAGGTGGCGAAGGCGGTCTGGATCGCGAAGCTCGCCAGGCACGCACCGGCGGCGATCGCAACGGTCTTCGGTGCGCGCAGCACCTCGACGATCGGCGCGGTGCTGCGGGTCTTGCTCAGCGCCGCCTTTTCCGCGGCCGCCGCGAAGATCGGGCTCTCGCTGACCCGGGTACGCACGAACAGCCCGAGTGCGAGCAACACCGCCGACAGCAGGAACGGGATGCGCCAGCCCCAGCTCAGGAACTCGTCGTCGGGTAGCAGGGCGAACAGGGTCAACGCGAGCGTGCCGAGCACCGCGCCGGTGGGTGCGCCCGCGTTGGTGAACGCCGCCATGAATCCTCGACGACGCGGGTCGGCGTGTTCGAGTGCCATGAGCGCGGCGCCGCCCCACTCGCCGCCCACCGCGATGCCCTGCACGATCCGCAACAGCACCAGCAGGACGGCACCCCAGCTGCCTATCGCCGAGGCCGGCGGGATGATGCCGATGAGCACCGACGCGATCCCCATGATGGTCATCGCTAGGACCAGCATCGCCTTGCGGCCGACCCGATCTCCGAAGTGCCCGAAGATGATTCCGCCGAATGGGCGGGCGAGGTAGCCGGCCGCGAAGGTGCCGAGAGAGGCGATGGTGCCGGCGGCCGGGGACAGTCCGGAGAAGAAGACCGGGCCGAACACCAGCGAGGCGGCAGTGCCGTAGAGGAGGAAGTCGTAGTACTCGAGCGTGCTGCCGAGGTAGCTCGACATCACGACACGGCGGGCTTCGCGGGATCTCTCCTCGCGGGTCAGGTTGGTCAGTGCCTCGGAGGTCGTCATGGTGGGCCTTTCGGAAGGGTGACGATGGTGGGCGTGGATTATGTTGCTGCGGAGTATGTTTCGCGAACTCGATGCTTCCGGACGTATGGGCTCACGGCTTGGTGAGTCGTCGGCCGATGATCTCCTTCATGATCTCGGTGGTGCCGCCATAGATCGTTCCGCCACGGGAATCGACGTAGTCGCGGGCGACGTCGTATTCGGCCATGAATCCGTAGCCGCCGTGGAGTTGCACGGCTCGGTTGACCACCGTGGAGTGCAGTTCGGTGACCCACCACTTGGCCATGGCGGCGGTCACCTCGTCGAGGTCGTGGTGGGCGGCGTCGAGGATGCAGCGATCGACGAAGACCTGTGCGATCTCGATCTCCGTGGCCAGCTCGGCGAGGTAGAAGCGGTTGGCCTGGAAGTCGGCGAGGCGCTGCCCGAAGGCCTTGCGCGACAAGGTGTGCTCCAGAGCCTGGTCGAATGAGCGGCGCATCAGCGCCATCGACGTGACGGCGATGGAGAGTCGTTCCTGTGCGAGATTGTGCCGCAGGTAGGCAAAGCCTTTGCCCTCGTCGCCGAGGAGGTTCGCACGGGGGACGCGCACGTTGTCGAAGTGCAGTTCGGCGGTGTCCTGCGCCGCGAGGCCCATCTTGCTCAGCGGGCCGGTGCGGGAGAAGCCAAGCGTGTCGGCCTCGATGAGCAGGAGGCTGATGCCGCCCTTGCCCGCCGACGGGTCGGTGGTGACGACGGTGACGAAGATGTCGGCGAGCATGCCGTTGGAGATGAACGTCTTCGATCCGTTGACGATGTAGTGGTCTCCGTCCGCGATGGCCGTGGTCGACACGGCGGCAAGGTCACTACCCGCGCCCGGCTCGGTCATCGCGATCGCCGACACCTTGTCGCCGGAACACAGCGGTGCGAGGAATGTGCGCTTCTGCTCGTCGGTGCACAACCATTCGAGGTACGGCGCGACGAGGTCGTTGAACCCGGACAGCGCCATGGTCACGGCCTGCGCGCCGACCGCGCCGAGCTCCTCGATGAGGATCGCGTTGTACCTGAAGTCGTCGATGCCGCCGCCACCGAAGTGTTCGTCGACCGCGACGCCGAGCAGACCCAACTCCCCGGCCGTGGCGAACAGCGAACGATCGATCGACTTGGCCGCGGCCCATTCGGCGAGGTGCGGCTCGACGTGACGCTGCGCGAAGGCTCGGGCGGTCTGCCGAAATGCTCGGTGATCGTCGTCGAAGATGGTGCGTTCGAGGGCTACCGAAACCATGGCTCTGTTCGTCTCCTGGTCCGAGCGTTGAGGGCTGGAATGTCGTGGATCACACGTAATCATCGATTATTGAGTATGTCAATGGTTAATACTGACCAGTGTTCGTCGCAGGAGGATCACCATGACCACCCCGGTTCCCGTCGAGTTGACCGCCGACATCGGCTTTCTGCTGTCCCGTGTGGGCGCGCTCGTCGCTTCCGCGGTCAGCGAGGCGCTGGTCGTTCACGGGTTGAAGGTGCGTTCGTACTCTGCCCTCGCCCTGGCCTGTGACAGTTCGACGGGTGTCAACCAGCGCACGGTGGCCGAGACCATCGCGCTCGATCCGAGTCAGGTCTCCTCGCTCGTCGACGATCTCGAGCGCCGTGACCTCGTGCGGCGCATCACCGATCCGTCCGATCGGCGTAACCGGCTTGTCGAAGCGACCGCCGCCGGTCACACGCTGTACCGTCGGGCACACCGTGACGTGTGCGCCACTCAGGATGACGCCTTGTCCGCGGTGCCCGATGATGTGATGGCCGCACTTCGGACGACGCTGCAGTCCGTGTTGGCCACCGCCCACTGACCACCGTCCACTGACCACGAGCGCTGTCCCCTCCCGAAAGGACCGAACGACGTCTTCGACACCGAACCCCGAACCGCCGCTGCTCGTCGTCGATGCGGCGAACGTCGTCGGGTCCCGCCCCGACGGTTGGTGGCGGGACCGCCAGGGCGCGGCCGCGCGCCTGCGGGACCGGCTGGCCGGGGTCGCCGATGCCGGGGTGCCCGGGGTGCTCGATCCCCCGGTGGAGGTCGTCATGGTGGTCGAGGGCAAGGCGCGCGGCATCGAGTCGTCTCCGACGGTTCTGGTCGTCGAGGCCGACGGATCCGGCGACGACCGGATCGTGGACGTGGTGGCCGGGCGGACCGAGGGCCGTCGTTGCGTCGTCGTCACCGCCGATCGCGGCCTGCGCGAACGCGTCGCGGCGCTGGGCGCCGACCGCGTCGGGCCGACGGTGTTGGGCGGCTGAGAGGCGTCCACCACGAAGGACCCACCGGCGCAGCAGGATTCAGAACGGCGGTGGCGGGCCCTCGTGGTGACGCTTGTGGTTACGGTTCCTCTCTGCCCGTCGGCGGGCGTGCTTGTTCGCCGTCCGAGTCCGGGTGCGGGTCGGCCGTGGGATCGGTGGGGGCGCATCCTGGGGTGGGGCTTGGGGCCGGGCGGTGAACCGGATACGGCGCAGGCCGGGGAAGAGGTCTTCGAGGGTTTCGGCCTCGCCGGGGATGACCAGCCCTTCGGGGGTGATCGTTTCGGTGCACAGCCGGCCGTCATGGTCGCGCCCCATGTCATCGAGCCACTCGCCGAACGTTTTCAGCAAGTGCCAGGGCCGACATTTCGGGTTCATGTTCTCCGAAGTCGTCTGCCCACCCGCGGCCGGATCATCGTGGTCGTACTCGGCGACATGATCGCCATCGCACTGCCAGGCACTCGTCCCGCAGCCGGGTTCGCTGCAGTAGCCGTGCCGGATGCGCATGAACTCATTCAGCGCGGTACTGGACCGGTACGGGTCCGACGGGATCGACCCGGGCAGCATGAACGACCCGTCGGGGTCCATCGGGGTGCCCGGCGGAACCAGATACGAGATCCGGGCATCCGGGCGGTTCGCCAACTCACGCACATGCTCGTCGTCGATGACGCCGTGTCCGTCCATGAAGCCCGGGTTGTTCGCTCGACCGGCCAGGGTGGCTTCGTCGCACACGACGTGGATGACCACCCGCGGCGCTACCGGTACCAGCGCCGTCGACGCCGCGGGACTGTCGGTGACGGTGTCGCCCCTGGTGTCGGTGTCGGTGGTGAGGTCGAGGGTGGGTGTGGTGACTGGGCAGTCGTCGCGTCCGCATTCACACGCGAACTCGCTGGCACTCAGCAGCGCGAACTCGGCATCGGAGAGTCGCTGGTTCTTGGTGCGGCCGTCGTGCTCACACACCCGGCCGGCGACCGCCTCGATGTTCGCGTAGGCGATGCGGGCGTTCTCCGCGGACATGACCGCGGCAAGTTCGGCGGTGCCGTCGCCACGGTTCTCCACCCACACACCACGCTTGTCCAGGGCGTCCTTGCGACGCTCGCGCACCGCGTCGGGGTCGTGGCGGAAGATGATCCGGTCGACCATGTCCCGCAACCGTTGGGTGGAGTAGGTGCCGGCGCGCAGTCGTTGGGCGATCTCGGCATCGACCTGCGGGCTATAGGACTGGCCGTCGATCAGGTCGGTGTCGAGAATGATCTGTCGGGCCTGGTTGGGGCTGATCACCCCGTCGCCGAGACATTCGAACACCTCCCGGAGCCGGTCACGCAGGGCGATCGCCTCGGTGAGCAACCGCTCGGCCCGATACCGGGTCACGGTGAGCACCTGCGCGATGCGGGTGGCGGCGTCGGCGAATCCGTCCACGACGAACCCGTCGGTGTCTTCGCGGGCGGCGACATACCGATCGTAGAGGGTGGCGGCGTGCTGGTACTCGCGGTAGGCGAGATAGGACTGTCCGCGATGCATCTCGCGCATCCCGGTGAGCAGATCGGTGGTCGGCGCCGCCTCGACGTCGCCGGCCTCGACCCCACCGGTGTAGGCCGCCGGCAGCCCACGCCACACCGACGGTGTGGTGGGCGAACCGGCAGACGCGGACACGACGAGCCTTTCAGAGATGCGGGCATGACTGCAGGACAACCACATTCATCTCTGACTCGTGCACCACCCGACAGCGCGGTGGTGCGGCCCCTCGTTCTCTTTTTCCTGCTGACAACAACCTATAACAGGGGTACGACAAGAATCGTCGGCGTGCGCGGTCGTCTCGACTTCGACAAGCTCAGCCCGGCGGATTCGCCCACTCGCTCCGCTCGCGCGCTCATCCGAAGAGTCGCCACACCCCCCTGATCGAGCAAGGGAGGAGCTTGCGACGACCGCATCGAGATCGATCAGCGAAAAGGGCTGCGCCTCTTCCCAGCCCACGCTGGACGCCTGCGGCGGCCCAGGTTACTCACTCGACCATCGGGAGGCTTGCCCGATCATCGGGTCTCGGCGTACACAGATGACTTCCCCGCCGCGCAGCCGATTACCGCTGATCGAGTACGGATCCGAGGGTAGTGAGGCGCCGCATCATCCGGCGGGTCGAGTAAGCGCGGCGACGAAGGAGCCGTGCGCGTCGAGACCGAGGTCCTCTGGCTGACATCAAGATCCTCTGTGTGACAACGAAAGTGGTCTCGATGCGCCGCCTCGCTTCGCTCGGAGGCTTACTCGACCATCGAAGCGGGGAGTCCTCGCCCATCGGACCGGAGTCCTCGCCCATCGACGGGAGGAGCCCGACCATCGAAGCGGGGAGTCCTCGCCCATCGGACGCAAGTCCCCGAACATCGGACGCCGCGTCGAGATCGACCGGCGGAACCAGGCGCCTCTCCCCGGCCGGCGTCGACCACCTGGCAGAATTGTGTCCCATGGCCAACGACGCAACCGTGGATCTACCCGCCTACCTGGAGCGTGTCGGTCATCACGGCGACGTGACACCCACCCTGGAGACACTCGACGCCCTCATCGGCGCGCATCTGCGTCACATCCCGTTCGAGAGCATCGACCCGATGATGGGGATACCGGTCGAGCATCTCGATGCAAAGAGCCTGCACGACAAGATGATTGCACAACGGCGTGGGGGCTACTGCTACGAGCAGAACGGCCTGTTCCGATATGTGTTGTCCGCGATCGGTTTCGACGTCGAGCTTCTCGCCGGCCGAGTCGTGTGGGGCCGTCCGCCGGGCGGGTCGATTCCCGCGGAAACCCATCAACTACTACGGGTCCACATCCCGGGCGACACACAGCCCTATCTCGTGGACGTCGGCTTCGGCGGCCAGACTCCCACGCAGGCACTGCGTTTCACCACCGGTGACAGACAGGCAACCGACCTCGATCCGTTCCGGATCGTCACGTGCGACGACGACCGCTATCTGCGGCTCGACTCCGAGGTCGCCGGCAGGTGGCGCCCGGTCTACTTGTTCGGCGACACACCGCGACCCGACATCGACAGTGTCGTCGGCAGCTGGTACGTCTCCACGCACCCCTCGCATCCGTTTCGTACCGGCCTGAGCGCGTCGATCATCCACGACGACGCCCGCTGGAATCTGCGCGGCCGCCACCTCGCAATCCACCGTCCGGAGGCGGCCAGCGAGACCCGCGATCTCGATACCGCCACCGAGGTCCTCGATCTGCTGACCGAACGCTTCGGCATCGACCACTCCGGCATCACCGGCCTCGAAGCCCGAGTCGCCGAGGTCCTCGACAACTGAGCTCGATCGTTGGCGGCCTGTCACCCGAGTCGAGTCAGCCCTCGATGTCCGCCCATCCCGGGTATCGCGCACACAAGTCCTCGGCATGTTGTACGAAAGAGTCGACCGCGGCACGATCGCCGGCTGCCGACCACACCAGCCCGAAATCGCGAACCGCGCCCTTGTCGGTAAGGGGGATGCTCACCGCATGTGCGTGAGCGATTGAGTCGGCCGGCACCACGCCCACTCCGAGTCCACCCGCGACATAGTTCGCGACCGTCAGCCGATCGTCGGCCTCAACGACGATCCGTGGCACGATTCGTGCTGCAGCCCAAAGGTTCTCGACCACCTGCCGCGAATGGTAGCGGCCGTCGAGCACGATGAAACCCTCGTCGGCCACCTCTGCGAGCGAGGCCGATTCGCGACCGGCAAGTCGATGCGACGGTGGAACGAGGAGCACGAACGCCTGTTTCCCGAGCCGTAGCCAGCGGAATCGGCGTGGAGGTCGGGGTGCGGTCACGGCCACATCGACGTCTCCGGTCTCGATGTCACGCAGGACCGCGGAGGTGGACATCTCGCGATGGGCCACCGAGGTTGTCGGGTGGTCGCGCAGATAGGCCGGGACGAGTTCACACACCACGGACGGCCCCAGCGACCGCAGGAAGGCGATCGTCAGTCGAGTGCCGGCATCCGCACCGGTCACGCGCCGGATGGCCATATCCATACTGTCGACGGCGGACGCCGCGGCATCGGCGAGGGCCCGCCCCTCGTCCGTGAGCCGCACGCCACGTCCGTCCTCCTCCACGATCGTCACGTCGAGCGCATCCTCCCAACGTCGGATCGCCCGACTCATCGTCGGCTGGCTGGTCCCGGCCCGAGAGGCCGCCCCGGTAACCGATTCCTCGATCCGCAACGCCGCGAGCTGCACCAGGCCCGGCGCCAAGACGCGTATCGCCGATTTCTCATTCATCATTGAATGAGTATAGGGGCTGGGTGCTGGTGTGGGCAGCACGATCTGCGCGACAGTTGGACGGTCCGCATCACCACGCCGAAGGAGACCGATGTGACCACCGAAGCAACGGCCACCAGAGATCGACGTGCGTCCGCGGACCGGTCCTGGACGACCCGCCGCGACCGCAAGCGCCGCCGCCTGTCCGCCGCCTCGTCGATCGCGAACGGTCATGTGGCGCCCACGGAATCGATCGTCCGGTTGATCGAGGCCGTGGTGGAGTCCGGTGACCGCGTCGCGCTCGAGGGCAACAATCAGAAGCAGGCCGACTTCCTCGCCCGATCGCTGAACCTCGTGGACCCCGATCGGATCCACGACCTGCACATGCTCATCTCGTCGATCTCCCGCCCCGAACACCTCGACCTGTTCGAATGCGGGATCGCCCGCCGGATCGACTTCGCCTTCGCCGGACCACAATCCGCGCGCGTCCCCGCCCTCATCGCGGACGGGACGATGGAGGTCGGCGCGGTGCACACCTATCTCGAGCTGTACGCGCGGATGTTTCTCGACCTTGCTCCCGACGTCGCCCTGGTCGCCGCCGAGGCCGCCGATGCCGCCGGCAACCTGTACACCGGAGCGAACACCGAGGACACCCCGGCAATCGTCGAGGCCACCGCATTCCGCGACGGCATCGTCATCGCCCAGGTGAATCGCCTCGTCGACGACGGTCAGCTCCCCCGGGTCGACATTCCGGCCGACTGGGTGGATTTCGTCGTGGTCGCCGACCGGCCGTTCGACATCGAACCCCTCTTCACCCGCGATCCGCGACTGATCACCGACGTGCACGTGCTGCTGGCCATGCTCGCGATCCGTGGCGTCTACGAACGGCATCAGGTCACCTCCGTCAACCACGGCATCGGGTTCGACACCGCCGCCATCGAACTCCTGCTGCCCACGTACGGCGAGCGACTTGGATTGCGCGGCAAGATCGCAACGACCTTTGCGCTGAACCCACACCCCACCCTCATCCCCGCCATCGAGAGCGGCTGGGTCGAGACGGTGACCTCGTTCGGCGGCGAACTCGGCATGGAACGCTACGTCGCCGCGCGCCCCGACGTGTTCGCCACCGGACGCGACGGCACGCTGCGGTCGAATCGCATGGCCGCGCAGACCGCCGGCCTCTACGCCACCGACATGTTCATCGGGTCGACCTTGCAGGTCGACGCCGAAGCGAACTCCTCGACCGTCACCGCCGACCGGCTCGCCGGCTTCGGCGGCGCCCCGAATCTCGGCAACGACCCCCACGGCCGTCGTCATGCCACTCCCGCATGGATGAGCCTCGTCGAGGGAGAAGGGCGGCTCGGCGTGCACCGCGGCCGCAAACTCGTCGTCCAGATCGCGGAAAGCTACGGCACCGGCGGGGTCCCGAAATATGTCGAACGTCTCGACGCCGTCGAGGTCGGCCGGAGCGCCGGAATGCCGCTCGCCCCGGTGATGATCTACGGCGACGACGTCACGCACCTCGTCAGCGAGGAGGGCGTGGGGTACCTCTACCGTGCGCGCGATCTCGAGGAGCGTCGACAGGTTGTGGCCGCACTGGCCGGAGCCGGACCGCTCGGAGCCACCTCCACTCCTGCGCAACGTGACCGGCTGCGTCGCGACGGTGTGCTCGCCACACCCGGTGACCTCGGCGTACGACCTGCCGACGCCACCCGAAAGATGCTGTCCGCCTTCAGCATCGAGGACCTCGTTCGATGGTCCGGCGGTCTGTACGACCCGCCGGCCCGGTACCGGAGCGCGTGATGGTCACCGCGACAACGCTTCTGCGCTCCGACGAGCGCAGCGATGAGGATCTCGCCGACGCCGCGATCGCGGCCCTGGTGGCCGAGGCCGAACTCACACCCAAACCTGCGCTCGTCGACGGCCGCGACAGCGGCGTGCATTCCGACATGGACCTCGCCATGATGCACCGATCCGCGCACGCCCTGCGCGACACCTTCGTGCGACTCGCCCGAATCGGCCACACCGTCGACGACGATCGTGCACTGCGTATCCATCTCGCGGCGGCGGGCCGCGACGGTGAGCACGCGATGATGACGGCCACCGGCGGTGTCAACACCCACCGTGGCGCGATCTGGGCGCTCGGACTCGCGGTCGGTGCCACTGCGGCCACGAGGAGCAACGTTCCTTCCGAGATCCTGACGAAGGTCGCCGCCATCGCCGCGCACGACGACCCCGCCGGGCAACACGAGAGCGATCGTCTCGGCGCACGTGCGCGCGCACGGTATCGCGTCGGTGGCGCTATCACGGAGGCGCGCAACGGATTTCCGCACGCAGCCGCGGCCCTGGACCAGCTGCGCGCCTCACGGGACCACGGCCGGCTCGAACATCACGCCCGACTGGACGCACTCCTGGCCGCGATGAGCGGTCTACAGGACACCTGCCTTCTCGCGCGCGGCGGACTTCCCGCCCTCGACACCGCGCGTCGCGGCGCACGTTCGGTGTTGCGCCACGGCGGCGTCGGCACGTCGGCCGGCGCACGTGCACTCGACTCCCTGGACCGCCGGCTCTGCGCGCTCGGCGTCTCGCCCGGGGGCAGTGCCGATCTGCTCGCCCTCGCACTGTTCCTCGACCACCTGGAGGCACCATGCAATCGTTGACGCTCACCTTCCCCGCACACGCGGAGCTCGAGCGGCCCGTTCACGTCGGCGTGGTCGCCTCCGGCGATCTGGAGATCCTGATGACCCCTCGCCTCGGCGGCGAGGACGCCCGGGTCGAGTTGCGCACCAGCGTCGACGGTTTCGACGACCTGTGGCGCCGTGTCCTCGAGCGGACGCTGCGTGAGCACGCGTTCGCCGCACGCTACGAGATCAACGACTTCGGCGCCACGCCCGGCATGGTCACCCTCCGACTGGCCCAGGCCGCCCAAATCGCCCGGAACGGAGACACCGGTGAGTAGTCCTCTGACGCAATGCCTTCCGTTCACAGAGCTGACGGCCCGCGACCGCGTCCGATCGATTCTGGACCCGGGAACCTTCCGCGAACTGCTGGGTCCGGCCGATCGCGTCGAGTCCCCGCACCTGCCGATCCAGGGCATCGTGCCGCAGACCGACGACGGTGCGGTCATCGGACGCGGCACCATCGACGGGGTCAGCGCCGTGGTCGCCGCACTCGACGGCCGATTCCAGGGCGGCGGAGTCGGCGAGATCTCCGGGGCGAAGCTCGCGGCCGCGCTCGAACGGGCCGCCGTAGACCTCGCCAGGGGCATCGACATCCGCGTCGTGCTGGTCCTCGACACCGGCGGAATCCGTTTGCAGGAAGCCAATCTCGGGCTCCTCGCGATCGCCGAGATCCATGCGGCGCTCGTCGAGCTCCGCCGTGGCGGCCCGGTCGTCGGCGTGATCGGCGGACCGCTCGGATGCTTCGGCGGGATGGGCATCGCCGCCGGCCTCACCAGCCATCTCATCATGACCCGCAATGCCCGCCTCGGCCTGAACGGACCCGAGGTCATCGAGAGCGAGGCAGGCGTGGATGAACTGAATGCACGTAACCGCCCACTCATCTGGTCGACGATCGGCGGCACACAACGCACGTCGACGCGTTTCGCCGAGATGCTGGTCGACGACGAGGCCGATCGGGTCGGCGACGCAGTCCGCGCGGTGTGGACGACACCGTCGAATCCGGGCCCGGCCCGGGCCGACCAGATCGACCGCGGTCTGCGGATCGTGGCCGCCGTCGACCCCGTCGAACGTCCCGATCCCGCCCGGTTCCGCACGCTTGTCGAGGAGATCGACCGATGACCACCCCACCCAACTCATTCGGATATGCATGGTTCGACGCGCTCGTCGCGGACCGTCTGCGGGCCGAACCGGCGAGTCTGCTCTCCGGGACGTACCGCACCGAATCCGCGGCATCGGCCGCGATACTCGCCGTCACTGGGGACCCGGCCGCCCGCTACCCCCGGGCGCGGCGCGGCGAGGTCGGCCTGGCCGAGGGATGGGCAGTCGCCGATGCGATCACCCGGGTCATCGACGACGACGCGTCCCGCACGGACAAACGTCCGGTCATCATGGTGATCGACGTGCCGAGCCAGGCATACGGCTACATCGAAGAATTGGCGGGTATCCATCAGTCGCTCGCCGCGGCCGCGAACGCCCTCGCCAGCGCACGCCTGGCGGGCCATCCCACCATCGGAGTGATCGTCGGGCAAGCGGTTTCAGGTGCCTTCCTGGCGATCGGTCTGCAGGCCGGGCGGTTGCTCGCCCTCGATCACGACGGTGTGGTCGTGCAGGTCATGTCCAAGACGGCCACCGCTCGCATCACCCGCCGCACCGTCGATGAACTCGACGCCACCGCCGAGCTGGTACCGGCCACCGCGTACGACATCCGGTCGTTCGCCCGCCTCGGCGCCCTGCACGCGCTGCTCTCGGTGGAGGATCCGTCGTCACCGTCGGTCGACGACGTCCGGGTGGTCCGCGCGGCCATCGATACCGCGATCGACGACCTGCGGGTCACCGGCGACCGCACCCTGCGAACCCGGCTGACCTCGGACGCAGCCCGCGACCAGAGGGCAGGATCGACTCTGGTCCGTGAGCGGATAGACGCGCAGTGGACGCTCTGACGCCGCACCCACACGACCTGCTGCGCCTGATGTCGGCGACGGCGCTGCACTGCGATGACCCCACGCGGACGGCACGTGCCCGCGCAGCGGCCACGATCGGTCCCGACCCGTGGGTCGTCGTGCGGCGCGCCGACGCCGGTCCTGGCCGGGTCGCGGTGGGCGTCCGGGGAGCGACGCGGGCCGAACGCTACGCGGCCGTGGTGCCCGTGGGCGCGGTGACCGAGGTGGTGGCGCCGTGGGCGATCGCGACAACACCGGCTCCGGACCGGCGACATCTGCCGGCGTTGCGCACGTTGGACCGGTTGCGCAGCTCTGGGGCACTCCAGGGGCTTGCCGAGCGCTGGGGTCCGGGCGGCAGCGTCGGCTTCGAACTCGTGACCGGGGCACCGGCGGTCGCCGAGGGCAGCGATCTCGATCTGGTCGTCGACGCCCCGACACCGCTGTCCCGCGACGCCGCGCACGACTGTCTCGCCGTGCTCGACGGCTGCGGTGCACGAGTCGACCTCCAGGTCGCCACCCCGCTCGGCGCCTTCGCACTCGCCGAATGGCTCCGGCAGGACGGCGGGCCGGTCGCGCTGCGCACCGGCACCGGCCCGGTCTTGACCAGTCGCCCGTGGGGATGACGGTGCGATGAGCGCCGCTTTCGTCTTCCCCGGCCAGGGAGCCCAGCAACCCGGCATGCTCCACCGACTGCCGGCGGCGGGTGCGGCCGTCCTCGCCGAGGCCGCCGAGGTCTTGGGTGCCGATCCCCTCGAGCTCGACACCGAGGCCGCACTCGCCTCCACCCGGGCGACGCAGTTGTCCATCCTGCTGACCTCGGTCGCCTGGGCTCGTGAACTCTGTTCTGCCGGAGCCCGTCCCGATCATCTCGCCGGCCACTCGGTGGGACTCTGGGGTGCGGCGGTGATCGCCGAAGCCGTCGACCTCGGTGACGCCATCGGGCTCGTCGAGCTTCGCGGCACCGCGATGGCGTCGGCCTCCCCACCGGATGCCGCCATGGTCGCCGTCGACGGCATCGGTGTCCTGGCCGCGGAATCGGCTGCGGCACAAGCTCGAGCAACCGGGAACCGGGTGTGGGTGAGTACGGTGAACTCGCCGCTGCAGGTGACGATCTCCGGCCTGGCGGCCGACGTCGATGCGCTGGTGCCGCATCTGCGTCACCTCGGGGCGCAACGGGTGCGGCGTCTCGCGGTCGCGGTACCCGCTCATACCCCGCTGCTGATCCCCGCCGAGACCGCCCTGCGGCAGGCGCTCGCCGACACTGACCTCCGACGGCCCGCGATCCCGTTGGCAGGCAACATCTCCGGGCAACGAATCGTCACGGCGGCCCAGTTGCGCGCCGAGCTCAGCGCCGGTGTCACCCGGCCGGTGCAGTGGTCCAAGGCGATGCAGATCCTGTCGGATCGCGGAGTCCGCTGTTTCGTGCAGCTGCCGCCGGGGCGATCGCTGGTCGGACTGATGCCCGATGGCGCGGAGGTGGTCGTCGCGGAGGAAACCGGCGCGGCCGAAGCCGCCCGGCGACTGGCGACGTTCGGTCGCCACTGAACCGCCCCTTTCCGGGGCGCCACAGTCAGGCCCTCGAGAACTCCGATGCCCGCGCTACCTGCTCGGCGGTGATCGCCATCCCGGTGTACCGCTCGAACTGCCGCGCGGCCTGCAGGGCGATCACCTCGGCTCCGGTGATCACCTGCTTGCCCGCCGCGCGGCCCGCGCGGATGAGTGGCGTCTCGGCCGGAAATGCGACGACGTCGAAGACCACGTCGGCCGCGGCCACCGCGTCGTCGGAGAACGACTGTGTGTCCTCGTCGGCACCCCGCATGCCGAGGGGCGTGACGTTCACGACGACCGGGGCGCCGGGCGCCGGGTCCTCCACGCTGTGCCGGTAGCCGTACTTCTCGGCGAGCGCGGCACCGGCTTCGGCGTTGCGGGCCAGCACGGTGACGTCGTCGAATCCGGCGCCGCGAAACGCCGCCACCACGGCCTTACCCATGCCGCCCGATCCGCGGATGACCACCGACGACGACGGGTCGACGGCGTGCGAGGCGAGCAGCGATGCCACCGCCTCGTAGTCGGTGTTGGACGCGGTCAGGCGGCCGTCGTCGTTGACGATGGTGTTGACCGATTCGATCGCCGTCGCCGATTCCTCCATCTCGTCCACGAGCGGGATCACGGCCTCCTTGAACGGCATGGACACCGAACAGCCGCGGATGCCGAGCGCCCGGACACCGCGGATCGCACCCTCGATGTCGTCGGTGGAGAACGCCTTGTAGATGTAGTTCAGCCCGAGTTCGTCATAGAGAAAGTTGTGGAAGCGCGTCCCGATGTTCGACGGTCGGCCGGACAGCGAGATGCACAGGGTCATGTCCTTGTTGAGGATCGGCATGTGGCGAGCCTATCCGGCCGGGACTGTGCGCGGTGCGCAGTAGCCTCGAATCATGACGATGCACAGTCGGCACCTGTCGGTCGTGATTCCCGCTGCCTCGGCCGACGAGGTGTACGCGTTCGCGGCAGACCCGGACAACCTGCCGAGGTGGGCCGCCGGTCTCGCCGCGGGCGTGCGTCGGGTCGGCGATGTCCTCGTGGTGGACTCCCCCATGGGTGAGGTCACGGTCACGTTCGCACCGGCCAACGACTTCGGCATACTAGACCACGACGTGACGCTCCCGGACGGGACCGTGGTCGCCAATCCCCTCCGCGTTCTCGCGCACCCCGATGGTGCCGAAGTGGTGTTCACCGTTCGGCAACGCGACCTCACCGACGAGCAGTTCGAGGCCGATTGTGCTGCGGTAGAGCGGGATCTGGCGGCGCTGGCGGCTGCGGTTGTCGGGTGAGAACATCGACCGGCTGAGAACATCTGCGGCTCACCGGGTTTCGACTCGATGCTCCGCTGGCGCTCCGCATCGGCTCAACCGGCGGGGGGAACGATCCCGCCAGCGCTCCGCATCGGCTCAACCGGCGGGGGGAACGACCCCGCCGGCGCTCCGTATCGGCTCAACCGGCGGGGGTTACTTGCCGAAGCCCGCGTCCCGCAACGCCTGGGCCATCGATCCACTCGGTGCCGGCCGGTTGTCCCGCCGTTGGTTGCGATCACCACCACGCTGCCCCCGCTGACCACCGCGATTTCCGCCGGACTTGCCCTGTCCCGCAGAAGGTTTCGCCGGCTTCCCACGTCCGGGCTCGTCGTTGAGCCGCAGGCTCAGCCCGATGCGCTGGCGATCGACGTCGACATCGATGACCTTGACCCGCACCACCTGGCCCGAACGGACGACCTCGTGGGGATCGGAGACGAACCGATCCGACATCGCCGACACGTGCACGAGCCCGTCCTGATGGACGCCGACGTCGACGAACGCCCCGAAGGCCGCGACGTTGGTGACCACGCCCTCGAGGACCATGCCGGGCTTCAGGTCGGCGACCTTCTCCACGCCGGCGGCGAAGGTCGCGGTGGCGAAGGCCGGTCGCGGATCGCGTCCGGGCTTCTCGAGTTCGGCGAGAATGTCGGTCACGGTCGGCACACCGAACCGGTCGTCGGCGAACTCGTTGGGCCGCAGCCCCCGCAGGGTGCGTGTGTTGCCGATCAGCTCGGCGATCGGCATCCCCGAGGAAGCCACGATCCGCCGGACCACCGGGTAGGACTCGGGATGCACACCCGACGCGTCGAGCGGATCCTCCCCGTCCCGGATGCGCAAGAACCCTGCGCACTGCTCAAAGGCCTTGGGGCCCAGACGCGGAACATCGAGCAGCCCCTTGCGACTGCGGAACGGGCCCACCTCGTCGCGGCGTGCGACGATCGCCGCGGCCAAGAATGGAGTGACGCCCGATACTCGGGACAGAAGCGGCACCGACGCCGTATTCAGGTCCACACCAACCGCATTCACCGCGTCCTCGACGACCGCATCGAGGCTGCGCGCCAACGTCGTCGGCGTGACGTCGTGCTGGTATTGGCCGACACCGATGGATTTCGGCTCGATCTTCACCAGCTCGGCCAGCGGATCCTGCAGCCGGCGCGCGATCGACACCGCGCCGCGCAACGACACGTCGAGTTGCGGCAGCTCGTTCGACGCATACTCGGACGCCGAGTACACCGACGCACCCGCCTCGCTGACCATCGCCGCCACCGGTGGCGTGGCGCCGGACGCGCGGATGTCGGCGATCAGTTCCTTTGCCAGCGCGTCTGTTTCGCGCGAGGCGGTGCCGTTACCGACGGCGATCAATTCGACGCCGTGGCGCGCGACGAGAGCCGCGAGAACACCCTTGGCCTGATCCCACTGCTTCTGCGGTTGGTGAGGGTAGATGGCGCACGTGTCGAGCACCTTGCCGGTGGCGTCGACGACGGCCACCTTGACACCGGTGCGGAAGCCGGGGTCCAGGCCGAGGGTGGCGCGGGTGCCGGCGGGAGCGGCGAGCAGCAGATCCTTCAGATTGGTGGCGAACACCGTGACGGCGTCCTCCTCGGCACGCTGCCGCAACCGAACCCGCGCCTCGATCGACGCCGACACCATCAGCTTGGTGCGCCAGGCCCAGCGCGCGGTGCCCACCAGCCACGGGGTCGCCGGGCCGTTGTTCGAGGCGTCGATGCCCAGGGTGGCCGCGACCATCGCCTCGTAACCGTCGTCGTCACCGCCGTCGAGGGTCAGCGTCAGCGCGTCCTCCTTCTCGCCGCGCAGCACCGCCAGGACACGATGCGACGGCATCTTCTCCAGCGGCTCGGTGAAATCGAAGTAGTCGCGGAATTTCTGCGCCGCCGGTGTGTTCGCAGCGGCCTCCGAGCGCGCCGCGGTGCGCATCGACCCGCCGGCCCAGAACTTCTCCCGGATCGCGCCAACCAATTCGGCATCCTCGGCGGCGCGCTCCACCAGGATCTGCCGGGCACCGTCGAGCGCCGCCGCGGCGTCGGCGAATCCGTCGCAGGTGAACTCGGCGGCCGCCTCGTCCGGCAGCAGGGACGGGTCGGCGAGTAGGCGGTCGGCCAGCGGCTCGAGGCCCGCCTCGCGGGCGATCTGCGCCTTGGTGCGTCGTTTCGGCTTGTACGGCAGGTAGATGTCCTCGACGCGGGCCTTGGTGTCGGCGGCCAGCAGCGCGCCGCGCAACTCGTCGGTGAGTTTGCCCTGCTCCTCGATCGAGGCGAGCACGGCGTCGCGGCGCTCGTCGAGCTCGCGCAGGTAGCGCAGCCGCTCGTCGAGGGTGCGCAGCTGGGCGTCGTCGAGGCTGCCGGTGACCTCCTTGCGGTAGCGCGCGATGAACGGGACGGTCGACCCCTCGTCGAGGAGTTTCACCGCCGCCGCGACCTGCGATTCACCGACCGACAGCTCCTCGGCGATGCGGGCATTCACTGACTTCACGGCAGTACTCGAATTCACTCGCAGCACCCTACCGAAGCGGTCGGACACGCACGCCTCCTCGGGCGGTGCGTGTCGCCCACGCGCCCGGCGCCGGTCAGAATTCTTCCCATGTGGCCGGGTCCTGCCCCTTGTTGCGCCCATCCGGGCGTCCGAGCGCGGTGATGCGTGCGACCTCGTCGTCGGTGAGCGTGAGATCCACGCCCGCGAGGTTTTCGGTCTGCCGCGAGGGTGAGGCGGCTTTCGGCAGTGGGATCGCGCCGCGGGCCGCGGTCCAGGCCAGCACGGTCTGGCCGGGTGTGTAGCCGTTGACCTGCGCGATCTCGGCGATCACGGGGTCACCGAGCAGGTCGTTGCCCTGTCCGAGCGGGCTCCATGCCTCGGTGATGATGCCGTGCTCGGCGTCGTAGGCGAGCATGTCGGCCTGCGGAAACCGCGGATGCAGTTCGATCTGATTGACGACGGGCAGCACACCCGTCTCGGCCGCCAGGCGGTCGAGGTGGGCGGGCAGGAAGTTGCACACGCCGATCGCCCGCACCAGTCCGCGCTTACGCGCCTCGATGAGTGCCGTCCACGCCTCGACGTACTGGTCGACCCGCGGGTTGGGCCAATGGATCAAGTAGAGGTCGAGATAATCCAGGCCGGTCCGGTACAGACTCTCCTCGATCGTGACGATGGCCTCGTCGTAGGCGTGGTGGCGTCCGGGCAGCTTGGAGGTGACGATGAGATCCTCACGCGGGACCGACGCGGCGCGCACGGCACGTCCGACGGCCCCCTCGTTCTCGTAGTTGAACGCCGAATCGATGAGCGTGTATCCGTTGTCGATGGCCCGGGTGATCACATCGACGCCGTCCGCGCCATTGCACTTGTAGGTGCCGAATCCGATGGCGGGCAATGTGAATCCGTCGTGGGCGGTGTGCACTGTGGTCACAGGTTCTCCGGTTTCGTCGACGCGGTGGGACTCATCCAGGGTGCCACCCGAGCGCCGGGCCGAGACGAGTGGCCATGTCCGAGATGATCTGCGCGTAGTCCGGGGCGTCGAAGGAGAACGGCAACGCGAACGCGACCTCGACGGCACGCTGGAATCCGGCGTGCTCATACAGGCGGGCGGCGAGTTCCTCGGACGGGCCGACCAGATCGGGCGCGAACAGCAGGCCACGAGGGCCCTGCGGGGTGAGTGTGCGCTCGAACCGGGCCGCGGCGTAGTCGGTGTACTTGCGCACCTGGTCGCGGGTGGCGGTGTCGGTGGGGATGACGACGAGACCCTGCGAAACCCGCGCCGACTCGGGGTCCGGGTGATGGGCCCGGTAGGCGTCGATGTGTTCGGCCTGAATCGTCGCGAAGTCCCGCGACGCGGTGCCCTCGATGGTGACGACCGACGACGTTAGGTAGTTGAGGCGGTTCTCGGCCGCCCAGATCGCCGACGCCAGTCCGCCGCCGTACCAGACGCGGGACGCGAGTCCCGGCGATTGTGGCTGCACGCGCCGGGAGAAGACCTCGATACCGATGGTGCCCTCGAAGTCGCTGAGGGGTTCACCCCGCAAGCAGTCGAGCAACCGGGTGACGCGATTCTTGGAGAAGTCCTCGAGGTCGTGGGTCTCCGGATAGAGCGCCATCTTGTAGTTGTCGTAGTGCATCGGAGTCCCCACGGACACACCGGGATTCACTCGTCCACCGGACAGGAGGTCGACGGTCGCGAGATCCTCGGCCAGCCGCACCGGATTCTCGACGCCGAGCGGGATGACCGCGGTGCCGAGTTCGATCCGGCTGGTGCGCATCGCGGCGGCGGCCATGACCGCGACCGGCGACGAGATGCCGAACTGGAAGTGCCGGTCGCGCAACCACACACTGTCGAAGCCGAGGTCTTCGGCTCGCGCGATCACGTCGAGGGTCTCGAGATGCCCGGCCCTCGGATCGCGTTCGTCGAAGCGTCCGATGGTCAGGAAGCCAAGCTTTCTCAGGCGTTCACCGGCGCGCGGCATCGGTCCTCCTGCCAGGTCTCGCCGGCGGCAACCCGTGCAGCGCGGTGATCAGATCCGCGACGTCCTCGGGCCGCTCGGCGTAGCCGGGGAAATAACAGCAGACCTCGGCCGACTCGGCCCCGAAACGCTCACCGATCTGCGCGGCGCATTCCTCGGACGTGCCGACCACGCCGATGGTGCCAACCATCTCGTCGGTGATCAGCGCCCGCATCTCGGCGAACCGGCCGAGCTTCGAGAGCCGATTGAGTTCGGGCTGCACGTCACCCCACCCGTGCACCTCCAGGACCGGTCGGTAGGCCGGTGTGGACCCGTAGAACGCGATCAGCATGGCGACGCCGTCAACGGCGGCCGCCAGGTCGGCCTCGGTACGCCCCACGGCTACCATCGCCTGGGCGATCACCTCGAAGTCGGTGCGGGACCGGCCCGATCGTCGCAGACCGTCCTCGATCGACGGCAGCGTCCGCTCGGCGAAGTGTCGGCCGCTGTTGAACGGCATCACGAGCAGACCGTCGGCGACCTCGGCCGCGGTACGGGTCATGATCGGACCGAGCGCACCGAGGAGGACCGGAGGCGGCCCGAACGGGTTCGGTCCCGGGTCGAAGTTGGGGGTCATCAGCGTGTGCGTGGTGAACTCACCACGAAAATCCAACGGCGCGTGTCCTTCCCACGCCTCGAAGATCGCCGTGATCGCCCGGACCCACTCGGCCATCCGCGCGGCCGGGCGTCCCCACGTGCTGCCGTAACGCTTCTCGATGTGCGGACGGATCTGCGACCCCAGGCCCAACCGGAATCGTCCACCGCTGTAGACCTGCAGGTCGTAGGCGGCGTGCGCCAGGTGCAATGGACTGCGCGGCCCGGCGATCGCCACGTTGGTCATCAGGTCGAACTCGGCGCGTCCGGCCGCGACGACCAGCGGGAAGAAGACGTCGTGCGGCCCTTCGAAGGTGAACAGCCCATCCGCGCCCAGCGCGGCCAACCCATCCACCGCCGGCAGCACCGCCGACGGTGATCCATCAAGCAGCACATGCACTTTCACGCGCGATCCCCGGGTGTCACAGGTAAATCACCTGACCGAAGAGGGCCGTCTGCACGATCTCGTCAGCGACGTACCCATCGATCGAGTCGGCGTCGGTGCCCGGGTGCACGGTGACGTAGCCGGCGAGGGTGACGGCGAGGGCGTCGGCGTCGAGCTGGTGGCGCGCACCGCCCAACTCGGTGATCGCCGCGGTGGTGCCGTCCCAGTCGTCGACCGTGGCCCAGTGCGCGATGCCGCACCCCTCCACCGCTTCAACGACGACACGCTGCGCGATCTGCCTGTACACGGCTCGATGCTACGACGGCGAGGCGGCCGACGCGCCCGACCGCACCGGTGCGTCCCGTCAATGCGGTGATTCTCCTCCCGCGAGTGTCGTCGCGGCGCCACAATCGTGTCCATGGCCATATCGTTAGCCGCAGAAAACGCTGGGCAGTTCAGTCCGTTGCACGGCGGCCCGCAGCGATGACCGCGCCGGCGCAAGCACCCGTGGAGGCGATCGACAAACGCCGACTCTGGTCCATCTTCGGCGGGCTGATGCTCGCGATGCTGCTCGCGGCACTCGACCAGACAATCGTGTCGACCGCACTGCCGACCATCGTCAGCGATCTCGGTGGCGCCGAGCACCTGAGCTGGGTGGTGACCGCCTACATGCTGGCGACCACCGCGACCACCCCGCTGTGGGGGAAACTCGGCGACCTGTACGGACGCCGCAATCTCTTCATCGCCTGTGTGGTCATCTTCCTGGTCGGCTCGGCGTTGTGCGGCACGTCGACGTCGATGATCCAGCTCATCGGCTACCGCGCGCTGCAGGGTGTGGGCGCCGGCGGTCTGATGGTGTTGGCGCAGGCGATCATCGGTGATGTCGTCCCGCCCCGCGAACGAGGCCGCTACCAGGGTGTGTTCGGCGCGGTCTTCGGTCTGGCCAGTGTCGCCGGCCCGTTGCTCGGCGGATTCTTCGTCGACAATCTGAGTTGGCGGTGGGTGTTCTACATCAACCTGCCGATCGGTGTGGTGGCGCTGATCGCGGTGATCCTGGTGCTGCCGTCGACGTCGGCACACAGCAAACCCTCGATCGACTACGCCGGCATCTTCCTGCTCGCCGCGACCGCCACCTGCATCGTGCTGGTCACCAGCTTCGGGTCCCTGTGGGGCTGGGATTCGACCCGCATCCTGTTGTTGATCGCGCTGGCCGTGCTCGCCGTCGTCGCCTTCGTCTTTGTCGAGCAGAGGGTTCCGGAACCGGTGATGCCGGTGCGGCTGCTCACGAACCGGGTCTTCGCGACGGCCTCGACGATCAGCTTCGTCGTGGGCTTCGCGATGTTCGGTGCCATCACGTTCCTGCCGATGTTCCTGCAGTCGGTGCAGGGCGCCACCGCCACGTCGTCGGGCCTGCGCATGATCCCGATGATGCTCGGATTGTTGATCACCTCGATCGCCAGCGGCCAGATCATCAGCCGCACGGGGCGATACAAGATCTACCCGATCCTCGGCTGCGCGATCTTCACCGTCGCGCTCTACCTGCTGTCGACCATGGACCGCGACACCTCGAACCTGATGACGAGCACCTTTCTGTTCATCCTGGGTGTCGGGCTCGGCATGGTGATGCAGGTGCTGGTGCTGGCGGTGCAGAACGCGGTCGAGTACCGCGATCTCGGCGCGGGAACCAGTGGGGCCACCTTCTTTCGCACGATCGGCGCGTCCGTGGGTGTCGCGGTCTTCGGTGCCGTCTTCAACAGCCAGCTCACCTCGCACCTCGAGGGCACCGCACCACCGGACGCGGTCGGCCGCTGCTCCGCCGACGTGCTGCAATCGTCGACGCTGACGCTGCCCAGTTGTTCACGCGCGGTACAGGAATGGTTCCTCGACGGGTTCACCGACGCATTCCACATCGTGTTCCTCGTGGCCGTCCCCATCGGCCTGTTGGCCTTCGTGCTGTCGTGGTTCCTGCCCGAGGTCGAGTTGCGCACGGCCACACGCACTCCCGACCCGGGCGAATCGTTCGGCATGCCGTCGGAACGTTCCTCCCTCGAGGAGTTGCGGCTGCAGATGTGGCGCACCCTGGGCCGCGAGGAGCGGCTGCGCATCTGGGAGATCGTCGTCAAAGCCGCCGGCAGCGACCTGTCGCGCGGCGAGGCATGGATGGTCAGCAGGGTGGACGAGGAGGGCTCGCGCACCATGGAAGAGATGTCCACCGCCTCGCACACACCCATCACCCAGATCGACGAGATCGCGCGATCGCTCGCCGATCGGGGCATGGTCACCGTCGAGGGCGACGTCGTGAGAATCGCACCCCCGGGTGAGCTCGAGTCGAACCGCCTCCTCGAGGCGCAGCGGGAACGGTTGCGCGCGTTCGTGTCCGACTATCCCGGCAGCGACCAGGCGGACGTCGAGAAGATGCTCGACGAGATCGCGCAGGCGTTGCGCGACGAGGCACCCGCCTGACCGGAGGTTCGGTTGGGCGCGGGGTGATCAGACCGTGCCCCGTACCGCCCATGCCCGTGCCGGCAGCGTGAAGGACCGATCGGCGTCACCCACCAGGCGTTGCCGGAGTCGCGCCCGTAGATCGTCGCGCTGCGACGGTGACAGCGATCGTGTCATCGTCCCCGCGGGTCCCTGGCCGGACTCGAACGGCTGCCAATAGTCGTCGAACGACGTGAATTCCAGGTCGATGGTGAGTGGTCGTTCGGTGACCGCGCGCAACCCGTGCCCGCGCCACAATCCGGCCAGTTCGCCCGGTCGGCACAACGGCATTCGACGCTCATCGCGCTCCTCGGCCCCGGGCGCGATCTCACACGCCTCATCCCAGAAGGCGCGCAGCATGCCCATTCCGTCGCCGTAGTCCCAGACCGCGCCCGCGATCACACCGCCGGGGCGGGTGACCCGGATCATCTCGGCGAGTGCGCGCGCCGGTTCCGCGACGAAGTTCAGGACGAGCATCGACAAGGTCCGGTCAAAGGTGTCGGCCCCAAACGGTAGGTCCTCGGCTGCGCCCGTCACGAAGCGCACCGACCCGTCACGGGAGCGCTGCCGCGCGACCTCGATGAAGGTGTCGGACGGATCGACACCCGTCACCGTCACACCGTCGATGTCGGTGGCCGCCGATGCCAGCGCCCCGGTACCGCACCCGACGTCGAGCAGTGTGCAACCGTCGTCGACCTCCGCAAAGGCGAGGAACGGCAGCGCGAGCCGTCGACTCCAGCGGCCCATGAACCGCTCGTATCCGTCGCTGTCGGAGAACATCATCCACCGTGCCGTCGTCTGTGCCTGACTCCGCATGCCTGACTTCGCATGCCTGACTCCACCGTAGGACTCCCGGTGCCATAAAGACATCGGCCACACAGACACGGGCGACAGACACGGGTCGGGCCCCGATCATGTGCGACGACCACGGCGTTCACCCGAGACCCGATCGTGACCGGCGCTTCACGGTAAACACCGACAACATTCGTCACAATTACCCCATTTGTAACTTCAGTAACATCCGCTGCTTTGGAGGTTCCGGTGGTGCCACGCTTTGCTCGGTCGGTACGAGTGTCACTGGTGGCCGCGCTGACCCTGGGAGCCTGCGCGGTCGGACTGTCCACCGGCGCCGGACACGCCGACGCCTCACCGTGCGGCAATGGCGGATTCGGCTCGAGCGGTATCGACTTCGGGTCGCTCGGATCGAGCGGCTCGTCGGGGTCGAGCGGATCCAGCGGGTCGAGCGGATCGACCGGATCGCTGGGCAGCTCCGGCATCCCCGGCATCGGCCCCCAGGGACCGCTGCCGATCTACGTGTCCCCACGCACGCAGAGCGTCGCATGGGTCACCGGGCCGCTCAGCATCAATCAGACCTTCACCCGGTTCGCCATCTCCGGCACCGACATCGGGGTCAGCTGGGACAACGGATCGGGCCAGACCCTGATGGCGTTCGGCGACACCTTCGGAGACTGCAATACCCTCGGCCAGCAGTGGCGCCACAACGTGTTGCTGCGCACCAACGACAACCGGCTCATCGACGGCATCCGGGTACCCGACGGAGTCGCCGACGATCCCGCCTCCGGGAGCGTGATCTTTGCCGGGCAACCGAACTTTGCGCAGCAACTCATCGCGTCGCTGGGCATCAGCGGCATCGAGGTCACCACCATCCCGACCGCCGCGATCGCATTACCCAAGCCCGGCGGCGGCTACCGGCAGTTCATCAACTACATGTCCGTGCGATCCTGGGGATCGGCAGGCAACTGGGTCACCAACTTCTCGGCGATCGCCTTCTCCGACGACAATGGACAGCATTGGGAAACCGATCAGAGCACCATCCGGATCAACACGCCCGCCTCGCTGGCCACTCCGGCCGGGGTGCCGGTGCTCGAGTACAACAACGGCAAATACCAGCAGAACGGGTATACCCGCGGCCGGCCGGACGATCCCGACGAGAGCGGTTACATCTACCAATTCGGCACGCCCAACGGCAGATACGGGGCCGCCTTCCTGGCGCGATTCAAGCCAGAGGACATCCAGAACCTCGATCGCTACGAGTACTGGGCGGGCAAGTCCCTTGGCTGGATACATGACATCGCCGGCATCCCCGACGACGGATCGGCGATTGTCGTGCCCCCGCCGGTGACCGAACTGTCGGTCGCGTGGAGCCCGTACCTGCGCAAGTACGTGATGCTCGACGGGGACAACGGGATCAAGCTGCGCACCGCCAACCACCCCGAGGGCCCGTGGAGCAGTCCCACCTACATCGTCGCTCCCGCGGCCATCGTCGTCTACGCGCCGATGATGCTCGCCAACTCCCCTGCGCTACAGGGAAATTCGCCCGACCTGTACTTCAACGCGTCGCGGTGGAGCGACTACAACGTGATGATGTTGCACACAAATCTGGCGTTGGTCCCGCACTAGACACGGCGGATATGTGTTGACGGGTCGGATACTTCCGCCGCATCAGACGAAATGTGCCGCGCCGATCCAGATCGCCGGTAACGCCGGGTACCACCGACGCTGCATGGGCCGAACGGGGCATGTCAGCCACGGGAGAGGCGTTCGTTGATGACCTCCGCGATCGAGGCGATCGCCGCATCCTCCGTCATGGCGAGATGCGTTGCGTCGACGTCGACGTTCGAGATGCGGCCACCAACGAACGGCACCCACCCGTGGTGACCCTGCGCGTCGGACCGCCGGTCGCGGACGGCGGTGAAGTACAGCATGTCGGTGTCCACCGCCGGGGGCTGCCACGCGGCCGCGGCCCGGATCGATACGTTGTAGGCCTCGGTGAGGCGATCGATGGTGGCCGCGTCCACGCCGAAACCGTCACCGAGGTGTTCGGTGATCTGTTGCGCCGCCTGTTCGGCGGTGGCGTCGGCACTGACGAAGTCGATGCCCAGGACCGGGCCGAGGTTGCTGATCAACTGGCCGGCGGTGATGGTCGAGACCTCCGACGGGTCGATGCCGTCGGCCTCGGCGTCCAGCATCGCCAGCAACTCGACGTGTTCCCCGGCAGCCGTTATCTCGGCGGCAACCGCGTGGGCGATCACCCCGCCCATCGACCAGCCGAGCAGGTGATACGGGCCGTGCGCCTGCACCTTTCGGATCTCGTCGAAGTAGCGGCGGGCGATGCCGGCGATCGTCGTGGGCCCGTCGTCGTCGCCACCGATCTGCGGGGCCTGCAGGCCGTAGATCGGCCGGTCCGCGCTCAGGTGAGGCGCAAGAGTGTGATAGCACCATGCGAGGCCTGAGGCGGGATGGATGCAGAACAACGGCGGTTGCTCTCCCTCGGCGCGGATCGGCAGGAGTACCCCGAGCCCGAGACCGGTTGCGCCGGTGTCGTTCTGTCCGTCACCCGCGCCGGACTCGATCCGCTTCGCGAGGTCGGCCGGGCTCGGGCTCGACAGCATCCAGCGGATCGGGACGTCGGTGTCGAGTGCCTTCTTCAGTTCGCTCACCACCTGCACCGACTTGAGCGAGTTGCCACCCAGAGCGAAGAAGTCGTCGTCGGCCCCGACCCGCGGCACACCGAGGACGTCGGAGAAGATGCGCGCGATCTCGGCTTCCAGCCGTGACGACGGCTCACGGAAGTCGCCGACGGTGCGTTGTGGTTGCGGCAGCCGGGCCCTGTCGAGCTTGCCCGACGGGGTGACCGGCAACGTGTCGAGCACCATGACGGCGGACGGCACCATGTATGCGGGCAGTTCGGCCGCGGCACAGGCCACGACGTCCCCGGTGTCCACCGTGGCATCCGCCGCCGGCACCAGATACACCGCGAGGTAATCACCGGCCGGCGAGGCGATCACCGAGGCGACTGCCCTCGCGACATCGGGATGCTCGGCGAACACGGCCTCGATCTCGCCCAGTTCGATTCGCAGCCCGCGCAGCTTGACCTGGAAGTCGGTGCGACCCAGGTATTCCAGTTCACCGGTGACCCGCCGGCGCGCCAGGTCGCCGGTCCGGTACATCCGCTCCCCGGCCGCGAACGGGCTCGGCACGAATCGCTCGGCGGTCAGGCCGGGACGTCCGTGGTAGCCACGCGCAATCTGGACTCCGGCGAGGTACAGGTCTCCTCGCACACCAGCCGCCACCGGCCGGAGCCGGGAGTCGAGTACGTATGCCCGGGCATTCCACACCGGTGTGCCGATCGGCACCGCACCGTCGTCGGACTCCCGGAGATCGTGCGCGGTGGCGTGCACGGTGAATTCGGTGGGGCCGTACAGATTGTGCAGGGTCACGCCGGGCAGGGCGGCCCGCGTCGCGGCCACCACGTCCGGTCCGAGCGCCTCGCCCGCCACCAGCAACGCGCGCAGCGATCCCAGCGCATCCGGCGGTGCGGCGGCGGCGAACACAGAGAGCATCGAGGGGACGAACGAAGTCATCGTGATCTGTTCGGCGGCAATGGTTTCCGCGAGATATCCTGGATCGGAATGCCCGTCCGGCCGCGCGATCACCAGGTGCGCGCCCACCGCCAACGTGGCGAAGAGCTCCCACACCGACACGTCGAAATGGGCGGGGGTCTTCTGCAGCACCACATCTGCCGTCGTCAGCGAATAGGTGTCACTGATCCAGCGCACCTGGTTCACCACCGAACGATGGGACACGGCAACACCCTTCGGTCGGCCCGTGGACCCGGAGGTGAACAACACGTATGCCAGGTTGTGGGGCCGCAGGGGCGCACGACGGTCGTCGTCGGTGATCGGCGCGTCGTCGAATGCGGCCCAGTCCGCGTCGTCGATCCCGGACAGGACGACCACGGGATCCGCGGCGTCGAGCATGTAGTCGATTCGTTCGGCGGGATGATCGGGATCGATCGGCACGTAGGCGCCGCCGGCAGCGATCACCGCGTACATCGCGGTGACCTGGTCCAGCGACCGGCGCATCCGCAGCGCGACAAGCGAGTCCGGTCCGACGCCGCGTGAGATCAACCATCGTGCACAACGATTCACCCGTGATGCGAAGCCGGTGTAGGTCAGCGACCGTCCGTCGCCGGTCACCGCACGGCGATTCGGGTGCCGGTCCACCGCCCGGCCGAACACCGATGCGAGTGTGTCGGCCGGTTCCAGCGCCCGATCGGTCGCGTTCGCGTCCTCCAGAACGCTCGTTCGTTCGGTGGCATCGAGCAGCTCCACGTCGTGCACCGTCTGGCCGGGATCGGCGGACAACGCGGCGAGCATGCGCAGCAACCGATCGACGAACGTGGCGACGGTCGCCGCGTCGAACAGATCGGTCGCGTACGTCACGTCACCGGTGATGCCCGCGGCCGCGCCGGAGGCGTCGTAGGTGTCCGACACCGTGACCTGCAGGTCGAACAGCGACGTACCGGTGTCGGCTTCCACCGCCGACACGGACAGTTCGGGCAGCTCGACGTCGGTGGTGGTGAGATTCTGGAAGGCGAGCATCACCTGGAACAGCGGGTGGTGAGCGTTCGAGCGGACCGGGTTCAGTTCTTGCACAAGACGTTCGAACGGTACGTCGGCGTGTCCGAAGGCAGCCAGATCGGTGTCGCGCACGTCGTCGAGCAGATCGCTGAAGGACATTCCGGCACGCAACCGGGTCCGCAGCACCAGGGTGTTGACGAACATGCCGATGAGGTCGTCGAGTTCGGGTTCACCACGTCCCGCGTACGGGGTGCCGACGCTGACGTCGTCGGTGGCGGCCAACCGACCCAGTACCGCCGCCAGCGCCGCGTGGAAGACCATGAACAGGGTCGTGCCATGCGCTCGCGCCACCCGGTCGAGGGCAGCGTGCAGATCGGCATCGATGGTGATCGGGACGCCGGCACCGGCGTAGGACTGCACGTCCGGGCGGGGTCGATCCGCGGGGAGTTCGAGCAGGGCCGGAGCGTCGGCCAACTGTGTTGTCCAGTAGTCGATCTGCGCACGCAACAGCGAATCGTCGTCGGCCTCGGAGCCGAGAACCTCTCGTTGCCAGATCGCGTAGTCCGCATACTGCACCGCCAACGGCGACCATCCCGGTGCTTCCTCCTGCAGGCGGGCGGTGTACGCGGTCATCACGTCGCGTGCGAGTGGTGTCAGTGAGGAACCGTCACCGCAGATGTGATGCAGCACGATGGCCAGCACCCACTCGTCACCGCCGAGAGCAAACAGGCGGATACGTGTCGGGGCAGCGGCCGTCAGGTCGAACGGCGTCCGAACGAGCTGTGAAATATTCTGCGCCAGATCCGATTCCGCCGTGTCGACGACGACCATCGGCACGTGACCGGAGTCGGCGGGCAGGACCATCTGGGTGGGGGATCCGGCGACGTACGGATACACCGTCCGCAGGATCTCGTGGCGTTCCACGACGTCGTCGAGCGCCATCCGCAGGGCGTCGAGGTCGACCCGCCCGGACAGTCGGACGACGATCGGGATGCTGTAGGCGGGCGAGTCCGGTTCGAACCGGTTCAGGAACCACATCCGCTGCTGCGCGTACGAAAGCGGAACGTGCTCGGGTCTGGGTTGCGCGGTCAGCGGTACCCGTCCGGTGTCGGTGTGGGATTCGGCCCGGGCGGCCAGCTTCTCCACCGTCGGCGCCTCGAAGAGCATCGAGACCGGAACCTTCGTGTCGAGCGCGGCGCCGATCCGGGCGACCACCCGGGTGGCGACGAGGCTGTTGCCGCCGAGGTCGAAGAAGTTGTCGTCGGCCCCGACGGCGCCGTCGATGCCCAGGACCTCGGCGAACACACCCGCCACGATCTCCTCCACCGGCGACGACGGCGCCCGGAAGTGTCGCAGCGTGATCATCGGGGCGGGCAGGGCCTTGCGGTCCAGCTTGCCGCTCGGGGTCAGCGGGATCTGTTCGATCACCATCACGGTAGCGGGAACCATGTAGGGCGGCAACGTCTCTGCCAACACCTCCCGCAACTTCTCACCCGAGAGGACCGTTTCCGGCGCGGGCACCACGTAGGACACCAACCGCGTTCCGGCGGCGCCGTCGTGTCGCAGAACGGTCACGGCAAACGCCACATCCGACCTCGCGCCCAGCACCGCATCGATCTCGCCGAGCTCGACCCGGAATCCGTGAATCTTCACCTGGAAATCGTTGCGGCCCAGGAACTCCAGTGATCCCTGGGGGTTCCAGCGGACGACATCGCCGGTGCGGTACATGCGTTGGCCCGGCGCGCCGAACGGATGCGCAACGAATCGGGCCGCCGAGACGGCCGACCGGTTCAGATATCCGCGTGCAAGTGCCGGGCCCGCGAGGTAGAGCTCACCGGCCACCCCGATCGGCGCCGGCCGCATCCGGTCGTCGAGCACCAGGGCCTGCATGGCCGGCAGCGGCACGCCGATCGTCGACCGCTCCCCCGCCGCCAAGGGATCGGTGGCGGTGGCGACGATCGTGGTCTCGGTCGGCCCGTAGAGGACGCGGAACTCCCTGGCACCGGCGGCATCGGTACCGACCCACCGGCTGACCAGGTCGGTCGGTACCTCGTCGCCACCGGACATCACCAGCCGCAGATCGTCGAGTCCGTCGGCATCCACCGACGCGAGCGCCGCCGGGGTGATGAAAGCGTGCGTGACCCGCTGCTCACGCAGGAGCCCGGCGAGTTCGTCGCCGCCGCGAATACCGACCGGTGCCACCACGAGTGCCCCTCCGGACCCCGTCGCGAACAGAATCTCCAGCAGCGACGCGTCGAAGGACGGTGAGGCGAAATGCAGGACGCGGGAGCCGGCGTCGGCGTCGACATGCAGTGCGCGGAGGTAGTCGGCGACGCCCGCGTGGGTGACCGCCACACCCTTGGGCCGGCCGGTCGACCCGGAGGTGAAGACCACCCAGGCCGGATTGGTGATGCGTACCGGATGCGCCCGTTCGCCCTGCTCGATCGGCGTCGCGCTCAGGCCGTCGACGTGCGCGGCGACGGCAGCGTCGTCCAGCACGACCCAGTCCGGTCCGTCGGGGAGCGCGGTGCGCGCCCGCAACGCCGTGACGCCGAGCCGCGCGCCCGAGTCGGACACCATCTGCTCGATCCGCGTGGAGGGATAGTGCGGATCCACCGGGACGAACGCCGCACCCGTCTTCACGACGGCCCACCAGGCCACCACCGACTCCACCGACCGTTCGACGGCGACCGCCACCGACGTCTCCGGAGCCGCACCGAGACCGATCAGGTAGCGCGCCAAGCGGTTCGAGCGTTGGTCGAGTTCCCGATAGGACATCTCGACGTCCCCGGACACGAGGGCCGCACCGTCGGGGTTGAGCGCGACGGCCTCGGCGAACGCGTCCGGCAGCAGGATCGGGGTCGGCGCCGCGTCGGGTCCCACCTTCGACAGCAGCGCCGAGCATTCGTCGGGCTCCAGCCAGTCGATGTCCCCGATCGACGTCGTCGGGTCGTCGGCGACCGTCTCCAGAACCCGGTGCAATCGGCCGAGGAATCCGGCCACCGTCTCGTCGTCGAACAGGTCGCGCGCGAACATCAGCATCCCCGAGATACCTTGCGCCGCACCATCGGGGCCGTACGAGTCGGCGATCACCAGCTGCAGGTCGAACTGGCAGATCCCGGTGTCGGCCTGTTCACGGGACACGGTCACCCCGGGCAACTGCACGTCGACGTGCGACAGGTTCTGGAATGCCAGCATGGATTGGAACAGTGGGTGATGCGCCGTGGACCGCGCTGGGTTCAGTTCTTCCACGACACGTTCGAACGGCACGTCGGCGTTCTCGAACGCCTGCAGGTCGGTGTCCCGGACGCGGCCGAGCAGGTCGGCGAAGGACTCCGCGCCGTCCAGCCGCGTCCGCAATGCGAGGGTGTTCACGAACATGCCCACCAACGCGTCCAGGCCGGGTTCACCCCGGCCGGCCACCGGGGTTCCGACCACCACGTCGTCGCCGCCGCTCAACCGTGCGAGGACGGTCGCAAACGCGGCGTGCATCACCATGAACAGCGACGACCCGCTCGTCCGCGCGAGAGCGAGCAGCCGACGGTGCAGGTCGGCATCGATGTCCACCGGCACCCGACCGCCGGCGAGCGAGGCGACCGGGCGACGCGGCCGGTCGGCGGGCAGATCCAGTCGTTCCGCGGCCTCGGCCAGGCTGGAGCGCCAGAATCCCAGCTGAGCGTGCATCAGGGATTCCTGATCGTCGACGGCGCCGAGCACCTCCCGCTGCCACAACGCGTAGTCGGCGTACTGCACCTCGAGTGCATCCCACGCCGGGGCATCTCCGGTCACCCGCGCGGCATACGCCGTCATCACGTCACGGGCCAACGGCCCCATCGATTGTCCGTCGCCGGCGATGTGATGGACCACGAGCACCAGAAGGAATTGGCAGGTGTCGCCGACGCGTTCGTCGTCGATCTCCAGCAGCGCGACACGCAGCGGGACCCGAGTGGTCACGTCGAAGCCACGACGGACGAACTCGCCCACCACCTCCCCGACTTCGCGTCGCACCGCATGGCGCACGTCCACATCGACCGTCTCGTCGTCGCGGACCAGCTGCCGCGGTTCGCCATCGGTCTCCGGATAGGTCGTCCGCAGCACCTCGTGCCGCCCGACGACGTCGGCGAGCGCCGCCTCGAGGGCACCGATGTCCAGCCGCCCGGACAGCCGCAGCATCACCGGGATGTTGTATGCCGGCGATTCCGGTTCGAGGCGGTTGAGGAACCACATCCGCTGCTGCGCCAGCGACAGCGGAACACGGTCCGGTCGTGCCGTCGCCGTCAGCGGCACTCGCCGGCGGCCGGTGATCGACTCGGCCAGCGCCGCGAATCCGGCGACGGTGGGTGCCTCGAACAGGGCGCGCACCGGAATCCGGACATCGAGGGCGGCGCCCACGCGGGAGACGACGAGCGAGGCGTTGAGCGAGTCACCGCCGAGGGCGAAGAAATCGTCGTCCGCCCCGACCCTCGCCCGGTCGAGCACGTCTCCGAAGGCGGTCGCGACCACCACTTCCGCCGTCGTCGACGGCGCCCTGAATTCCGTTGCCGCAAGCATCGGTTCGGGCAGGCGGGCGCGATCGAGCTTGCCGGTCGGCGTCCGTGGGATCTCGTCGAGCACGACGACCGCGGCCGGCACCATGTACCCGGGCAGCATCTCTGTCAGACCGGCACGCAGAGCGTCCCCCGACAGGGTGGTGCCCGTGTCCGCCACCACGTAGGACACCAGGGTCGGCGGACGTCCCTGCGCGCCGCGCCCGACGGTGACGGCGTACCCGACACCCATCTGCGCGCCGAGCAGGGCGTCGATCTCACCCAGTTCCACCCGGGTGCCCCGGATCTTGACCTGGAAATCGTTGCGTCCCAAGAACTCCAGCTGGTCGCCGCAGCCGCGGCGCACCATGTCGCCGGTGCGGTACATCCGGTCGCCGGGCCCACCGAACGGGCACGCCACGAACCGCGCCGCGGTGGTCCCCGGCTTGCCGACGTACCCGTCGGCCAGCCCGGGTCCGAACAGGTAGAGTTCGCCCGCGGTCCCCGACGGCACCGGGCGCAGCCAGGTGTCGAGAACCGCGGTCCCGACCGCAGCCACCGCGGTGCCGATGGTGATCGGATCGCCCGGGTCCAGTGGCCGGCTTGCGGTGGCCCAGATCGTGGATTCGCTCGGGCCGTACAGATTGACCATGGTGCGGTCGGGCGCCCACCGATCCACCAGTTCGGGCCCGACGGATTCACCCGCGGTCGCCAGCACGCGCAGCGTGTCCAGCCCGTCGCCGGGCATGGTGGCCAACGCCGACGGCGTCAGGACGGCATGCGAAACCTGTTGGTGCCGGATCAGTTCCGACAGGAGCGGACCGCCGTACACTTCCGGCGGCGACACCACCAACCGGCCCCCGGTGCCGTGCGCCATCAGCAATTCGAACACCGACGCATCGAAACTGGGCGAGGCGACCTGCAGCACCGTTGCGTCGTCGGTGACGCCGAGGACCGAGCGCTGGGCGGCGACGACCTGCGCCAGGCCGCGATGCGTGACGAGCACTCCCTTGGGCGTGCCGGTCGATCCGGATGTGTAGATCAGGTACGCGGTGTCGTCGATGCGGACGTCCCCGCCGCGTTCGGTGTCGGTGATCGGTTCCGCCGATTCGGCCGCCATCTCGCTGCGGGTGTGGTCGTCGTCGAGAACCACCCAGTCGGCGGTGCCGGGAAGTCGGGCACGGCAGTCGCCGATGGTCATCCCGAGTGCGGCACCCGAATCTGCCAGGAGGTAGCCAATCCGGTCGGCGGGCAGGTTCGGGTCGACCGGGAGGAATGGGGTTCCGGCCTTGACCGCGGCCCAGATCGCCACGACCGCGTCGATGGAACGCGGCAGCGCGCACGCCAACACTCCGTGCGGCCGGGCCCCTCGCCGCAGCAACACTCGGGCGAGACGCGTGGACCGTTCGTCGAGCCACCGATAGGACACCGACACGTCACCGCACGTCACGGCGAGGGCATCGGGGGTGCGGTGCACGGACTGCTCGAACAACTCCCGCATCGCGGCCGGGCGCGCGGTCTCGGTTCCGGCCGCACGCACCGCAGCGGACTCTGCCGAGGTGACCGCGGCCAGCAGGGTGCGTGGGTGCTCGGCGATCCGGACAAGACAGTCGGCGAACCGCTGCAGGATCTCCCGGGCATGTTGCTCGTCGAATGCATCGGTGCGGAAGCGCAGCGTCATCGTCAGGCCCGGCACACCGTTGCCGCCGTTCAACTTCGGTGCCACGACCAGACTCAGTGGGTACGGGGTGGCATCCACGCCCGTGATGGCGTCGACCCGCAGACCGGCCGATTCGACCAGCTGTCCCAACGCCTCCTCGTGCAGCGGGAACGATTGGAAGGCCAGGGCGGTGTCGAACAGTTCGGGCATGCCGACACTGCGGTGGATGTCCGGCAGCCCGACGTACTGGTGATCCAGCATCCGCGCATACTGCTCGTGGATCTGAATCATCAACTGCCCCAGTGAGATCTCCGGGTTCAGCCGGACGCGCACCGGGACCGTGTTCAGGAACATCCCGAGCGTGGAGTCGACGCCGGGCACCTCGGGCGGCCGGCCGGACATGGCCGAGCCGAAGATCACATCGGTCTCACCGGTCACCACGCGCAGGTTCATCGCCCACGCAGCGGACAGGGCGGCACCGACCGTGACGGCGGCATCCGCGGTCACCGCGCACAGTTGCGCGAAGTGTTCGGCGGACAACTCCGCGCCGACTTCGGCCGCGACCACTGCGGTCGTCCCGGTGGTGCCGCGCGAGGCACGCGTCGGTGCCTCGACGTCGACGAAGGCCTCCGCCCAGGCGGCCTTGGATGCGTCCAGATCCTGCTCCCCCAGCCAGGCCAGATAGTCGCGATAGGAGGACGCGGGTCCGGTGATCTCGATCTGCGACGGTGTCCCGTAGTACTCCAGCAGCTCGCCCATCAGCAGCGGCATCGACCAGCCGTCGAGGATCACGTGATGGTTGGTGATGAGCAGCCGGAACGCACCGCGACCGAGGTGGATCAGTGTGAACCGGATCAGCGACGGCTGTGCCAGATCGAACCCGGCGGCGGCATCCGACTCGCCGAGCGCGGCGACGTCGGTTGCCGCTGCCGCCCCGCCGGCGAGATCGACTTCGGTGAACCGGACGTCCGCGTGGTCCACCACGATCTGCACGGGGCCCGCCGACGACTCGGCGAATCCGACGCGCAGGATGTCGTGCCGGTCGACGAGGGCCTGCGCGGCCCGCCGTATTCGCTCACCGTCGACGTCCCCGGAGAAGGAGATCGCCGACTGAACCGTGTAGTTGTCGACGGCATCGGAGTCGAACGTCGAATGGAAGTGGATGCCCGACTGCATGGGCGACAACGGCCACACGTCGGCGAGCGTCGGATAGCGCTGTCCGAGCCGGTCGATGTCGGACTGCGCGAGATCCACGAGCGGGAAGTCCTCGGGCCGGGGGTCCCGGTCGAGGGCGCGAGTCGTCCGGCATTCAGGTCGGGGCCGGGTCGGCTCCGCGGCGGATTCGCTGGTCGCCACCGCGGCGAGGGCGGCCACCGTCTTGGCTTCGAACACGTTGCGCGGGGTGATGGTGAGTCCGGCGGCCTTGGCCAGCGCGACCAGCCGCATCGAGACGATGCTGTCGCCGCCGAGGGTGAAGAAATTGCTGTCGGCCGAGACGCTGTCGAGGTGGAGCACATCGGTGAACAGCCGGGCCATGAGCTGTTCGGCGGGGGTCTCCGGTGGTCGGCCGCCTTCGCTTTCAATGTGGAAGGACCTCTCACGCAATGCTTTTCGGTCGATCTTTCCGGTCCGCGTGAGGGGCATCGTGTCCAGCTCGACGATGGCCGCCGGATTCATGTAATGCGCGAGGCTGTCCGCGAGATGGTCGTGCAATGCTCCGACGTCCAGCGACTCTCCGGCGGTGGCGACGACATAGGACACCAGGATCGGCTGATCGGCGGGGCCCGGACGTGCGATGGTGGCGACCTGCGCGACGGAACCGTGTCGCGCGAGATGGGCGTCGATGTCGCCGGTTTCGATGCGCAGGCCATGAATCTTGACCTGCTGGTCGTTGCGGCCCAGATACTCCAACTCCAGGCCGCATCGGCCACGCACCCAGCGAACCGCGTCGCCGGTGCGATACATCCGCTCACCGCGTGCGGACGCAGGGTTTGCGACGAAACGCGAAGCGCTGATGCCCGGTCGATCGAAGTAGCCGCGGGCGAGTCCGGGCCCACCGATGTACAGCTCACCGGTGACACCCACCGGCACCGGGCGCAGCCACGCGTCCAGAACCATGGCGGACACACCCCGGATCGGGCGTCCGATGGTCACCGGTTGCCCAGGCCCGAGGTCGTCGAGTCCGGTCGCCCAGATGGTGCATTCGGTCGGGCCGTAGTGGTTCATGAGGCGACGCCCCGGCGCCCACCTGTTCACGATGTCGGCGCCGGTGGCCTCTCCGACGACGGCGATCGTGGTCAGCGACGGCACCCGCGCCGGATCCATCGTGTTCAGCGCCGACGGCGTGATGATCGCATGCGAGATCTGTTCGGCCTCGATGAGTTCCTCGAGATCGCTGCCGCCGTAGACGTGTGGTGGGGCGATGGCGAGGCAGGCTCCGCTGCTGTGCGCGAGGAGAATCTCCGCCACACACGCGTCAAAACCGGGCGACGCGACCTGCAACACCGTCGAACCGACTGTCGTGTCATAGGATTCGGCCTGGGCGGCGACGAAGTCGGCTAGTCCCCGGTGGCTGAGGTGAACGGCTTTGGGCTTGCCGGTCGAACCGGAGGTGTAGATCAGGTACGCCGCATTGTCCGGACGTAGCCCGTCGGCCGCGGCAACAGCGGAATCGTCGCCGGGCGCATCGTCACGTCCATCGTCGAGCGACAACCAGTCGACGGTGTCCGGTAGTTTCGGTGTCACCGCGTCGACGGTCAGTCCCAGTGTGCTGTGCGAGTCGGCGAGCAGTTCCGCGATCCGTTCGGTGGGGTTGCCCGGGTCCAGGGCGACGAAGGCGGCGCCGGTGGTGGCCACCGCCCAGACGGCCACGACGAGTTCGACCGACCGCGGGACGGCCAGTGCGACGAATGACTCCGGACATGCGCCGTGGCCGATCAGGTCGGCGGCCACCCGTCGCGCTCGGTGCTCGAGTTCGCGATAGGTCAGCGCGATGTCGCCGGCACGCACCGCGACCGCATCCGGGTACCGGGACGCGCTGTCGGACAGGATCTCTCGGAGCAGACGGTCGGCCTCGCGTGGCGCACCGTGGACCGAGAGCAGCTCGTCGTGTTCGTCCTCCCGGCACGACATGATCGCGGCGACCTTCCGCGAGGGGTCGGTCACGATCTGCTGGAGCAGCAGGATGAACCGTTCGAGCAGTGTGCGGGCGGTCTCGGCGTCGAGTCGATCGGTCGCATACCGCACCGTCAGCCGGTAGGCATCCGGCTCGTCGGTGGCCGAGCGTCCGGCGCCGGTCGGGCGCGGCGGCGTGACCTGCAGGCTGAGCGGGTACGGCGTGGCGTCGTGGGCGACGAGATCGATCCAGCGCAACCCGGCATCGCCGAGGGTGCTCTCGACCGCGGCGGCGTCGAGCGGATAGGACTCCAGGACGGTCACGGTGTCGAACATGTCGGCGATCCCGGTTGTGCGCTGCAATTCGGCCAGCCCGACGTTCCGATGATCCAGCATCGCGGCGTGCTCAGACTGTGCGCGGGCCAGCAGATCCGCGACGGTCTGGGCGGGGTCGAGCCGGAACCGCACCGGGAGGGTGTTGATGAACAGACCGATGGTGCGGTCGATGCCCGGGATGTGTGGCGGGCGGTCGGAGACCGTGTTGCCGAACACCACATCCGACCGACCGGTCATCGTGGTCAGCAGCAGCGCCCACGCCGTCTGAATGGCGGTGTTGGCGGTGACGCCGTGGGTGCGGCCCACCTCGAGAACGGATTCGGTGGTCGCGAGATCGAGGTCGAGGGTGATCTCCCCTATGCCGGCGGTGGCCGAGCGATCCGGCTTTCCGGTCACCAGCGTCGGGCTGTCGATGCCGTCGAGCATCTCGCGCCACGCGTCGATCGACGCCTGATGATCCCGTGTCTGCAGCCACTGCAGATACTCCCGGTAGGACTGCGGTCGCGGCAACCCGTCGGGGCGACCGTCGGCGATGTAGAGCGACAGCAACTCGTGGATGAGCACCGGCATCGACCAGCCGTCGAGCACGATGTGATGGTTGGTGAGGACCAGCCGGAACGTTGCGTCGTCGACCCGGATCAGGTGGAGCCGCAGCAGCGGCGGATGGGCGAGGTCGAACGGACCCGCCGACTCCGCGACGAGTCGCCGCAGTTCGCGTTCGCGGCCGTCGGCGTCACCGATGCCGGTGATGTCGGAGTCCGTCCAGTCGACCCGGGTGTCGCGCAGGATGATCTGCCGTGGCCCCGAACTGGTTTCGACGAACGCGGCGCGGAGGCTGTCGTGCCGATCGATGAGCATCTGTGCGGCCCGCCGCATCCGTGCGGGCTGCACGTCACCACCGAGGGTCAGTTCGGCCTGCACCGTGTAGCCGTCCGAGCCGTCGTCGTAGGTGGCGTGGAACAGCAGTCCGGATTGCAGAGCGGTCAGTGGCCACACGTCGGTCATCGACGGGTAATCGCCCAGCCAGCCGTCGACATCGTCCTGCGAGGCCGTCACCAGTGGGAAGTCGGATGCGGTGAAGCCGCCGGCGTCGTCGGAGCGCACATGCGCGGCCAGTGCCCGCAAGGCCTGCACCCACAGCCCGGCCAGTTCCTCGACATCCGTGTGGTCGATCACCAGTGTCGCGAATTCCCATGCGGCGCTGAGTTCGAACCCGTCGGGCCCTGGTTCGGCGATCGCGTTGATGTCGATGACCGCCGCCAGCGCCATGGACGGATCACGCGTTCCGGTCAGCGCGGCGAACTCGGTCGACGGCGCCCACGGTCCGGAGAGCTCGCGAGAACCTGCGCGCCCCAGGTAGTTCAGGCTGACCTGAGGTTCCGGAAGGTGTCCGAGTTCGGCGCGGCCCCGTGGGTCCAGATGCCGCACCATCCCGTAGCCGATGCCGTTGTCCGGCACCGCTCGAAGCTGTTCCTTCACCTGCTTGATCGCGAGGCCGGCGGCCGGCCCGCCGGCGAACGCGTCCTCGACATCGACGCCCTGCAGTTCGAGTCGGAGGGGGAAGCATGAGGTGAACCAGCCGACCGTGGCGGTGAGATCGGCGCCCGGCACGGCCTGTTCCTCGCGACCGTGTCCCTCGAGGGTGACGACCTCGCTGCGCGGCGCCACCCCGCGCCGACGCCGCCACTGCGCCAGCGCCAGCGCCAACGCGGCGAGCAACGAGTCGTTGGCACTGCCGTGGAAGCGGGCCGGAATGGTGGTGACCGCCGCCTCGGTGACGTCTGCGGGTATGCGGACGTGCAGGAGTCCCGCGGTGGCTCCCACATCACGGCCCGGGTCCAGCGGGCGCGACCCGAGAAGCTGATCTCCCTGGGCGAGCACGCCGGTCCACCGCTCGAGTTCGGCGGAGGTCCGGGCGGGGGTCTGCTCGACGAGGCCGTGCGCCCAGCGCCGAACGGAGGTCGACGTGCTCGGCCCGAATTCGGGGTCGGCACCGTCGGTGATGCACTGCCATGCCTGTGCGAGATCGGTGAGAAGGATGCGCCACGACACGCCGTCGACGGCGAGGTGATGGATGACCAGCCACATCAGATCCGGTTTGGTGCCGTGCCGATCCTCCATCCAGACCAATCGGATCAGCTTGCCGGCATGCGGGTCCAACTGGTCGGCGGCCGTCTGCAGATGCTGATCGATCTCGTCGGCATCACGGCGTTCGAGCCACACGTGGACCAGTGCGGCGTCGGCGTTGACCGCGCCCGGTCCACGAACCTCGATGTCGCGGCTGTCGGATCGTTCACCGCGCAGGACCGCGCGCAGGATGTCGTGACGGTCCAGGAGCGCACGCACTACTCGTGTCAACCGCGCGCGCGTGACCTGCTCCGGGAGTTCCACCAGTGCCGCCTGCGCGAACCGGTCGATCCGTCCCCGGTCGAGCATCGCGTGCATGATGGGCGTCAGCGGGATCGGCCCGACACCTCCGCCCGGCAGTTCGTCGAGCACCGCCTCGTCGGCGGCATCGGTGGCCATCGCGGCCAGGGCACCGACGGTCTTGTGTTCGAACACATCCTGGGTGGACAGTGACAGGCCGTGGGCCTTGGCGCGGGCGACGAGTTGGATCGACAGGATGCTGTCGCCGCCGAGCGCGAAGAAGCTGTCGTCGGCGCTGACCTGGCTCACCCCGAGAACCTCGGAGAACAGCTCTGCCAGTTGATATTCCCGCGGCGTCGACGGCGGCCGTCCGGTCCCCACGGTGTCGAAGACCGGGGCGGGCAGCGCGCGCCGGTCCACCTTGCCGAAGGCGTTGACGGGCATCACATCCAGCGGCACGATCACCGCCGGGACCATGTGCGGCGGAAGGGCATCGCGGGCGAACCGCTCGAGGTCGCCGGGGTCGATCCGACGATCACCCACCGGAACCACATACGACGCGAGGACAACCGCGTCGGCGTTGTTGCGGACCGGCACCGTGAGGGATTGCTCGACGTCCGGGTGCGCGGTGAGTGCCGCGTCGATCTCGCCGGGCTCGATCCGGTAGCCGCGGATCTTCAGCTGGAAGTCGCTGCGGCCCATCAGCTCCAGGGCCGGCGCGGAGTCGTCGCCGACCCAGCGCGCGATGTCCCCGGTACGGTACATGCGCTGCCCGGGGTCGCCGAACGGATCGGCGACAAAGCGGGTCGCGGTCTGCCCCACCAGGTTTGCGTATCCCCGGGCGAGACCCGGGCCGGCCAGATAGAGCTCGCCTGCGGTACCGATCGGTACCGGCTGCAGCGCGGGATCGAGCACCATGGCCGACATCCCACGGATCGGGCCGCCGGCGGTCAGGTCTGCCGCCGAATCGATCACACCACCCGCCGCGGTGATCGTGGTCTCGGTGGGACCGTACTCGTTGAACATGGTCGCCTGCTGCGTCCACCGCTCGACGACGTGGGGCGGGCACGCGTCGCCCCCGACGACGACGGCACGCAGGTCATGCAACGGCACGGGGTCGACGGTGGCCAGCATCGTCGGCGTCAACGTAAGGTGCGTCACCCTCTCGCCGCCCAGGAGTTCGGTGAGCGCCTCCCCGCCGATCACCTCGGGTGGCACGATGACCAGACGCGCTCCGTTCGCGAAGCAGGTGATCAGCTGTTCCATCGACGCGTCGAAACTGGGCGAGAGTGCGTAGGACACCCGCGATCTCGAGTCGAGACCACAGGCCGCGCTCCGGTCGGCGACGAGGTTCGCGAGTCCGGCGTGGGTGACCTGAACGCCTTTGGGCACACCGGTGGAGCCCGAGGTGTACGTCATGTAGGCGACATTGGCGGCGCGCAGCGGATGGAATCGTGCGTCCTCGTCGATCGGACGGCAGTCGGCGCCAGTGTCGGCGTCGGTGTCGGTGTCGGCCTGCATGGTGTCCTCGTCGTCGAGAACCATCAGGCGGACGCCCTCCGGGAGCCGATCGCGATACGCGTCGACGGTGATCACCACGTGGGCTCCGCTGTCGGCGATCATGTGCTCGATGCGTGCGCGCGGATACTCCGGGTCGATCGCGACGATCGCCGCACCGGATTTGGCCACCGACCAGACCGCGGTGACCGACTCGGCCGACCGTCGGAGCACGATGGCCACCGCCGAGTCCGGTCCGCATCCGAGAGCGATCAACCGCCGCGCCCATCGAGAGGACACGGTGTCGAGTTCCCCGTAGGTCAGGGTGTGCCCGTTCGCCGAGATCGCCACCGAATCACGATGATCGCGAACGGCTTTCGTCAGAAGTTCGGGTAGCAGTCGGGTTCCGACGCCCGCGTCCCCGCGAACCGGGAGCAGTGCGGCACGTTCGGACTCGTCGAGCAGCGGCAAGCGCGACAGCGGGCTCGACGGCGCGCAGTCGAGGAACTCGTGCAGGAACCGCAGGAACCGCCGGTGGTGCCCCGCGAGTTCTTCCTCGCGGTAGACATTGGGGTTGCCCTGGAAGTCGACGTGCGTGCTGTCCTTGCCCGCGCCCGGGTAGATGTTGACGAACAGATCCGAGGTGGGGCCCGAGGTGAGGACGTTGAGGCGCCCGGTGGTCTCGCCGAGCACGACGTCGTTGTCGATCATCATCAGGTTGATCGCCGGCCCGAACGAGGCGGTCTCGTCGCGGGCGATGCCCATGTCGGCGAAGATGTTCTCCTGGCGATAACGCTGCCGTCGCAGTGCGCTGATCAGCTCGCTCTGCGCGGCGGTGATCACCTCGTCGACGGTGCGGCCGGCCACCGCGAGCCGCAGTGGCACCACGTTCGCGATCATGCCGCCCGATCGGCGCAGCACCGCCGAATGCCGGCCGGAGACCGGCAGGCTCAGCAGCACCTCGTCGCTCGCGGTCATCCGGGCCAGGTACACACCGAACGCCGCGACGATCACCGGGGCGACGCTGGTACCGCGTTCGGCGACCACGCGGTCCAGCAGTTGGGCGGTGTCGGCTCGCAACGGTGTGCTCACGAGAATGGGGTGAATCGTGGGCGTGCCCATCCGACCGGCCAGACTGACGACGGGCGGTGCATCGGCCAGGTGCTCGGTCCAGTATTTCCGGTCGTTGTCGAAACGCGCCGACTCCGGATAGGCCCCGTCCTGGGCGACGATGTCACCGATACCGTTCACCGACGATTCCGAAGCACTCTGCCCCGCCACTCCGGCGTTGTAGAGCTCGGTGATGCGGCGCACCATCGTCACGGCGGCGTAGCCGTCCAGCGCGATGTGGTGGGCACGCTGGTACCACAGGTAGTGCTCGGTGCCGACCTGGAAGATCGTGCTCGTCATGAGGTGATCGGTGGTCAGCTCCAGCGGACTCGAATAGTCCTGGGTCATCAGCTGGTGCGCGGTGGCGACCGGGTCGGATTCGCCCCGCAGATCGACGATCGTCACGGGCGCTCCGTGCTCCTCGTCGACGCGTTGGCGCGGCTCGCCGTCGACCACGCTCAGACGCAGGTTGCCGCCCCCGAACTCCAGGCCGGCCTTGCGGCACACGTCCGCGAGCAACTCGGTGTGCAACTCACCGACCACCTCGATGTACTGGGCGATGGAGATGGGCATGTCGCCCGCGAGGTGCTGGGCGAACCAGATCCCCCGCTGCGCCGCGGTGAGTGGAAGCGCCTGAACTGATGGGGCGCTAGGTGCGTGATTGTGGTGGGACGTGGTCACGGTGGCCTCCGTCGGAGTGTCTCGTGTCATGGCTTTTCCGCCGTTGGAGCCGCGCGTGACGTCGGTGTCCGCGCAGCGTTGAACCTCGCTCGGCATGCTGTTGCCGAAACGACTGACTACTTTCGATATTTGGTGATCAATGCCAGGAGAAATCGCGACCAATCAGACATATCGGCTTGGTCCCGTCCGATTCATCCGAGATTTCTTCGCGATTCACCTGATTTGTATTCGGTCACTCCTCTGTCACAAAAACAATGCACGTTGGTCTCAATCGGAAATGCGATCCGACCGACTGGTGTGCGCCACGACTCCGGGAGACATTCGCGTGACAGATCGTCCGGCCCGGCCCGCGGCAACCGATGACACGGTCACCATCCACCGGTCGGCATGACCGCGGCGTAGCCATCGCGCGTGCTTGGCCTGTCACGTAATCTATTTGTACACAAAACTTCTCGGATCTCGGCGCCACCAGTTGGGCAACACGGGCAAGCGATCGGCCGGCGAAACCACCGGTGCACGCGTTTGATTGAACGCCGACGTCGTGACCCCGGCGAGAATCGTGCGCGTTCTCGATCACACGACTACTGTGACCGACGGCCAGGTTATCGACGCGAGTAGCCAACTACTCGACTTTGCCCATGCGGGTTTCGGCAGTACTTACTGATCGGTCACTCGATCGATCTCCACACGATTTCATCGGTCCGATAACCGCGCCGAATTGATTCGTCGGACTCGCCGCTGGGGCGGGAAAAAGCAAACCGAGTTGATCTCGATGCGTTCGTCGCAAGCTCCTCACTTACTCGATCAGCGGGATCTCGACCTCGCCGTCTCCCCGCCGCTGATCGAGCAACCCCACCCTCATCCGCACCGCCGCCCAGTCCGCATAGTCGCCCCGTCCGCACGGTCGTCCCCTCCGCACGGTCGTCCCGTCCGCACGGTCGTCCCGTCCGCACGGTCGTCCCGTCCGCACGGTCGCCCCCTCCGCACGGTCGCCCCCTCCGCACGGTCGCCCCCTCCGCACGGTCGCCCCCTCCGCACAGTCGCCCCCTCCGCACAGTCGCCCCCCTCCGCACAGTCGCCCCCCTCCGCACGGTCGTCCCCTCCGCACGGTCCCCTCCGCTGATCGAGTAAGGCCCCGAGCTTGCGAGGCGCCGCATCGAGATCGACAGCCAAGAAGAGGAATTTCAAGATACTCGCAATTTACTATGTCTCATTAGTCGCACACCCGACCCCAGCGACCCGGCTGTTACTCGATTGCATCGAAACAGGATCTCCCGATTCCGGCACCACCCACCAAAGCATCTGGTCTCAGAACCAGCTCCCACCACCGTGTCTTGAAATCCCCCTCCCGATCAATTTTGCGATACATTGACGGCCATGAACCTCGACCCGCCGGGCGGCAGCACCGTCGCGATGCTCGGCTACGCCCGGGCGGGTGTCGGCGCCGACACCCTCGCAGCCCAGGTAGATGCCCTGACCAAAGCCGGGGTCGACCCGTCGCGGATCTACAGCGACGAGTTCGCCGGCGTCTCGGTCATGCCGAGACGTCCAGGTTTGTCCGCCCTGCTGGACTATGCGAGACCCGGCGACACCACGATCGTGGTCGGCATCGATCGACTCGGCCGGACAACCGCGGAGGTACTCGCGACCGCCCGCGACCTGTCGCAGCGTGGGATCGGTGTGCGATCACTGCGTGAAGGCATCGATACCGACGATCCGGCCGGCGCGATGATCGTGGGGGTTCTCGCCTCGCTCGGAGAAGTCGACGCGGAACGCGGTCAGACACGCCGTCACGCGGCGGCGGTGTCCCGATCGGGCAGCACGTCGTCGGTCGGTCGGCCGCGAGTGCTCGACGACGATCAGGTGGCGATGGCCGAACGGATGCGCGCCGGTGGCCGTCCGGTGCCCGACATCGCCGAGACCTTGGGCGTGAGCCGCGCAACCCTGTATCGCAGTCTCGCCGAAAGGCGTGTGGCCCGTTGACAACTCATGACACCGGTCTGCCCGCGCTCGATACCCCGACCGCCGACGGCGTCGTCACCCGCCTCCCCACCTCGTTCCCGATCGTCGACCCCGAGCTCGACGCTCACCTCGACCCTGATCTGTTCCAACGGGGCTTCGAGGACGCCCTTTCCCGCCTGGATTCACTGCCGCGGACGTGGGCCCGTCATCATGCGTCGACGACGATGGCGTCGGCCCCCGATCCCGACGACGACGAACCGAGTTACACCCGCGGCTATCGTGCGGGGTTGTACGGCTACCTGCGGCACGCCAAGGACTGACCGCTCGGTCGCCACTATGCACCGGGCCACCGTGCCCGGTCGTGCCTATCTCTCGCGCGGCTGGGGCGCGGTCACGTGATCCGACAGGTCCAGGTGCAACGCCTGATGCGCGTCGAGCAGGTGTCGCAGCCCCGTGTCGAGCGGCCAGGGATAGGTGAGCTCATGCCCGAACCGATCGTCGACCGCGGCCACCGATCCCTGCCGCAACGACGTGTCGTCGACACGCTCGACGATCGACTCGAACAACTCGATCGGGGTGGCCAGGTAATACAGCGGCCGGTGCGCTCCGGGCGCGCTCATCCCCGCGGCGTAGACGAGCCCGTGCGAGGTGATCACCAGACGGTCCGAGGCGATCACGACCTCGCCGGCGAGCTCGCTCCTCCCCCACTCCACCGCGGCGTCGCGGGCCTCCTCCACCCGTCGTCGGGTGTCGTCGGTCAGCAGCTGTTCGACGTGGTGGCGATCGATCCGGTCCGCGGAGCTGTACTCCGGACCGAAATGCCGTTGCAGGACCTCGTCGACGAAGTCCAACAGCGGATCACTCGTCACCTGCTCGCCGCTCATCGCACGCACCTCCGTGGAGAATCACACTGGCCGTTCAGCGTCTTTCCGACACTACGCCGACACTGGCGTGACACCCGGGAAAGTGGCGAAGACCCCACCCGGGAACGGGACTTGGTCGGGACCAACGACCCGATCCTCGAGTTGCGAGGTGACCAAGCCCGAGTGACCATGAGGTTATGGCGAAGTTGAGTCCGCAGGTCAGCGCCGTGAAGGCCACCCACTGGAAGCAACGCCTTGCTCCCCATCTCGCCGAGGGCGAAGTCATCCGCGCATTCGCCTCGGCCTGCCGCCTCAAACCCGCCACCGAAGGTGTGGCGTTCACCAACGCGCGCGTCATCGGATTCAACACCGACTCGGCGTCGTCGGACGGAACGTGCGTCGCCGTCTCGGTCACCGCCGACGACATCCTGGGGTACGACCTCACGCCCGTCCATCTCGTCCCGACGATTTCGATTCATGCGTCGACCGGCATGGTGAACCTGGGGACGTTCGACAAGGCCGAAACCGACTTCATCGCCTACTTCCTCGAATCCCTGCAACAGGGCGGAGTCGATCCGGCGGCGCAGGCCGGAATCGACGCACTGCAAGAGGAGGAGTCGGTGCGCGAGAAATCCGAAACTTGTTGGGAGGAAGCACATCAGAGCGTGCCCGTGTTCGGTGAACCGATGACCGTCGCGCAATGGGCAACCGTTCAGGAACACGCACCGGCACACGAGGTGCCGTGGCTGGTCCTCAACAGCGGACGTGCCGGACAGCTGGTGGCGTTCGACGATCGCGTCGTCCTCCTCAAGAGGGGTTACCCATCCGATCCAGCAGGCGCTGTTCACGACACGACCGTCTCGTTCTCGGAGCTCATCGCGATCGAGTACAACTGCGGTGCGCTGACCGGTGACCTCGAACTCCTGACACCAGACCATCCCGGGTGTGGTCCGCGCGACCACTGGCTGAGGACGAAGCGGGACGAGAAGACGGTGTCCTACGGCTCGACCGCGATGCCGAACGCGTTGAGCTTCCCCAAGCCCTATTACCGGCAGGCGTTGCCGATGATCGAGGACCTGCGGCGACGGATCGCCGACACCCGTGAGCCGGGGGTGTCGGGCGCGTTGCGGGACGCCTCGGGCCTGTAGGGGGCAGACGCCGCGCCGGGGGTTCGCACGCCTGGCACATCCCCGGCGATTTTGGGATCCTTCCTGCGTGACCCCGGAGGACGTCCTGCTGAGAACTCCGATCTTCCGCGACCTGTCGTCGTCCGACGTCGCGCAGCTGATTCCGGATGTCCGCGTTCGCAATTATGAACGGGGCCAGCCGATCTGGGTCGAGGGCGACCCTGCCGACGTCCTCGTCGTGGTGGCCGAGGGCCAGCTCAAGGTCTACCGCGTCCATCCCGACGGCAAAGAGGTGATCGTCCACGTGGTCACCGCCGAGGGGGTGACCGGCGAGGTGGGGCTGTTCCATCCCGCCGGGACCAGGTGGCTCGGCCTGAGCGCGATGACGAACGCTCGCTGTCTGCTGATCCGGCGGGCCCCGCTGGTGACCTTCCTGTCCCGACATCCCGCGGCGATGCAACGCATGCTCGAGCAGCTGAGCACTGCTGCCGTGCTGGCGGCCACCTCCCTGAGCAGGGTGGCATTCGACGACATCAGCCAGCGCGTCGCCGGGCTGCTCCTGGAGTTCGCCGACGAGCATGGCGAGCCCATCCCCGACGGCCTTCGAATCTCACCCAGGCTGTCCCAGGGTCAGCTCGCGTCACACGTCGCCGCTTCCCGCGAGAACGTCAACCGCGTTCTGGTCGCACTGACCGCTGCCGGGGTGGTCAGCCACCACGACGGCCACTTCTACGTGCACGATCGGGCGGCTCTGGCACGGGCGGCCGGACCGACCGCATCGAACACGTCCAACCTGTGACGTACGGCACTGTTCGGTGACCACCCCGGGGTCACACTCCAAGACATGACCACGATCGACGAGACATCCCTCGGCCCTCTCCGTTCCACCTTCGCCGGCGAGATCCTCACCGCGGCCGACGGGGCGCGATATGACGAGGCACGCGCGGTGTTCAACGCCATGTTCGACCGACGGCCGGTGGCGATCGCGCGGGCGACCTGCGACGGCGACGTCATCGCGGCGATCCTGTTCGCGCAGTCGGCGGGGCTCCCGTTGGCGGTTCGTGCGGGTGGTCACTCCGTCGCCGGATATTCGACGGTCGACGGCGGACTGCTACTCGATCTGCACTCGATGCGCACGATCTCGATCGACCCCGACGCGAGAACCGTTCGGGTCGGTCCCGGGGTCACCTGGGGAGAGCTCGACGCCGCGACGCAGCAGTACGGACTCGCGACGACCGGCGGCCGGATGACCACCACCGGGGTCGCCGGCTTCGTCCTCGGCAGCGGAAGCGGATGGCTCGAGCGCAAGCACGGCCTGGCGTGTGACAACCTGCTGTCGGCTCGAGTGGTCACCGCCGATGCCCGTGTCGTCACCGCCGGCGCGACCGAGAATCCCGAGCTGTGGTGGGGACTTCGCGGCGGCGGCGGCAACTTCGGTGTGGTGACGGAGTTCGAGCTGCGTCTGCACCCGGTGGGGCCGACCGTGTACGGCGGCCTGCTGATGTACCGGCGCGACCAGGCACCCGCGGTCTGCCGGCGATATCGCGATCTGATGGCCGATGCACCGCGCGAACTCAGCGGCGGACTCGTGTTCCAGACGGCACCGCCCGCGCCCTTCGTACCCGACGAACTGAAGGGACGGCCCGTGGTGTGCGTGATCGTGGCGTACTTCGGGGCCCTCGACGACGGGCCCGGTGCGGTCGCCGCCCTCGCCGAGCTCGGAGAACCCGCGGTCGACATGCTGGGCCCGCTTCCCTACCGACAGCTTCAGGCACTGACCGATCCCGGCAACCCGCCCGGCCGTCGGAACTATTGGCATTCCGACCTGCTCGGAAACCTGTCGGATGCCGCCATCGACGCCCTGATCGATCGGGCCGACACCGCGACCTCGCCCGCGAGCGTGATCATCCTGGCCCGCGGCGGCGGTGCGGTCGGCGATGTCCCCGACGACGCCACGCCGATCCGGGGTCGCGCAGCGCCGTGGTACTACCACTGCTACGGCATCTGGACCAGCCAGGACGACGAACGTCAGGTCGACTGGGTCAGGGTAACCGCGGCAACCGCACGGCCATGGACCGTCGACGGCATGGCCCTCAACTTCTTCACCGAGGTCGACGACAACCGCGTCCGTGCGGCGTTCGGCCCGGAAACCTACCGGCGTCTGGTCGCCCTGAAGGATCGCTACGACCCGGACAACCTGTTCTGCCGTAACCAGAATGTTCGGCCGTCGGACGACCTGGTGTCCCGTCGAAACGCGCCCCCGGCATGACCTGAACGCCCGACGAACCGTCGGTTACGCGACCTGCCCGACAGCCCGCAAACCGCCTGAGCAACGATAGAGGCCACAGTGACGTAGGCCGATAGGAAACGATCAGGTGAGTGGGGCACACGCCGGCGAGGCAATCCCGGTCTTCTTCCTCTCCGACAGCACCGGTATCAGTGCCGAGACCATGGGTAATGCGCTACTGCTGCACTTTCCCGATCACCGGTTCGACCGGACGCTGATCCCGTTCATCACCACCCCCGACGACGCCCGCGAGGTGGTGCGCAGAATCGACGCCGCGATGAACAACGGCGTGACACCGCTCGTGTTCGTCACCGCCGCGCTCGACGACGTCCGTCTCGAACTGCACAAGACCCGTGCCCCGCTGATCGACTTCTTCGACGTGCACATGCAAGAGGTCGAGACCATTCTCGGCACCCGCGGCGCCCGGACGCCGGCGCGGCTGCACGGCGTCGGCGACGTCAAGCGCTACAACGCCCGCATGCAGGCCGTCGAGTACGCGATCGAGCACGACGACGGCCAGAGTATTCGCTCGCTGGACAAGGCCGACGTGATCCTGGTGGCGCCGTCGCGCTGCGGTAAGACCCCCACGACGATGTACCTCGCGCTGCAGCACGGCCTGCGCGTCGCGAACTATCCGCTGGTCGACGAGGACCTCACGAGCACCGACCTGCCACGTCCGATCCGGCACCTCGCCGACCGCTGCTTTGGCCTCATCACCAGCCCGGCGCGCCTGAGTGCGGTCCGCTCGGAACGCCGTCCGGACTCGACGTACGCCTCCTTGCGACAGTGCGCCTACGAACTCAAGCGCGCCGAGGCCCTGTACCGCACGCACGACCTTCCCGTCATCGACTCGTCGGCGAAATCCGTCGAAGAAATGTCCACACTCATCCTGCAAGTTCTCGCCCGCAGGCCCCACCCTGAAAATTGAGGAGCCATTTCATGAACACGAACGTCCGATGGTTCGCCGACCTCGGCCTCGCCGACCTCGAGGAGGTGGGCGGCAAGAACGCGTCGCTCGGTGAAATGGTCCGGAATCTGACCGGCGTCGGTGTCCGGGTGCCCAACGGGTTCGCGACGACCGCCGACGCCTACCGCGAGTTCCTGAGCAGGCCCGACGACTCCGGGACCAGCCTGGCCGCGCGGATCAGTGCCCGCCTCGCCGATCTCGACACCGACGACGTGCAGGCGCTGGCCGAGGCCGGACGCGAGATCCGCGCGGCCGTGATGGATCAGCCGTTCCCCAAGGATCTCGAGGCCGACATCCGGACGGCGTTCGCCGAGTTGTCGGGCGGTTCGGACGAGGCCTCGTTCGCCGTGCGATCCAGTGCGACCGCCGAGGACCTTCCGGACGCGTCTTTCGCCGGGCAGCAGGAGACCTTCCTCAACGTGCGCGGTATCGACGCGATACTGCAGGCGATGCGAGAGGTGTTCGCCTCGCTCTACAACGATCGCGCCATCGCCTACCGGGTGCATCACAAGTTCGACCATGACGCCGTTGCCCTGTCGGCGGGCGTGCAGCAGATGGTGCGCTCCGACATCGGCGCCTCGGGCGTCATGTTCACCATCGACACCGAGTCCGGCTTCCCCGACGCCGTCTTCGTGACGTCCTCGTACGGTCTGGGCGAAGCGGTCGTCCAGGGAGCGGTGAACCCCGACGAGTTCTACGTCTACAAGCCCGCCCTGCGCGCGGGCCGCCCGGCCGTGCTCAAGCGCGGCGTCGGGTCGAAGGCAACCAAGATGGTCTACACCGACGACCGCTCGGTCGGCCGCACGACCGAGTTCGTCGATGTCGAGCCCGGCGATCGGCGACTGCTCAGCCTCACCGACGCCGAGGTCGAGGCACTGGCCCGCCAGGCACTGTTGATCGAGGAACACTACGGGCGCCCGATGGACATCGAGTGGGGTAAGGACGGCGTCGACGGCGAGCTGTACATCCTCCAGGCGCGCCCGGAGACCGTGCAGTCGCGCGCGGCGGTGACCGGCCAGCTGCGGTTCCGTCTCAACGAGACCGGTCCCGTCCTCGCCGAAGGGCGGGCGATCGGCGCCCGGATCGGCGCCGGTGCCGTACGCATCCTCGAGTCGGTGGAACAGATGCACGAGTTCCAGGCCGGCGAGGTGCTCGTCGCGGACATGACCGACCCCGACTGGGAGCCGATCATGAAGCGCGCCAGCGCGATCGTGACCAACCGCGGCGGACGCACCTGCCACGCCGCGATCATCGCCCGCGAACTGGGCATCCCCGCGGTCGTCGGTTCCGCGGGCGCCACACGGTCGCTGACCGCCGGCCGCGAGGTGACCGTCTCGTGCGCGGAGGGCGATACCGGGTACGTGTACGACGGCCTGCTCGATTTCGATGTCACCGAATCGACGATCGAGGCGATGCCCGAGATCAGCACCAAGATCATGATGAACGTAGGCACCCCCGAGCAGGCGTTCGCGTTCTCCCGCCTGCCGAACAATGGCGTCGGCCTCGCGCGACTGGAGTTCGTGATCAACCGCCAGATCGGGATTCACCCCAAGGCGCTGCTCGACTTCGACACTCTCGACGGAGAACTCAAGGAGCAGGTCGGCGAAGCGATCGCGGCCTATCCGAGTGCCCGCGACTTCTTCGTCGACCGGGTGGCCGAAGGGGTCGCGACGATCGCTGCGGCGTTCGCGCCGCACCCGGTGATCGTGCGTATGTCGGATTTCAAGTCCAACGAATACGCGAAACTGGTCGGCGGTGAGCTCTACGAGCCCGACGAGGAGAACCCGATGATCGGCTACCGCGGGGCGTCGCGGTACCTGTCGAAGGACTTCGCCGACTGTTTCGCCATGGAATGTGCGGCACTGAAGTACGTCCGCAACGAGATGGGCCTGACCAACGTCAAGATCATGATCCCGTTCGTCCGCACGCTCACCGAGGCGGAGGGAGTGATCTCGCTGCTCGCCTCCCACGGCCTGCGCCGCGGCGAGAACGGCCTCGAGGTGATCATGATGTGCGAGGTGCCGTCCAACGCGGTCATCGCCGATGCGTTCCTCGATCACTTCGACGGCTTCTCCATCGGCTCCAACGACATGACGCAGCTGACGCTCGGGCTCGACCGCGATTCGGCCCTCGTCGCGGACTCCTTCGACGAACGCGACCCGGCCGTGAAACACATGCTGGCCGCGGCTATTTCGGCCTGTAAGGCTCGCGGGAAGTACGTGGGTATCTGCGGGCAGGGGCCGAGCGATCACGTTGACCTCGCCGAATGGCTGCTCGAGCAGGGCATCGAGTCCATGTCGCTGAATCCGGACACCGTCGTCGACACCTGGACGCGGCTGGCGGCGCTGGGCTGATCGCCTCGCTACCAACGTCATTCGCCCTGCGAATGACGTTGGTAGCGCTCGTCATCCACCGGCGGGCGAGGTTGGGGATGTCAACAATTCGATCGGGACGACGTAGGCGATGCCGACGTCGAAGGGCTCCACACCCCATTCCTTCAGGGCTGCTACGGCAAGTTCGGCAGCTTCGCCACGCGCCATCGGAGACAACGTCGCCACCAACGTGGATCGGTCATCCGTCAGTGCCGATTCATGTTCTGCCCATGCTCCGGCCGTGGGCGGGGGCGACGCCGAGACGACCGAGTAGATCCATGCATTGACCGTGGAGGTGCCCGGCAGTATCGATGGCCCAGCCGCACGCGGGTCTGGGCCTCTGCCGACCACGAGAACCTCCCCCCGCGCCTGTGCGCCATCAGCTGCCCGGATGATGACGTCCTCGACGGAATCCCAGCTCTGGTACGGGCACTTCTCCGTTCCGGTCGCCGGGGACACTTTGATGAAGATTCCCTGACCCATTGTCATGCCACCTCGGTGGGACGACGCAAGCGTCTTGCCCACGCACAGAATCTGATTCGCGATGTCCAAGCTGGCCGATTCACGATGATGTGCGCGGTCGAACCTCTCGGTCGAGATCGCGCCCGAACCCTGTAGTCGCTCCAGCTCATCAGTATCCGAGAACTTGCGGATCTTCCACAGCGATGGCTCGCCATCACGCCACAGCCGGACATGGCCGGACATGGCCATGCCGAGCGTGACCTCGTCGGCGCGGCCGGCGTTGAATCCCAAGGTGCGGTCAGTCATTCGTCCTCCGATCGAGTTGCATGCCTGCCATCGTCGGGCATCGACGACCCGATCTCGGGCGCGGAGGTCGAATTTGTGGATAACCGGCCGAAGTACCGGCGAAGTGTGAGTTGTGGTAACCGGAGAAGGGTCACCCGAGGTTGACCCGGTTGACGCCCCATCCGGCGGCGATCAACCGTGGAATGCGCGGTCGTTCGTCGGGGTGACCGGGAGGTCCGGTGGGGGTTTTGGGTTCGGTTGTGGCCGAACGATTCTGGGCCGGTCGGGTCTGGTCGGTCCGGTGCAGTTGGCGGGTGAACGCTTCGGCGACCTCCCGGGTGCGATCGATGCGCACCCGCGGCCGACCCTTACCGTTGCCGCGTCGGGCGTTGCGCGTCCAGGCCGGGCGTCCGGCATCGGGGCCGGTCTTGATGATGTGGGTGGACCACTGGCCCGGTTTGTCGCCGACCATCCGGTTGTGTGTCGGGCACGCAGCGGCCAGGTCCTGGATGTCGGTGAGCCCGCCGTCTTTCCAATCCTGTTCGGCGTGGTGGGCTTCGGTGTGGGTGAACGGCTGGCTACAGCCCGGGCAGGTGCAGGTGGCGCCGTCACGGGCCAGCAGCATCATCCGTTGGACCTGGCTGGCGAACCGGTTGGCCCGCCCCAGATACAACGGTTGGGCACTGTGGTCGGCGAACACGGCGAGATGCTGCTGGGCTTCGGCGGCCAGTTCGATCACGTCGGTGATCGGCAGGAGAGCCCCACCCGCGGTGGTGCCCACCCCGGCCCGCTCGCGCAGTTCGGTTTCGGAGATGGTGATGATCAAGTGCGGCGGCAGCCCGCGATGACTCTTCCCGAGCAGGCCACCGTCGGCGACCGCCTGCAGCAGCGCGTGCAGGGCATCGTGATTACGTTGCCCCGGCGTGCGAAGGTCCCGCTCGGCGGCCTGCTTCAGGGCCTCGGGATCGGCATCGTCCTTGCTGCCCTTGGGCGATGCGTCGTCGTCGGGGTTGTTCATGCCGGGCGCAGCCCACGCGTCGAGCACCACATCCAACAGGGCACGGGTGACCGGGTCGAGTTGTCCTTCGAGGGCGCTCATCAGCTGGGCATCCTGCTTGGACAGATGCAGTCTGCGCCGCCGCGCCCGATCGGCGTCGTCGGTCAACGCGCCATCGGGATCGAGATGCGCGAGCAGCCGGGCACCCAGAGTGGTCAACTCTTTCGGGGTGTGCACCCGGGCGTAGTCGGCCATCAGCTCTTCCGCCGCGGCGCGTTGCTCGGGGTCGATTTTCGCGGGCAGTTTGTCGAGCACCCCGATCACCGTCACCGCATGATCGGTGCCGATCGCGCCCTCGGCGAACGCCTCCGCCAGGGTCGGGCATCGTGGGTCCAACTTCTCACCGGACAGCGCGTGCAACGACAACAGCGCCGCCATCTGCTTACGTCGGCGGCCGGTGTCGGTGATCCGCAGCCGGTCCACCATGAAATCGGTGAGCGACCGGTACCCTTCCTCGCCGACCACGTTGCGATCCGAACAGTCCAGCAGCCGCTGCAACCCCATGAAGCTCATCCGCCGCGCGGAGCGTTCATGGACTTCGGCGACCGCCACGACCTCGTCGTAGGAGGCCGGGGTGGCATCGGCGGCGGCGATCCGATCCAACACATCGTCGAGTTCACGGTAGAGCCCGACGATCTCCGCGTCATTGTCTTCGGATGTGGTGCCGCTGGTCATCGAGCCCCCTCCCCAAGTACTCGAACTGATGTTCGAAGTCTATCTGATGTGCGACTCAGAGGCAAGGATGTGTTGACAACAATTCCGCTCCGCAACCCTGTGACCGCCGAGTCAAGTGTGGCTGGTGGCAAGGGCCGCGACGGGCAGGTTCAGAGCGCGGCACCGACATCCCGGACAGCGATGCCCACCGTCGGCGCGTACTGGCCGAGTTCCGGGGCACGGTGATGACCCGTCTGCATCCCGGTGGCGCAGTAGTCATCATCGGCACCCGCTGGCACCGCAACGATCTCATCGGGCACCTACTCGATGCCGAGGCTGATCGCTGGCAGCTCATCAACGTTCCCGCCGTCGCCGAGGCTGGTATCCCCGACGCGCTTCATCGTGAGCCGGGGCAGGTGATGTCATCGACTGTCGGTCGCACGGCCGCACATTTCGCCGACCTCCGGCGATCCCTCGACGACCGGCACTGGTACGCGGAGTTCCAAGGCGTCCCCGGCAGTCCCGAGGGCAATCTGATCAAACGTGAATGGCTCGCCTCGTGGCGATTACCCGCTGCCCCCATCGCGCCCGTGCGAACGGTTGTCGCCGTCGACCCGGCCGACAGCGGGCACGGCCATCAAGCGGGAATTGTTGCGGCATCGCTTGGCCGCGACGGCACGATCGCTGTCATAGCCGATGCGTCGGCGCAGATGACCTCCGATGCCTGGGCGCGTGCGGCGATCGACCTGGCGATCACCGTGGGCGCGAGCGAGATCGCCATCGAGGCATTCACTGCTCGCGCAACGTACGAACGAATCGCGCGCGATACCGGCTGGCCTCGCCAATCCGCGTGACGATGTGGCCACCGAAGGGCAGCGGGGCCATGGGCGACAGCCTTGCCCGAGAGAGCGCGCTGTTGCAGGCGTTCGAGGTCGGCACTTGCCGGATCGCAGGCCATCTTCCCGACCTCGAAGTGTGGATGGCAGCGCGGGCAGCATCAGCCCGACAGCTTGGCCGCGCTGACGATCGCCCACGACCTACTGTCCGAGAGCGCGGGCGGTGTCACTCTCGGCGTTCCGTCGGGCCGTATCGGCGAGCGCGCCGACGTGACCGCGATGGACGCCTACCTGCGGCGTCGAGTCACCGATCGACTCGCCTAGACGCCTCATGATCACCAATCACGTTGCACAACAACGACTTTAGTCAGTTGTGTACACGCGCCAACGTACGGCAACATCTCCCAACATGAACGCACGACCGCACTCGATTCACCCGGAGACCGACGCTCCGCGTCACTACTTCACCTCGACCCAGGCAGCGGAATCTCTGGGTGTTGCAGAGTGGACGATCCGCCGATATGCCCGCGACGGCGTCCTCCGCGCCTACCGGGTTGGCTTGTCCGATCGCGGTCAGCTTCGGTTCCGCCGACATGATCTCGATGCACAACTCGTGCCCCTGTCGAAGGAATCACGCGTATGACCTGAGATCGCGACACCGCTATCCGCTGAGCCTCGGCAGCGGAGAGCATCCCACCACCACCCGCGACGTCGCTAGCTGACGTCGCACCACCGAGGAGCCCGACATGACCACCGACACCCGAACCGACATCGAAATCCAGAACCACATCGTGAACGTGATCCGTGAGCGAGTCGACGACGGCGAGTTCATCCCGCACCGAGAAGGATGGACATATGAAGATGACGACGAGGCCACCCCTCACGCTCGCCACTATCACCGAGGCTGAACGCGACGAGCTGGCGACGTGCGTTCACGAAAGCGGCCACGCGATTGCCGGTGTCCTGTTGGGCGCTCACATCGACCGCGTCCAACTCCACCGGGGTCGCACCTTCGGCATTCGTGGCCGAACTGAGTACCGGGACATCCCCACCGGCACATGGCCGAAGCTGAGCTACAGCGGCCCATACGCCGAGGCGAAGTTCCGAGCGGGTCGGACGCCCAACCTTCGCGAGATCCGGGCGGTGTTGGGCCACCTTGGGCACAGCGACCACGCTGCCCTGCTGGCCAGCGGTGGTCCCTTGCCGCGCGAGATCGAACGACACATCGAGAACACCTGGCCTGCTGTTGTGAAGCTGGCTCAGTTCATCCACCGCCACGGCGAAGCCCGACACGAGGATGCATGCCGCGCACTCGGCATCCCGTCGGAAAACAACGGCCACCACCGATCGGTCATCGCGTCGGGAAGCTGGCCGGTCCGCGTGAGTTTGCCGACCGCTTGAGCACTCAAACACCAACGGAGACAACATCATGGCGACACCCAACCCACTCCCGATCGAGTACCAGGCACCCCTGGTCAACCCGAGCCCGTCAGGTCTGTTCGCGGCGACCACCTGGACCGACGACGAGATCCCGCGCTGGCTGGCGGGCGGGGTCCGGGTCCGACCGCACAACAACGGCGGCGAGGATGCCTTCGGCATCTGGGCAGCCGACTGGTGCCCGGATCCCGATTCTGACGAGCTGAAGACCGGCACCCGACCCGAGGTGCCTGACCCGTTCGACCCGATCACGTCATGGGCGTTCGACACCTGCGACACGACCTCGCCGTCGCAGGCCGAGGTCCGCACGCGGGTACAGCAGAACTTCCGCCTGATCGAATAGGTCGCCGTCGAGCGCGAGTTCGCAGCCCGGCTGATCTCCGACGCACCCGCTGGACCCACACCGGGCGACATCGTCACAGCGGTGGGACATCTGGTGGCCGAGCTGGCCAAGACCAACACGGTCGGCCTCATCCACGCCTCCGCAGCGGTGGCAGCCGCAGCAGCACAAGCGAATCTGATCATTGCCAGCGGCGGCGCAGCGAGTACCCCGCTCGGCCATCTCTGGGTGTTCGGCGGAGGGTACGTCGAGGGTCTGGGCAAGGCGCTGGTAGCCCCACCTCGCCGACCTACGGCTGGCGCGACACGGTGGCCGTCCGCGATACCTTCGCCCCAACCCAGAACGAATACCTGGCCATCGCCGAGCGATCGGTGGTCGTCGGATACGAACGGGCCGTCATCGCGACCGCTTGGCTCTCCTGAGTCCACCGCACGAGCGAATCCCGGCGCTTATGCCCGGCATTGTCAGCACATCGCGGCATACTCAGCCGCGTGAATAGTGACACCTGGACAGACCGCGATCTGCCCGTACTGAGCGCAGTCGTCGAGATTTACGACCAATCAGGGCAGCAGGCGAGTGCGAACGAGTTGGCAAGTGTCTGCGGACTCGACGACGAGACCGTACAGAGAGCGCTACGTGCTCTCTATCGCGGGCCGTACTTCGAGAAGGGCATGACCAATGGGGCGGGCGATGTTCTCGTGGTCGGCAAGCCTACGAGCGACGCGCTTAGGGCAGCCGGACAGTGGCCGTCACCCGAGACCCTGTTGCGGCGTTTGATTGACACGTTGCAGGCTGCCGCAGACGACGAATCACGCCCAACGGAAGAACGGAAGAGATTCCAGCAGATCGCAGGATGGCTCGGTTCCACGGCATACCAGGTCGCTATCGGCGCGATGGGGGGCGCTGGTGGCAATTTGCTAACTGGGTAGACCTTCTCTCTTCCACGGCCATCAGGTCCATACTTGTCATATGACAACACCGGACGAGCGCGCGGTACTAGCAGCGGCGGTCCAGATTTGCGATGAGAACGAGGGCGGAGCGAGCGCCGAGGCCGTGGCAGCTCGGCTCGGTGTGAGTGTGGATGTGGATGTGGTGGTTCGCGATCTACTGCCGCTAGTCGCCGACTACTTCGCCAAGCCGCTACGCGGAGACGATGGGGTTGTCGCGGTCAGGCAGCCAACAGTAGAAGCTCGCGCGTTTACCAGAATGCCCGACTAGGTCGACACCGCCCGATTCGATCTGCTCAGGACGCTACCGTTCAAGGCTGCGCGGACCCTCGATCTGGGCCGGGAACCCCTTCGCAAATGCGGCACCCTCTGTCACCACATTCGTCGCGAACTCTGCCTCGTCGAAGTCTGCTACGTCGTTGAACTCGGCACCTGTGAAGTCGGCCTCGTCGCTGAATGTCGCCCGTTTGAACTCTGCCGGTCCTAGAAACTGCACGCGCTGGAACCTCGTCGAATGGTCAAAAGCTACGCGATCAAACGAAGCCTCCTCGCGAAATACTGCTTCGTCAAACCATCCACCGTGGTCGAATCTGGCCGACGAGAACGAGGCGCCCTTGCAGAACTCAGCGTTGTAGAAACTCCCCATTCCACCGATAAAATGCGTTCGAGAGAAGAACGCGCCGTACTTGAAGACACAACCGTCGAACGATCCGCCGTCGTAGAAGACAGCGCCCATAAAGTCCATCGGCCCACTGAACTCGCAGTAAGAGAAGTGTGCGTCGTAGAGGTGCGCTCCACCGAACTCAAATCGAAGGTCGCTCCAGCACCGACCGTTCAGGTCAATCCGCTTGCAGTGCCCCTCGATCACATCGGTAATGACTTTTCGCACGTGAAGGTCGTTGGGCTGATACGCGTGACGGTCCTCGACCGCTGCAGCTTCACCATTCGTAGTCACCGATCGCTCGACGAGCGTGTGCTGATTGTCCGGCGGCGATGCCAGCGGAGTGCGTAGGTAGCCACATAGCACGTTAATGCACGCTTGTGCCTGTCTCGTCGCTGCGGCCATCGCTCTAGCCCGCACCTCGTCGCGTAGCTTCTGATTCCACGCCCTCGCGCGTAGGTAGGCGAATCGCGAGACTGACCCGGAGTTCAGCCAGTCATCGGCGAGCGCTTCGAGCGCATACACCGCCGCGATCCGCACCGCCGGATTCGCATCAGCAAGTTGGGTGGCAATCGTCGTGTAGCGGTCCTGCCGGTTGGTCGTCCTGAAGTGTCGTTCCGTCTGCTTGTAGACACGATGCGCGGCAAAGAACGCGATCGACGCGGCCAGTACGGCGAGAAGCCCTGCACCCAACGTCGCCCACGGTTGCGTGAGCGTCCAGCCCGGATCGGGGACCGTAGACGACGGCACCGAGGGCACCGCCGAGACGTCTGGTGTAGAACTCGGCGGCGGTACTGGCGAAGACTCTGGCGCGGCCCACAGCATCATCTACGTCAAAACCTCTCCGGCACCCAGGTGCCAAGTGATACTCAACTGGACGACCTGCTGGCAGGTTCTTGACAGGATGGCTCTGAAATACAAGTCAGGGACCGTTCTCGGATAGTCCGAAAATGGCCCCTGACCTGCTAATTCAGTTGTCGGGCTGACAGGATTTGAACCTGCGACCACTTGACCCCCAGTCAAGTGCGCTACCAAACTGCGCCACAGCCCGTTGCCCCGCCAAAGCGGAGCGTAGAAGAGCCTAGCCGACGACGTGCGGTTCGATCCAATCGCCTGGTCAGAGCGTCGGACACAGATCACGCCACGCCTCGGAAGGCTCCGATCAGGCGGCCGTCGACCGGCCCTTGAACCACAGCCAGCCACCGGTCACCAGGATGGCCCCGACGATGGACCCGATGATGCCGCTGGGGCGGAAGTTGAGGCCGTCACCGGACAGCAGGCTGATCAGCAGACCGCCGACGAACGATCCGATGAGGCCGGCCACCAGCGCCAGGCCCCAATCGATTCCCTTGGCGCCGCGGCCGAGGATCAGCTGGGCGCCGGCTCCGATGAGCATTCCGAACAGGATGAGTCCAATGATCAGCACACGGGGAGTCTATGGCACACCCTCCGGCACGCCGGACCCCGGGCGACTGCACACGTTTTACCCCGCCTGCACACGGAATCTCGTGTGCAAACGGGGCAAAACGTGTGTGGGAGCGACGCTCAGCGCTTGCCGCGCCGCTGCTCCCGCTTGTCCCGAACCCGGACGTTGATCCGCACGGGTGAGCCGTCGAAGTTGAACTCCTCGCGCAGCCGGCGCTCCAGGAATCGACGGTAGCCGGCCTCGAGGAACCCGGTGGTGAAGAGCACGAACGTCGGGGGGCGGACCGAGGCTTGCGTCGCGAACATGACCCGTGGCTGACGTCCGCCGCGCAACGGCGGCGGGGTGGCCGCGATGACCTCTTTGAGCCAGTTGTTCAGGCGGCCGGTCGGGACCCGCTTGTCCCACGACTCCAGGGCACCCTCGAGCGCCGGGACGAGCTTGTGTACCGACCGGCCGGTGCTCGCCGAGATGTTCACGCGACGGGCCCACGGCACCCGCGACAGCTCGCGGTCGATCTCCTTGTCGAGCTGGTAGCGACGGTCCTCGTCGACCAGGTCCCACTTGTTGAAGGCGATCACCAGCGCCCGACCGCTGTCGATCACCAGCGACAGCACCCGCAGGTCCTGTTCGGTGATCGGCTCGGACGCGTCGATGAGCAGGATCGCCACCTCGGCGGCATCCAGCGCCGCGCGGGTGCGCAGCGACGCATAGTACTCGTGGCCGCTGGCCGTGCGCACCTTCCGGCGCAGCCCGGCGGTGTCCACGAATTGCCATGTGCGGCCATCGATTTCGACGAGTTCGTCGACCGGGTCGACGGTGGTGCCGGCGACATTGTCGACGACGGACCGCTCCTCGCCGGCGAGCTTGTTGAGCAGCGAACTCTTGCCGACATTGGGTTTGCCGACGAGCGCGACGCGACGCGGACCACCCAGCGTGCCCGTGCCCTCGCGCGGGGTCTCGGGCAGGACGTCGAGGATGACGTCGAGCAGATCGCCGGCACCACGACCGTGCGCCGCGGACACCGGGTAGGGCTCCCCGAGGCCCAGCGACCACAGCGTCGCCGCCTCGGCCTCGGCCTTCTCGCTGTCGATCTTGTTGGCGGCCAGGATGACCGGCGTCTTCGAGCGGCGCAGCACCCGCGCCACCGCCTCGTCGGTCGCGGTCGCCCCGACCGTGGCGTCGACCACCAGCACGATCGCATCGGCGGTGCGCATGGCCAGTTCGGCCTGCGCGGCCACCGCCTGCTGCAGGCCCTTCGCGTCGGGTTCCCAGCCACCGGTGTCGACCACGGTGAACCGCCGGCCGGACCAACTCGCGGAATACGACACCCGGTCACGGGTCACGCCCGGGATGTCCTCGACGACGGCTTCCCGACGACCCAGGATCCGGTTGACCAGCGTGGATTTGCCGACGTTGGGGCGGCCGACGATGGCCAGCACCGGCATCGGCGTGGCCTCGTCCCCGCCCCCGTCGACGTCGAGATCGCCCATCTCCCAATCGGATTCGTCCGACCAGGTGCCGTCGCCGGGGACGGCGAGATCGTCTGCGCCGGTGATGTTTTCGCTCACGACTGAACTCCGGTGTCGGGGATGGTTACGCTCGGGACCGCATCGGTCGAGAGACGTTCGCGGACAAGGGCGTCGAGCGTGTCGACGACCTGCTCGAGGGTCAGGTCGCTGGTGTCGACGAGCGCGGCGTCGTCGGCCGCGCGCAGCGGGGACACCGCCCGCGTCGAGTCGAGATGGTCGCGCCGGTTGACGCTGGCCAACACCGCGTCGTAATCGCTGTCCCGCCCGGCCGCAAGGTTCTGCCGATGGCGGCGCGTGGCCCGTGCCTCGGGAGTCGCGGTGAGGAAGATCTTGACGTCGGCATCCGGGAACACAACGGTGCCGATGTCGCGTCCTTCGACGACGACGAACTCCCCCGCCGATTCACTGCGTTGCACGGCAACGAGTTTGGTGCGCACCTCGGGAACCGCGGACACCGCCGACACCGCGCTGGTCACATGATCACCGCGGATCTCGCGCGAGACGTCGACACCGTCGAGGAATGCCGTACACCCGTCCTCCCCGAGTTCCAGCCGGATGTCCGCCTTGCCAACGACTTCGCCGATCCCGTCCGGATCATCGAGTGCCACACCGGCGTTCAGGACCGCGAGGGTGGCCGCCCGATACATGGCCCCGGTGTCGAGGTAATGCGCCCCGACACGCTGTGCGATCAGTTTGGACACGGTCGACTTGCCGGTACCGGCCGGCCCGTCGATGGCGATCACCCGACCAGCCGTCGTCGAATCCCCCTGTGTCACAGGCCCACCGCCTGGTAGAGCGCCCCGATCTCGCGGTTGTTGAGCACCCTAATGCTGCCCGGTCGTTGCTCGCCGAGCGCGACCGCGCCGAGATGGGTGCGCACCAGTTCCTGCACCGGATGGCCGACCTCCTCCATCAATCGGCGGACGATGCGATTTCGGCCCTCGTGCAACACGACCCGTACGAGCGACTGCCCTTCGTGCACGCTGACGATGGTGAACGAGTCGACGGTGACCGGCCCGTCCTCGAGTTCCACACCGTCGCGCAGTCGACGCCCGACCGACCGTGACACCTCGCCACGGACGGTGGCCAGATAGGTCTTGGGCACCTCGTAGGACGGATGCATCAGCCGGTGGGCCAGTTCGCCGTCGTTGGTCAGCAACAGCAGTCCCTCGGTGTCGGCGTCGAGACGACCGACATGGAACAGCCGTTGCCCGGCCATCACCCGTTCGGCGACGATGTCCCCGACGCACGGCCGGCCCTGATCGTCGGACATGGTGGACTGCCAGCCCTTCGGCTTGTTCAAGGCGAGGTACTGCTTGCTCTCGTCGACGACGACACGCGCACCGTCGACGCGGATCACCGCGGTGTCCGGATCGATGCGCATCCCCTGCTCGGTGACGACCTCGCCGTCGACCTCGACACGGCCCGCGGCGATCAGCTCCTCGGCGCCGCGCCGCGATGCCACACCGGCCGCGGCGAGAACCTTCTGCAGGCGCACGCCGCCGGCCACATAGGTGGCCCCGGCCTCGGGATTGTCGGCGGGAATCTGGTGGCGGGCCGGCCGGGCGTTGTTCAGGCGCACCTTGCCCGATCGCACGTCCGGCTTCGACGACCCCTTGCGGTGTTGCTTCTTCGCCCGCGGGGTGTCGGCACCGCCGTGTTTGGCGCCCCCGGTCCGCTGGGTCTTCTTCCCGCCGGTGTTCTTGTTCGAGCTCTGGCCGCGTGCGGGCTTGCGGCGGGGGCCCGGTGTGCCGTCTCGGCTAGCGGATGCCATGTCGTGTCCTTTGTCGGTTGTCAGTCGTCACTGTCGTCCGCGACGCTGCCCGATGTGTCGTCGGCGCCGGTCGCGGGTGACTCGTTCCCTGTCGAGTCTGACCGGTGACCACCGAGTTTGGCGAATCGCGGATCCGCGGAGAGCTCCTCGTCGAGGTCGTCGATCACATCCACGTCGGGCAGCAGCGGCGCCAGATCGGGCAGCTCCGACAGTGACGCGAGACCGAGCCGCTCCAGGAACAGCTCGGTGGTGCCATAGGTGGTGGCGGTGGTCTGCGGGTCGGTGCCCACCTCGTTGATCAGGCCCCGCGCGACCAGCGTCCGGATCACGCCGTCGACGTTCACCCCGCGGATCGCGCTCACCCGGGCCCGGCTGACGGGCTGCCGGTAGGCGATCACCGCGAGCGTCTCGAGCGCCGCACGGGTCAGCTTGGACCGGGCGCCGTCGAGCAGCAATCGTTCCACGTAGGGCGCATATTCGGCGCGGGTGTAGAACCGCCAGCCGTCGCCGGCGAAGCGGAGGTCGATGCCGCTGTTGGCCTCGGTCAGGTCGGTCGCCATGGCCGTGAGCATCGCCTGGACGCGTGCCGCGTCCTGCTCGACCGCTGTCGCCAACTCCTCGGTGCTGACCGGGGTGTCGACCACCAGCAACACGGCTTCCAGCGCCGACCGCAATCCGTGGTCGTCGAGGTCCGCATCGTCGGTGAGGTCGGTTCCGTCACTCATCCGTAGTCCTCCGCCTTGTCGATGTTGACGTCGTCGACCCCACGTTCACCCGTCCAGGAGACCTGCAACTCACCGAGCGCCTTAAGTTGCTCGAAAACGATCGCCCGCTCCCGGAAGAGCTCGAGGAGCCCGAGGAAACTCCCGACCACCTCGAGGCCGGTGTCGCAGTCGGCCACCAGCCGCGAGAAGCTCACCCACTGCCCCGGCGTCTGCCCGAGGATGGCCGCCATACGCCTCGCCTGCGCGGGCACCGACACCTTGTGCATGTCGTGCAGATGGCCGAGCCCGACGGCCGGCGCCGGACGCGGGGTCAACGCCGTCGCCGCGATCTGGGCGAAACCGGCCGCATCCACGCCCAGGGTGACCTCCGGCAGCAGCTCCTCGAACTGCTTCTCCAGCGACACAGCCCGCGGATAGCGTTGCAGCGCAGCGGCTTCCAGCTCGCCGAACAGTGCAGCGACCTGCTTGTAGGCACGGTATTGCAGCAGCCGCGCGAAGAGCAGGTCGCGGGCTTCAAGCAGCGCGAGATCCTCGGGGTCGTCGACCTCGCCGGTCGGCAGCAGCCGGGCGGCCTTCAGGTCGAGCAGTGTCGCCGCGACGACGAGGAACTCGGTGGTCTGTTCGAGACCCACCTCGGGGCCCATCTCGCGGGTGTAGGCGATGAAGTCGTCGGTCACCTCGTGCAGCGCGACCTCGGTGACATCGAGGCGATGCTGGCTGATCAGGTTGAGCAGCAGATCGAACGGCCCCTCGAAGTTACGCAGCCTGACCTGGAATCCGGTGGGTTTGTCGGCCGCGGGTTCCGAAGGCTGCTCGACGGCCACCTCGATATCGGCGGTGGCGGCGAGATCTCCGGGAACGTCGGTCATGCGGGTCGGGTGTCGCGCGCGATGACCTCCCGCGCGAGCGCCCGGTAGGCCTCGGCACCGGCCGACTTCGGCGCCCACGACGTGATCGGTTCGCCGGCGACGCTGGTCTCCGGGAAACGGACGGTGCGGCTGATGACCGTGTCGAAGACGGTGTCGCCGAACACTTCGACGACCCGGGACATCACCTCACGGGAGTGCAGGGTGCGGGCGTCGAACATGGTGACCAGGATGCCGCCGAGTTCCAGCCGCGGGTTGAGCCGGTCGCGGACCTTGTCGACGGTGTCGGTGAGCAGCGCGAGCCCGCGAAGGCTGAAGTACTCGCATTCCATCGGGATGAGGACGGTGTCCGCGCAGGCCAGCGCGTTGACGGTCAGCAGGCCCAGCGACGGCTGACAGTCGATGAGGACGAAGTCGTAGCGATCGAGGACTGGATGCAGCGCACGGGCCAGTGACTGCTCCCGCCCGACCTCGGTGACCAGCTGGATCTCCGCCGCCGACAGGTCGATGTTGCTCGGCAGCAGATCGAGACCCTCGACGCGGGTGCGCATCAGCACCTCATCGGTGGGCGCGTGCGGGGGCACCAGCAGGTTGTAGACGGTCTGATCGAGTTCATGGTGCGGAACGCCGAGCCCGGCCGAGAGCGCACCCTGCGGGTCGAGGTCGACGAGCAGGACGCGGCGACCGTATTCGGCAAGGGCGGCACCGAGATTGATCGTCGACGTCGTCTTGCCGACGCCGCCCTTCTGGTTACATACCGCGATCACCGTGGCCGGACCGTGCCGTTCGAGCTGGGTCGGCTCGGGCACCTCGCGATACGGGCGGCCGGTCGGACCGATCTCGGGGCGGGCCGGCTCGGGCGTGGTGTGTCCGGCCGGACCCTCCGAGCCGGCGGGCGCGCCGGGTTCGCTGGGTTCGCCGGGCGGGCCAGGGGTCGTGGACGGTTGGTCGGGACCGGCGGGCGGCACCTCGGGACTGGCCGGCGGTGCTTCCGGAGTGACCGGCGGTGCCTCGGGACTCGCGGGAGCGACACCCGGGGTGACCGGAGTCGGCGGCGCACCCGGCGTCGCCGGACTACCCGGAGCAGCCGGACCACCGGGAGTAGCCGGACTAGCCGGACTAGCCGGAGCCGGCGGGCTCCCGGGGTTCCCCGGATACCCCGCGACCACGCTGCCGCCCGGCGTCGCCGGGTTGCCACCCGGGTTCGGGCGCACGAAGGCGGGCGGCGCCGAGTCGTCGTCGCCGTGGTGTACCGAATCGAATCCGAGCTGCATCGGCATACGGAACGGATCGTGGGATGGTCCGGCAGACCGCGGTGCCCCCGGGGTGCTCACGTGTCCGCCGCTCCCTTCTGTCGTGTCGCCGCTGTCGTGCCGCCGTCTGGCCGTTGCGACGATCGCCGGACTGTGGTCAAGACTAGTGGGTCGGGTGCCCGATCCCGTGGCGCATCGCCGCGCGTCGTCATCGGGCGCGAGGATGCGCGGTCGCGTAGACCTCACGCATGGTGTTGACCGTCACCAACGTGTACACCTGCGTCGTCGTCACCGAGGCGTGGCCGAGCAGTTCCTGCACCACGCGCACATCGGCGCCGCCGTCGAGCAGGTGGGTGGCGAAACTGTGGCGCAGGGTGTGCGGGGACACCGCCTTGTCGAGCCCCACGCGCTGCGCGGCGTCGGACAGCACCTGCCACGCACTCTGCCGCGACAGGCGGCCGCCTCGTGCATTGAGGAACAGCGCGGGCTCGGCCCGGCGCACCAGCCCCGGCCGCCCCCGCACGAGATAGGCCTCGATGGCGTCGATCGCCGGCCCGCCGACGGGAACGACTCTTTCCTTGCCGCCCTTGCCGCGCAACCGCACCGCGCGACTGTCGGTGTCGATGTCGTCGACGTCGAGGGAGATCGCCTCGGAGATCCGCGCTCCGCAGCTGTAGAGCAGTTCGAGTAATGCGCGATCGCGGAGCGCACGCGGATGGTCGGCGGCTCCGGCCGACTCGAGGATCGCGAGGACCTCGTCGACCGGGAGTGATTTGGGTAGCCGACGGGCGGGCCGTGGCGGGGCCACGGCATGCGCGACATCGTCGACGACGATCCCCTCGGCCGCGGCGAACTTGTGAAAGCCTCTGACCGCCACCAGGGTTCGTGCGATCGAGCTGTCCGCCAGTGGCGCCTGCCCGAGGTCGCGGTCGCCGCGCCGCAGCTCGACGAGGAACTCCCGGACGTCGTTCTCGGCGACCTCGGTCAGGGTGTCGATCCCGCGCGTGGCCAGATACTGCTCGTAGCGGCCGAGGTCACGCCGGTACGAGCTGACGGTGTTGGCGGCCGCGCCACGTTCGACGGTCAGGTGATCGAGGTAGCGGATCACCGCGTCGGCGGTCGCCGACGCGGAGACCGGTGCCCCGGTCACCGTGCTTCTCGTCGCTTGCGCAGGGCCGTCGGCCGATCGGTCCAGGGTGCGGTGGCATCGCGCAGAACGACACCGGGATCCGACGCGGCGGCCACCGCGAGGATCCCCGCCACGCAGGTGGCGTTGACGATCTCCCCGGCGAGGATGCCGCCCACGGCGTCGTCGGCCGACATCCACTCCACCGACATGTCGGCCTCTTCGTCGTGACGCTCGGCGGGGTCGAGATGCCGCAGGTCTTCGGCGAGATAGATCCGGAGGGCCTCGTCGGTGAAACCCGGTGACAGGTCGACGTCGACGAGAACATGCCACTGCTCGGCCGCCAGGTCGACCTCTTCGGCGAGTTCCCGTTTCGCGGCATCGAGGGGCGACTCGCCGGCCCCGGCGTCGAGCAGCCCGGCCGGTAACTCGAGCAATCGCCGGCCGATCGGATGCCGGTACTGCCGGACGAGGGCGATACGCCCCTGCTCGTCCCGTGCGACGACGGCGACGGCACCGTGATGCTCGACGACCTCCCGCTCGGCCACCCGACCGCCGGGCATCTCGACCTCGTCGACCCGCAGGGTCAGGATGGCCCCGTCATAGATGGTCCGGCTACGCCGAACGGTGAACTCGTGCGATCCGGCCGACCCGCCGCCGTCGGCCGGTTCTCCCGGCTTCGTCAAGCGCCACGTTCCTCGAGGTCGTCGTCCGAATCCTCCGTCGACGGCGGCTCGTAGTCGCCGAGATCCACCGGAAGTCGTTCTGCCGCTTTATATTTCAGTGCTGCGTCGATGAACGCACGGAAGAGCGGATGCGGCCGCGTGGGCCGGCTCTTCAGCTCGGGATGCGCCTGGGTGGCGACGAAGAACGGATGGATCGACGGCGGGTATTCGACGAACTCGACGAGATGCCCGTCCGGCGAGGTGCCGGAGAACACCAGGCCCGACTGCGCGACCTTGTCCTTGTAGGCGTTGTTGACCTCGAAGCGGTGGCGGTGGCGTTCGGAGACCTGGGTGGTCGCGTAGGCCTCGGCCACCACGGAGCCGGGTTCCAGGACCGCCGGGTAGGCACCGAGTCGCATGGTGCCACCGAGGTCGGCCTCTCCGGCGACGACCTCGTGCTGGTCGGCCATCGTGGAGATCACCGGGAAGGGTGTGTCGGGATCGAACTCCGTCGACGACGCCTCGTCGAGTCCGGCCGCACGGGCCGCCTCGATGACCACGCATTGCAGGCCGAGGCACAGGCCGAGCAGCGGGATGCCGCGAGTGCGGGCGTACCGGATCGCGCCGACCTTGCCCTCGATGCCGCGGATTCCGAATCCACCGGGGACGAGCACCGCGTGCACGTCGCCGAGCGCGGCCTGTGCGCCCTCCGGGGTCTGACACTCGTCAGACGGCACCCACTTGATCTCGGTGCGGGCTCGCCAGGCGAAGCCGCCCGCGCGGATCGCCTCGGTGACCGACAGGTACGCGTCGGGCAGGTCGACGTACTTGCCGACCAGCGCCACCACGACGGTCTCCCGCGGGTCGTGCACCCGCTTGAGCAACTCGCCCCATTCCGTCCAGTCCACGTCGCGGAACGGCAGATTGAGGCGGCGCACGACGTAGGCGTCGAGTTGCTCGCGGTGCAGCACCTTGGGGATGTCGTAGATCGACGGTGCGTCCGGGGTGGAGATGACGCCTTCGATGTCGACGTCGCACATCAGCGCGATCTTCTTCTTGAGGCCCTCGGGGACCTCGCGGTCGCACCGCAGGATCAGCGCGTCGGGCTGGATACCGACGTTGCGCAGCGCGGCCACCGAGTGCTGGGTCGGCTTGGTCTTGAGCTCGCCGGACGGCGCCAGATACGGCACCAGCGACACGTGGATGAAGAAGACGTTGTCGCGTCCGACGTCGTGCCGGATCTGCCGGGCCGCCTCGATGAACGGCAGCGACTCGATGTCGCCGACCGTGCCACCGATCTCGGTGATCACCACGTCCGGGGTCTCGCCGTCGTCGCCGGGCTCGCGCATCGCCAGCACCCGCGCCTTGAGCTCGTCGGTGATGTGCGGGATCACCTGCACCGTCTCGCCGAGATACTCGCCGCGCCGCTCCTTCGCGATGACCGACGAATAGACCTGTCCCGTGGTCACATTCGCCGACTGCGACAGGTTGCGGTCGAGGAACCGCTCGTAATGGCCGACGTCGAGATCGGTCTCGGCGCCGTCCTCCGTGACGAAAACCTCACCGTGCTGGAACGGATTCATCGTCCCCGGGTCGACGTTGAGATACGGGTCGAGTTTCTGCATAGTGACCCGCAGGCCACGAGAAGTGAGAAGTTGCCCGAGGCTCGAGGCGGTGAGGCCCTTACCCAGGGACGAGGCGACACCACCCGTCACGAAAATGTGTTTGGTGTCAGTGTGCACATGGCGCAGTGGTCGCAAATGCGTCTCCCGTCGGCCGAATCAGGCCCGAAATACCTGTTTACCTACGGGACTCCAGGGTAACACCTCGACGGCCGAACGCCTGCCGCGACACCAAACCTCACCTCTCCGAGGTCGGCGAGGTGGCCCACGAAAGCTACGTCGTGGGGCCGGGCGCCGCCCCCACGGTGATCGCCGTCGCCTTCGGGCTAACACCTCGACGGCCGAACGCCTGCCGCGACACCAAACCTCACCTCTCCGAGGTCGGCGAGGTGGCCCACGAAAGCTACGTCGTGGGGCCGGGCG
>NZ_JBSFQJ010000009.1:251101-259746 GCF_053588655.1 Gordonia sp. NPDC003424
CGCCGCCCCCACGGTGATCGCCGTCGCCTTCGGGCCGGTGCCGAAGGCGGCGGTGCGTCCCTTGGCCTCCTCGCCGAGGACCAGCACGGTGGTGATCCGTCCGGTCTGCTGGTCGACGTTGTCGACGGTGGACACCGCGTTGCCGAGCGCCGGGTCGCTGCGGACCACCGCGATCGGGGACCCGCCGGCCGCCGACCCGGTGCGTCCGACCAGGGCGCCGCCCTCGCCCCGGGCGGACATCGCGGCGGCGAACCGACCCACGAGCTGCCCCTGGGCGCCCGAGTCACTGGGCAGCGCGTCACCGCTGACCACGACGACGAGGTCGGCCGGCGAGACGGCACCGTTGGCGTAGTCGATGAACCCGCCCTCCTTCAACGCCTGCAGACCGAGTCGACGGTCGTCACCGGACGCGGACTGGGCGCCGTTCGCGTGCAGGACCAGCGACCCGAGGAGGTCTCCCACCCGGCCTCCGGAATCGGTGAGCTCGGGTCGCAGGTTCGTGCCGGCGGGGATGGTCTGATCGACGATCGTCCGCAGCTGCTCGGACTTCTGATCGGTCAACAGGGTGTCGGTGAGGGCGATCTGCCCGGCGAAGCGCCCGCCGGCCGCCGAGACCGATTCCTTGACCGCGTCGACGTCGGCGTCGGCCGCGTTCGGGGTGGTGACCACGAGGACCGACTGCCCTTTGAGCGTGCCGGCGAGCAGACGTGGTGCGATGGCCGCCTCGAAGCTGTTGGCCGAGTTGACCTGATCGTTGAGTTGGTCCCGGTGTTTCTCGAGGTCGCCGATGCGGTCTCGGGAGGTCCCGGTGAGTGCATTCATCCGGTCACCGATGAACCCCGAACCCAGGAACAGTCCGACGGCCAGCGCCAGGAACACGGCGACCAGCGAGATGGCGTGCTGTCGGGGGGAAATCATGCGCTACCTGTTCCAGACGCCCTGGGCCCAGTCGACGGCGTGGTGATACTGGACGACGGCCCAGTCGGTCACCTCGGGTCCCCAGCTCGACAGCATGACCGCGGCGATGATGGCGATGAGCGCGGCGAGGATGACGCACGCGATCGCGGCACCGGAGATCCGGCTGCGGTACAGCGTCGCAACCGCCTTGGCGTCGACCAGTTTCGGGCCCACCTTGAGCCGGGTCAGGAACATCGACGGATTGCTCTCCCGTCGCGACCGGTCGAAGAAGTCGTCGAGCGTGCCCCCGTAACCGACGGTGACGATCAGATCGGCCCCGTGGTAGTCGGTGAGCAGCAGCGCGAGGTCGGCCGCCGATCCGGCCGCCGGGAAGGTGGTGGCGCCGATCCCCAGATCCTGAATCCGCGACAGACCGGGCGCATGACCGTCGGTATCGGCCGGGAGCACCAGTTGCGCACCGGATTTCAGCGTCGTCGCCTTGATGTCGTCCGGGTCGCCGACGATCAGCGCGGGCCTGTAACCCGCCTTGATCAGGGTGTCGGCGCCCGCTCCGACACCGACGAGCACCGGTGAGTACTCCTTGATGAACGGTTTGAGGGCTCGCAGATCGGTCGCACGATCGGCCCCGTCCGCGACGATGACGACGTGGCGCCCGTGGAAGTCGATGTCCACCTCCGGCACCCCGACGCCGTCGACGAGCAGCGGCGACTCACTGCGGATGAACTCGATTGTGTTGCCGGAGAACGCCTCCAGGTGATCGACGAGCCCCGTCTTGGCCTCGATCATCTTGTCGGCGATGACGCTCTCCTCCAGTTCGGTACCCATCGCGAGGCGACGGTCTCCGACGTAGAGCCGGTCGTTGTCGACGCGGAGTTTCGCGCCGTCCTTGACACGCTTGAACACCTCGTCGCCGACGTTGTCGAGCAGCACGATGCCCGACGCCACGAGAACCTCGGGACCGAGATTCGGATAGCGCCCGGAAATGGATTGCGATGCGTTGACCACCGCGACGACGTTGGCCTGCACCAGCGCATCGGCGGTGACGCGGTCGAGGTCGACCTCGTCGAGAATGGCGATGTCGCCGGGGCCGACTCGGTCGAGAAGCCGCCGGGTGTTCTTGTCGATCCTGGCTATTCCGGTGACGCCAGGAAGATCTTCGGTCGTACGGGCAAGCAGGGCAGGCATCTTCATGACGCCCATGATTGACGGGCGGTCGCGGACCGTTTGGGAGGCGCGCCGTAACAACTGCAACTTTTGTCACATGAGTAACATGCGCTACGCCGTCGTCTTCTCCGATTCCGCGGTCTCGAGCAGCTCTTCGGCATGCGCGCGGCCGGTGTCCGAGTCACCGAGCCCGGCGAGCATCCGGGCGAGTTCGGCGATGCGTTCGTCGCGGTCGAGCGTGCGCACCGAACTCGTGTGCAGGCGTTTGCCTCGTCCGTTTCCGGAGTTCTTGCCGATTACGAGGTGGTTGTCGGCGAAGGCGGCGACCTGCGGGAGGTGGGTGACCACGATGACCTGATGCGCCCGGGCGAGGCCGGCGAGGCGGCGCCCGATCTCGACGGCCGCGCGGCCACCGACGCCGGCATCGACCTCGTCGAACACCATGACGGAACCGCTGGTGGGCTCGGCGAGGACGACCTCGAGCGCGAGCATCACCCGAGAGAGCTCGCCACCGGATGCCGATCGCGAAATCGGCAGCGGCGGAGCGCCTTTGTGGGCGGCCAGGCCGAACTCGACGCGATCGGGACCGGCCGACCCGGCATGGGCGCGGACGCCGTCGAGGTCGATGGCCAGCCGGTCGTCGTCGCCGGCCGGGTCCACCGCGACGTCGACGGCCAGCGCCGCGTCGCCCATCGCCAGGCCGGCCAGTTCGGCGGATACCTTGGTGGCCATCGACTTCGCGGCACTGCGACGGCGCCGGTGCAGGGTCGCGGCGGCGTCGGTCACCTTCTGTTGGGCGGCAACGGCCGCGGACTCGAGCTCGGCGATCGAGCCTTCCGGGTCGTCGATCTCGGCGAGCCTGGTCTCGGCAGCGGTGCGCCAGTCGATGACACCGTCGATGTCGGGGGCGTACTTGCGGACCAGCGCCTTGAGTTCGGCCTGCCGGGTGAGCAGCTTGTCCAGTTCGTCGGCGTCCGCGGGGAGATCCGCGACGAACGACGTGAGCTCCTCGCCGACGTCGGTGACGACGGCCAGCGCCTCGGCGACCCGCGGCAGCAGCGCGGAGAGCGAGTCATCGGCCGCCGATTCGAGGATGCTGCGGACCTGGCCGAGACCGTCGACCACCGATCCGGTGTCCCCCGTGACGATCTCGCGGGATTGCGCCGCGGCGGTCCGGATCGATTCGAGATCGCTGAGCCGGCGGATCGTCGCGGCGAGTTCAGCGTCCTCCCCGGGTTGCGGGTCGACCGCGGCGATCTCATCGATTCCGAACCGTAGCCGATCGGCCTCCTGCGCCAGCTCACGGGAATTCGATCGCCGGATGTCGAGGGCGTCGAGAATGGTCACCCACTCGTCCCGCGCGGTGCGATAGGCCGACAGCGCGTTCTCGACCGTGGTGCCGGCGAACGCATCGAGGGCGGCGCGCTGGTGTTCGGGTTTCAGCAGCCGCAGTTGGTCATTCTGACCGTGGATGGTCAGCAACTGATTGGTGAAGCGTCCGAGGGCGCCGACCGGGACCGACCGCCCGCCGAGGTGCCCCCGCGACCGCCCGTCGCTGCTGACCGAGCGAACGGCGATCAGGGTGCCGTCCTCGTCCGGGTCCGCCCCGGTGGATTCCAGCACGTCGGAGATCACCGGGTCCGCGGCCGACTCGGCAAGACGGAAGCGGCCCTCGACGGTCGCCTTGGTGTCCCCGGTCCGCACCCGGGTGGCGTCTGCACGCGCGCCGGACAGTAGGTGCAGGCTGGTGACGATCATCGTCTTGCCCGCGCCGGTTTCGCCGGTGAGGACGGTGAATCCGGGCGGGAACTGCGCCGACGCCCGTTCGATGACGCCGAGGCCCTCGATGCTGAGTTCTTCGAGCATGCTCAGCTCTGCCTCCCCCGCCAACCCGTCACCGGTAGATCGAATTTCGTGACCAGACGGTCGGCGAACGGGTCGGAATCGATCCGCACCCACAACACCGACCGCTTGCTGCGCAACACCTCGACGCGTGCGCCCGCCGGGACGTCGATCCGGCGGCGGCCATCACACAAGGCGATGGCCGAACGGCCGTCCTTGTCGATCTCCACCGCGATCCGCGAGCGCGGACTGGTCACCATGGGCCGCGCGAACAGTGCGTGCGCGTTGTTCGGGACCACCAGGATCGCCTCGAGGTCCGGCCACATGACCGGGCCGCCGGCGGAGAACGCATAGGCGGTGGACCCGGTCGGCGTGGATACCAGGACCCCGTCGGCGCCGAACGCCGACACGGGACGACCGTCGACCTCGGTGACGAGTTCGAGCACCCCGTTGTTGGTGCGGTTGAGGATCGCGATCTCGTTGAGCGCCCAGGTGCGCACGGGTTCGTCGCCCGGTCGCGTGGGGTCGATGACGGTGACGTCGAGCGTCATCCGCGGCACCACCCGGTAGTCCCGGGCGATGAGCTGTTCCATCACCTCGTCGACCCGATTGGCCTCGGCTTCGGCGAGAAATCCGATGTGGCCGAGGTTGATCCCGAGGACGGGAACCTCGGCCGGATAGGCAAGTTCCGCGGCGCGCAGGAACGTGCCGTCACCGCCGAGGACGATGACGACCTCGCATCCCTCCGCGGATGCGGGGACCGCGGATGCCACCTCGACGGCGGCGCCGATGCTGCGCAGTTGGTCGGGGTCCACCCGGTGGTTGCCGGGGCGGCTGGGCTCGGCCGGCAGCTCGTCGGCCGACGACTCCATGGGCAGGTCGTGGACCTTTGTGTCATGGTCGACGACGCGCAACTTCACCCCGCCCGCCGCACAATGTCGGGCGATCGATTCCATCGTCTGCATGACGACCTCGCGCCCGGTGTGGGCCACCACCAGGAACTCGCGATGGCCGACCTGATCGGGGACCTCGTCAGCGGTCACAATCGTCCCTTCGTCGGTCACCGGGGCCCGTTCTCCACAGCGCTTTCGATCATCGCGATCAGGTCGTCGTCGACGGGCACATCTGTTCGATCTCCGACCCTATCGGCATCCACCGACGCCCCGTCGTCCCCCTCCGGCTCCTTGCGCAGCCACAGAAAATACTCGACGTTGCCGGACGGCCCGGGCAGCGGGCTGGCCACCGCCCCGTGTGTCACCAGTCCCAGGTCACGCGCGGCGCGAGCGACCGCCACCACGGCGTCGACACGCTGCTGCGGGTCGCGGACGACGCCACCGGACCCCACCCGATCCTTGCCGACCTCGAACTGCGGTTTGACCATCGGCAACAGGTCCCCGCCGGGTCGCGTGCATGCAGCCAGTGCGGGCAGGACCAGGCCGAGTGAGATGAAGGAGAGGTCGCCGACCACCAGATCGACTGTGCCACCGATATCTTCGGGGGTGAGATGTCGCACATTGGTACGGTCGTGCACGTGCACGCGAGGATCGTTCTGCAGCCGCCACACCAGCTGCCCGTACCCGACATCCACCGCGACGACTTCGCGCGCACCCCGCCGTAGGAGAACGTCGGTGAATCCCCCGGTGGAAGCGCCGGCGTCCAGGCACCGCCGGCCGTCGACCGTCACACCCCGGGGCCCGAAGACCTCAAGCGCACCGAGCAGTTTGTGGGCGCCGCGGGAGGCCCAGTCGTCACCGACATGCTCGACGACGACGATGGGTGTGTCCTTGGCGACGTTGGTCGCCGGTTTGGCGGCGACCGCACCATTCACCTTCACCAGGCCGTCGGAGATCAGGACGCGGGCCTGCTCGCGCGATCGGGCGAGTCCACGACGCACGAGTTCGGCGTCGAGCCGTGCACGCGCGGCCACCCTCAGCCGTTCTTCATCGAGGATCGACGTCTTCGAGCGCTGATGTCAGTGTGTCGTGCGCACGTTCGAGGAGTTCGGTCTGCCGGGTCAGCGCCGCGATGTCGAAGGTGTCACCGGTTTCCTGCCGGATGGCGTCGACGTCGGCGAGCACCGCTGCGACGTTCTCGGTCACGACCTCCGGCGAGGTGTCCTCGCCGGAGCCGGGTCCCGCCGAACCGCCCGCCGATCGCGGCATCATGTGCGGCGCGGGCCGCGCCGGTCCGGGGACCGGCGCGGATCCGGGCTGTGGTGACTGATCCGGTTCGCTCATGATGCCCTCAACGCTAGCGCACTCGGGTGACACCCACCGACTCCAGCAGGGCCTGCACGGCGCCGTCGACACTGGTCACCGAGAGCTCGGTCGGGTCCAGCCGGTCCTCGTCGATCGCCTGCCACACCACGTGGGCCAGCGCCGGCACCAGGCTGTCGTCGTCGGCCGATCCTGTACGGCTGACGGTCGCGACATCGCCGGTCACGTCGATCTGCCAGCCGTCGTGCACACCGACCCGGACGACCTCGGCGTCGGTGAAGAGTCCTGTGAGGGACTTGATCACGAACGTCGGTCGCTGTTCGGGCGGAGCGACGAGCAGGTCGGCGGCCGAGCTGACTCCGGTCAGGACCAGCGCACTGTCGATGCCGACCGAGTGCGCCCCTTCGATGTCGGTGTCCAGGCGGTCACCCACGACGAGCGGCTTGGTCGCCTTGCTGCGTGAGATGGCGTCGGCCATCAGCGGGGCTGCGGGTTTGCCCGCCACCAGCGGCTGCTGGCCCGTGGCATTGGCCACGGCGGCGACCATCGATCCGTTTCCGACGAGGTTGCCCCGTTCGGACGGAAGGGTGGCGTCGGTGTTGGTGGCGATCCACAGGGCACCCGCATTGATCGCGAGCGCGGCTTCCGACAGCTGCGCCCACCCGGTTTCCGGTGAATGGCCCTGGATCACCGCGGCGGGTCGGTCGTCGGCACTGCGGGTGACACCTATGCCGACCTCGCGCACCTCCTGGGCGAGACCGTCGGTGCCGATGACCAGCGCACGCGAACCCGGCTCGAGGTGCTCCGCGAGCAGCCGCGCGGCGGACTGGGCACTGGTCACCACTTGCTCCGCGGTCGCCGAGAACCCGAGTTCGACGAGATGCTCGACCACCGCCGACGGACGCCGGCTCGCATTGTTGGTGACGAAATACTGTGGCGTGCCGATACTTTCGAGCGACTCCTGAGCGCCGGGCAACGCTCGATGCCCGGCGAAGACGGTGCCGTCGAGGTCGAGGAGCAGCGCGTCGTACCGCTTGCCGAGCACCGTCGCCGACGACTGGGAGGTGTCGGGAGCGGTGGCCTGCGCCGAGACCGGTGCGTCCACTGCTGCCGACGGGGTGCCAGGGATCGCCTCGGCATCCATGTCGGGTACGGGGGTGGGCACTACTGCCGGTGCGGTGTCGGCCGACACCTCGGTATCGATGTCGGGGACGGGTGTGGGCACTGCTTCCGGTGACGTGTCACCGGTCACCTCGGTATCGATGTCAGGGACGGGTGTGGGCACTACTTCCGGTGAGGTGTCAGTGGTCGCCTCCGCGTCCGTGTCAGGGACCACCGAATCGGGAACCGGCGTGTCCTCGACGCGCGCCGGCTCGGCCACGTCGGCAAGGCCAGGCGTGACGGGCTCCTCGCTGCCCGATTCCTCGCTGCCCGATTCCGCGACAGTGGTCTCGTCGACAACAGCCTCGTCAACAACAGCCTCGTCGACAACAGCCTCGTCAACAACGTCCTCGTCAACGGCGTCCTCATCCGAGGTGAGTCCCATCAACCGGTCCTCGGCGTCGGTCATGTCGTCGATGTCGGCAGACGCGGCGTTCATGAACCAGGTCACGGCATCGGCGGTCCGTCCGGCGGCCTGCAATGCCGACGCGTACGCGTAGTAGAGACGCGCCGCAGCAATACCGGTGCGTCCGGGCGTCAAGTCTTCGGACTGCAGTGTGACAACGGCGCGGTCCGGTTCATCGAGGTCGATCCGGGCGCCGGACTCGACGATCCGCATCTCGGTGGCCTCGTCGCCGGTGAGCGCACGTCCTTCCTCACTGCGGGCGATCTCCACCGCGCGGGCCGGACGCCCGAGTCCACGTTCGGCGTCGGCGATCAGCGGCAGAAGCGCCGTGTTGCCGGTGATCCGGCGCGCCGCACGCAACTCGGACAGTGCTTCCTGCCATTCGCCGGCGTTGTAGGCGGCGATCCCCATGGTTTCGCGCACCATGCCGACACGGCCGGCGCGACGACGAGCTGCGCGTGCATGCTCGAGCGCGAGTGCAGGGTCGTCCTCGAGAAGTCGGGTGACCATCACCAGATGGCGGGCGACGTTCTCGGCGTTGGTCTTGTCGAGCGTGAGCAGGTCTCGGCGGACCTCCGTGTCGAGGTCGGATGCGGCGACGTCGTCGGGAAGGACGGGCTCGTCGGGCCTGCCGGCCGAGCCCGTCCCGCGGGGTGAGCGCCGCGGGCGGTCAGGTCCTCCACCACGGCGGGGGTTGCGGTCGCGATCAGTCATGGCAGCCAATCTATGCCTCGGAGGGGGACGGAGAAAGAATGACTCCGGAATACCGGAGCACTCCAGACATGAAGAAAGGCCCTGCATCCGATGTCGTACATCGAATACAGAGCCTTTCTCTGAAGTTGTGTTCGGCGGTGTCCTACTCTCCCACACTGGTTAGGGTGCAGTACCATCGGCGCTGGAGGGCTTAGCTTCCGGGTTCGGAATGGGGCCGGGCGTTT
>NZ_JBSFQJ010000010.1:0-126383 GCF_053588655.1 Gordonia sp. NPDC003424
GCTCCCGTCGTCCCGGCAATCGTCGGGATCAACCACAAACCGACCAAACCGAAGAAGAACCCAGTAACCGACCTGTCTCAGGCAGGTTGACAAATACCGAACTCACGGAGAGTTGTTGTAAAGCGGGAGGGGGAAGTTGCGACTGCACAGCCCGGACACAGCCCGGAGGCGGCCTGTGGATGGAATCTGAGCCTCGTCGGCGATCGCGGGCATGATCAAACGGCATGAACGACTTCGAGATCGGCGTCGAACACCTCATGTTCCGGTCCGAGACAATCGCCGGCGGCGGCACCGATGCCGCGCTACAACAGGAGGTCAAGGCCGGGGTCCGCGAACGCGTATGGCACGGCGCGTACCTCCCGGCGGCGACGACGCAGACCCACGCCGCCAAGCTGGAGCGCTACCGGGCGACGGTCATCGCCGCCGCTCGCAACGGCGGACCGGGCCGGACGCTGAGCCACGAGTCTGCGACCGCACTGCATCGCATCCCTATGCTGCGGCCAGACTTCTCGAAAGTGCATTTCACGTCCGCGACGACGGGTAAGACGATAGCCCGTGGGGTGGTCCACCAGGCAAAACTCGCCGACTCGGCCATCGTCGTCGACGACGGCGTCAGGCTCACGTCGCGGCCGCGATCGGTCTGCGACGTCGCGCGGACCAGCCCCACCTTGGAACAAGCGGTCTGCGTCCTCGACTCCGGGTTACACCTCGGGGTCACAACGGAGGAACTCGACGCGGAGGTGCGCCTGCTCAGTCGCCACCGCGGCGCCGGCCTGCTTCGTACCGCGTTGACGTTGGCAGACGGCTTGTCCGAAAGTGTCGGCGAGTCGGTGAGCAGGCTCGTCCTCGCTGATTGCCCACTGATCCCACCACCGGAACTGCAGGTGAAGATCGTGATCGATCTCGACGGACGGATGAAGACAGTGCGGAGCGACTTCGGTTGGCGCGACAAACACGGCGTGCTCCGCGTCGTCGGCGAGTTCGACGGCCGGCTCAAATACCATCGCTCGAACCCGTTCGGCGACCGCCTTCCAGAGGACGTGATCTACCAGGAGAAGCTGCGGGAGGACGCGATCCGCGCGACCGGCCCGTCGATGGTCCGCTGGACATGGTCGGACTCGCAGCGCCCGAAGGTGCTGCACGCCAAGGTGATCGCGGCGCTGAAAGCCGGCGGCATCCTCGGCTGAACGTTCTTCCCCCCGCTTTACAAGAACCCTCCGTTAGTTCGTGGAGGGTTCTCGCAAAGCGGGGGGAAGAACGGTTGACGACGGCCAACGGGCCGGTGCGAGGCTAGCGCACCGCCGCCCGGATCACGTCGTGCGGGAGGGCGAAGGACCGGTGGCCGTCGCGGCCGATCATGTCCTCGGCGGCGGCGAGGGCGTTGAGCACCGCCTCCTCGACGGCGTACACGGCTGCCGCGTAGACCTCGTCCATGCGGTTCCACGGCATCTCGGTGCGGGTCACCGTCTCCAGGTCCGAGGTGCCCGCGGTCGGGAAGCCGGTCGTGGAGGGTCGGTCGTCGGCGGTCGAGAGAGCGAGGAACAGGTCGCCGGAGAACAACGATCCGGTGGTGCCGGTGCGGGCCAGGCCCATGGGTACCCGCCGGGCGATGGCCTCGCACTGCTTCGGCGATGCCGGCGCGTCGGTCGCGACGATGATGATCACCGATCCGGCGCCGCCGGGCACGGCCAGCTCGCGGTCCAGCCAGTCGTCCTGTTCGATCGGGCACGGGACGTCGGCCACCGCACCGGCCGGGCTGCCGGCGATCGAAAGCTCATGCCGCGAGCCGAAATTCGCCTGCACGAAGGCTCCGACGGTGAACGACTGCGCCCCGAAGTCGACGACGCGCGACGACGTTCCACTGCCGCCCTTGTAGCCGTAGCAGTTCATGCCGGTGCCACCGCCGACATTGCCCTCGGCGATCGGCCCGGGTCGCGCGGCGTCGAGGGCCGACCGCACCACCGAGGTGGTGACGTGGCCGCCGTTGATGTCGTTGAGGTAGCCGTCCCATGTCTCGGCACACACCGGCAGGAGCCACTGGCGCCCGAGGGTCGGGTCGACCTCGTTGATCCACTCGACAACGCCGGCGTGGCACGGTCCGACCGCGTGCGTGTTGGAGATGGTGATCGGCAGCGAGACCTCACCGACCTCCTGGATCCAGTGCACGCCGGTCATCTCGCCGTTGCCGTTGAGGGAGTGGAATCCTGCCGAGCAGGGCCGGCCGACACCGTCTCGACCGCGAGGGAGGATCGCCGTGACACCTGTGCGCACCGGCCCCTCGCCCGACCGAAGCGGTCCGTCGCCGGCGTTGAGCGTGGCGTACCCGACCTCGAGACCCGCGACATCGGTGATCGCGTTGAGGGGTCCGGGGGTACCCGGGAGGTTGACGCCGAGATCTCGAATACGATTGCGGCTCATGGGTTCTGTCCTTCGTTCTGGAGCGCCGACGGGATGTCGGAGTCGGTCGGGTCGATGTCGGCGCAGCCGGTGGCCGTGCGCGCGTAGGAGCCGATCAGTCGTACGGCCTTGTCGTAGGTGATCGACGCGTTCTTGGAAATGATGTGCAGTCCGTAACCGTCCTCGAGAGTCACCAGATTGCTGGCGACGTCCACCGACGGCTCGGACAGCGTGAAATGCCCCTGTGCCACACCGACTTCGAGAATCCCCAGGTACAGCGCGACCTGTTTGTCGTAGAGGGCGGTGACCAGGATGGCGTGGTCGGCGCGCAATCCCATGTGCGAGTCGAGCTGATAGAGCGCGGCCACCAGCGCGTCTTGGGCCGACTGCGGTAGTCCCGCGGCGATCATCGCACCGAGGCGTTCACGCGCGTCGTCGTATCGGCCGATCAGATCGAGCCGCGCCGCGAAGAAACGGTCACTGGCCAGGCGATGCACCTCTTTGAGTAGCGATTCGAAGTCGCCGAAGTAGTAGTGGACCGTTCCGGTGGAGACGCCCGCGATCTCCGCGATGTCCGCGATCCGCAACGACGACAATCCACGATCACGGATCGCCACCAGCGTCGCGGCCACGATCGCTTCCCGCGCCGCCGCCTGATCCTTGCGTCGAGCCATGGTCACCTGCCTGACAAGTTAATTTCACATTTCTTCATCGATAGTGGTTGACATCATAACCAAACCATTCTTTGATTGACCAGTCAAAGAAAGGTGTTTTCCATGACCGACCTCAATTCGCGCACTGCGCCCGTCGCCGGGACGGCGTACGAGCAGCAGCTCTCGCGCAGCCTGACGATGCGCGAGAACATCCTGATCACGCTGTCGTCGGTCACGCCGGCATCGAGCGTGTTCATCATCATTCCGACGATCCTGCTGGGCGTCGGCGGCGCTTCGGTGATCACGATGGCCATCGCGGCGGTCGCGGCCGTCTTCGTCGGCATGTGCTACGCCGAGCTGTCCGCCACGTATCCGATCACCGGCGGCGAGTACACCTGGGCAGCCCGGCTCCTCGGCAAGCCGCTCGGGTTCGCGACCTTCCTGCTGACCCTGGTCAGCGGCGTGTTCATCATCGCGGTCATCGCACTCGGCACGGGTGAATACCTCGGCGTGGCGTGGTCGGGGCTGTCCGGCAAGTGGATCGGCGTGGGTGTCATCCTCGTGACCACGGTGATCGCCACCCTCAACATCCGCACCAATGCCTGGGTCACCGGACTGTTCCTCGTCGTCGAGATCGCGGCGGTCGCGATCGTGGCGGTCCTCGGCTTCATGAACATCTCCCGCGGGCCCGGCGAGTTCTTCCACGCCCAGGCCATGAGCGACGGCGTGCTCAGCAACGTCGGCTTCGCCGCCATCGTGACGATGATCCCGGTCGCCCTGTTCGCCTACAACGGCTACGGCGCCGCCGTGTACTACGTCGAGGAGACCAAGAACGCCGGCAAGACCATCGCCCGCGTCATCATGGTGTCGCTGGCGGTGACCGTGGCCGTCGAGATGATCCCGCTCATGGCGGTCATCCTGGGCAGCCCGTCGATGTCGGATCTCCTGTCGTCGGAGACCCCCATGAACTACTTCCTGATCGCCCGCGGCGGTGAGACCCTCAACGTCATCGTCAGCATCGGCATCGCGCTCGCGATCATCAACGCCGTCATCGCGATCATCCTGCAGATCGCCCGCCTGCTGTTCGCCTCGGCGCGTGACCGGTCATGGCCGGGACCGATCGACGATGTGCTCGGCAAGGTGCACCCGAAGCTGCAAAGCCCTATCGTCGCAACACTGTTCGTCGGCGCCGTCGCCGCGATCACCGCGAGCTTCGTCCCGATGGACTGGCTGCTGATCGCCACCGGTGCCAGCACCGTGATCGTCTACCTGGTCGTCTCGGGTTCTGCTCTTCGGTTGCGCCGCAAGGGCGCAGCGCGCAGCCGCGGCTACCAGATGCGGTGGTGGCCGCTCGCCCCGCTCGTCGTCGTCGCGATCTGCCTGTACGTGTGCTACGAGCTGCTGACGCCGTCGACGTGGGCACAGCTCGCCGTCGCCGTCGTCACCATGGTCGTCGGAGTTCTCTACTACGCTCTGTACCTGCACCCGCGGCGCGGGGAGCGCTGGACGCTGCCCGACCCGATCCACGAGGAGATCTGAGCCGACGTCGCGGCTCCTCCCCCACGAATGTGTACTTCCCCCGCATGCCCGTCGGCTGCGGGGGAAGCGCGCATTTCGGGGGAGGAACGCTGAGGCAGCCTACTCGCCCACCGTCGCTCGGACGTTTCCGAGCACCGCGCGGTTCGGCGCGAGGTGCCGGCTCAGGAACGAGAGCTGGTGCGCGACTGCGGGTTCGAACCACTCCTTGCCGTCGAAGATGTCGAAGTGATCGCACGGGTAGTGCCGCACCTCGGCCCGCGCCGCGAAGCCGGCCTTGGCCGCCGCGTGTGGCGGGGCGCCCTGGTCGACGTCGGCGATCTGCATCAGCACCGGTGCGGTGACCCGGTGCGCGGCCTTGTCGGCGCGAAAACTCCCGAGTTCCAACCCGATCGACGCGTCGACCTCGTTGCGCCACGACGGCCCGGCGATCGCGAGGTAGTCCTCGTAGAAGCCCGGCGACGTGAGTGCAGCCTTCTCCCCCGGGCGTCCGACGACGGGCATCATCGTCGCCGGCCGGCCGAGCTTCCCGGCGATCGCACTGCCGATCCCGACGACGGTGGATCGCGCCATCGACGCCGCGCCCACCTGCGGGTAGTGATGCACCCCCGCGGCGAGCCCGTTGACCAGCGGAACCACGGTGATGACCGCGGCGACATCGGTGCGGTCGGCGGCGACGATGAGCACATGCCCGGCCGATTGCGAGACGCCCCAGAGGATCACGCGTTCGGCGTCAACCCCGCGTTGCCCCTTGGCCGCCTCGATCGCCGCGCGGAAGTCGTCCTGTTGTCCGGACATCGAGATCCGTTGCCGCGGCTCACCTCCCGAGAGACCGAAGCCCCGATAGTCGAAGGCGAGAACGGCGAGACCGGCATCGGCGAGTCGCTGCGCGTACGGCTCGAGCCCGGAGTCCTTGGTGCCGGCGAAACCATGCGCCATCACCACCACCGGCCGTCCGTCCGGGCCGTCGAACGGGGAGATCTCAGGTCCCGCGAAAAACCAGGCGTCGCAGGGAGTTCCGTGCGAATCGAAGGTCACCGTCGAATGGCTCATCGTCACTCCCCTCCCGCCTGCACGCCGACGGCCACCGGCTCGGGCGCATCACCGACACCGACACCGACACCGGCCCAACGGTGCCCGCCCTGCAGTGCGGCCCGGCGACGCCCCGCCGGGATCTCCCTGGCGCGCAGATTGTGTTCGTAGAGATAGTGATCGAGTTGCTGGGTGTGGCGCGGGCGGTCGAGCATGTGCCCGGTGTAGAACGCCATGTCCTCGGCGATCACCCGGCGCATCTCGTCGGTCGACGGCAACCGGTACTGCCCGACCGCGTATGCGCCCACCAGGCGGGCCTGGCACTCCACGAACGGGAACAGCGTCGGGGTGGCCTGCGCGAAACCGGCGAAGATCAGACCGTCGATGCCCGGGTGGAACATCCGCTTGTACAGGTCGATCCGGTTGTCCGGGGCGCTGATGAAGTCGGGGTCGAAGAACGGGAAGGTGATGTTGTAACCGGTGGCGTAGATGATGATGTCGAAGTCATCGCAGGTGCCGTCATCGAAGTGCACGGTCTGCCCGTCGAGCAGTGAGACATTCGGTTTGGGGATGACGTCGCCCGATCCGAGTCGCAGCGGCAACTCCACCGACTGCGTCGGATGTGCTTCGAAGAACTTGTGATTGGGCGTCGGGAGGCCGAAATCCTCTGGGCGGCCTGCGGTCATCGGCTGCATCACCTGCATGAACTTGCGCTGCCAGGAGAACGGGATGTACGGCGAGGTGTGGTAGTACTTGTCGGCCGGTTTGCCGGCGAAGTACTTGGGCACGATCCACGCACCGGACCGGGTGGACAGGGTCAGCGTGTTGTCCAAAGCCTTCGACGACAGTTCCACCGCGATGTCGGCGGCGCTGTTGCCCAGACCCACCACCAGGATTCGCTTGCCGGAGAAGTCATGGGGCGTGGCGGGATCGATGTAGTGGTGCGCGTGCATGGTGGTGCCGGTGAACTCGCCGGGGAAATCGGGGAACCGCGGGTCCCAGTGGTGCCCGTTGGCGACGACCAGCAGATCGAACCGTCGTCGTTCTCCGCGTTGGGTTTCCAGCTCCCACCCGCCACCGTCGAGGCGTTCGGCGTGGGTGATCCCATTGCCGAACTCGATGGCGTCGAGCAGGTCGAACGCGTCGGCGTAGCTGTCGAGGTACTGCTTGATCTGGGTGTGGTGCGGGAAGTCCGGATACTCCGGCGGCATCGGGAAGTCGCGGAAGGAGAGCTGATGCTTCGACGTGTCGATGTGCAGCGAACGGTAGGCGCTGCTGTGGCCGTTGGGATTGCCGAAGGCCCAGTTGCCGCCGATCCGGTCCGAGGACTCGAAGCAGGTGTACGGCACGCCGTAGTCGGCGAGCATCTTTCCCGAGGTGAGACCGCTGATGCCCGCACCGATGATGGCGGTGGTGGGTCGCTGTGTGGTCATTATTTCCCATCCGCTGGGGTAGACAGATTCCTACATCTGTCTACCCCATCGGGCGGTCGAGGTAAACAGCTTCGCCGGAATTGTCCGTCGATTTGCTAGGGTGCGAGCGTGGGCGAGGCGATCACCGAGCAGCGGCCGACCGGCAAGGTCAGCGCCCGGTTACTCGATGCGACCGAGAAGTTGCTCGCCGACAAGGGAATCCGGTCGACGACGATGCAAGAGGTGGCCGAGACCGCCGGGGTGTCGCGGGCCTGGCTGTATCGCCACTTCCCGGACAAACCCACACTCATCGGCGCGGCGATCGTCCGGCTCAACGAATCCTTTTGGGCCGATGCGAAAGTCGAACTCGACGAGATCGAGGGGTTCGACCGGCAGATCGCCGCCGGCGTGCGGATCGGCCGCGGCGCCTACGACGATCCGGGTGCACTGCTCCTGCGGTTGCGCACCACCGAACCCGAGGAGTTCGCGGCCTGCGCGGGGGCCGGGGTCAGCGGCCTCGTCCCCGATCTCGCACTGTTCTGGCGCCCCTACGTGGAGGCGGCCGCCGACCGGGGAGAGATCCATCCCGACCACGACCTCGTCGAGGTGTCCGAGTGGGTGGCGCGCGTGCTGATCAGTCTGGGGACGGTGCCGGGCGAGACGGTGGATCCCGACGACGGCGAGGCCGTCCTACGGTATCTCGGCCGATACGTGATGTCGGCGCTGCGGGCCCGGCCGGAAGACTGACCGCCCCGGCGCGCGCCCGAATGCGCCGCTCCGGCCGCGGCCATCCGGGCTCGGCGACATCGTCGGCAACTGTGAGCCATCCCACACCAGACATGTGATCCATTCCACAACCGGCCGCCCCGCGGCGCTGAATTCGTCCCCAGGTCAACGGTTTTCGACACCGCGACATCGAGCCCGAACAGCCCGCGCCAACCGGACGGACATTGCCGTCACCGCTGGTGAGCGGCGATCCGGCGCGCCGCGTTCTGCTCACACGGCCGATCGGATGCCCGTGAGGAGACCGTGACGGACCGGTCACGCGATGCAAACTCGTCGAAATAGCCGATCCTTACTGTCTCTACCAACGCCCGCCGGCACCGATGGCCGCGGCGTCCCAGCCACCTCATCGTCAGGAAGCCGCCCTCATGAGCTATGTCCAAACGCGCAAACATCACATCACCGACTGGGATCCCGAGGATCGCGAGGCCTGGGACTCCGGTGGCGCCCAGATCGCCCGGCGCAACCTGACCTGGTCTATCGTCTGCGAACACATCGGGTTCTCGATCTGGTCGCTGTTCTCGGTGATGGTGCTGTTCATGTCGCCCGCCTACGGGATCAGCCTCGATCAGAAGTTCACCATCACGGCCACGGCGACCTTCGTCGGTGCCTGCCTGCGCATCCCCTACACCCAGGCCACCGCCAAGTTCGGCGGCCGCAACTGGGCGATCTTCTCCGCGGTGGTGCTGCTCATCCCCACCGGCCTGGTGATGATGCTGATGATGAATCCGGGCTCGTTCGGCTTCGGCTGGTTCTTGTTCGTCGCGGCCCTGACCGGCCTCGGCGGCGGCAACTTCGCGTCATCGATGACCAACATCAACGCCTTCTATCCGCACCGCCTCAAGGGCTGGGCGCTCGGACTCAACGCCGGCGGCGGCAACATCGGGGTGCCGGTGATCCAGCTCGTCGGCCTGCTGGTGATCTGGCTGGCCAGCGATCAACCCGAGATCGTGTGCGCGATCTACCTGGTGGCCCTGGCCTTCGCCGGCATCGGCGCGGCCATCTACATGGACAACCTGGATCATCAGACCGCGAGCTACCGATCCATGGTCGACTGCCTGAAGTATCGGGACACCTGGCTGATCTCGCTGCTCTACGTCGGCACCTTCGGCTCGTTCATCGGATTCAGCTTCGCGTTCTCGCAGGTCCTCCAGATCAGCTTCAAGTCCTCCGGCGCCGCCACCCCCGCGCTCGCCGCCGCGCAGATCGCCTGGATCGGGCCGCTGCTCGGGTCGATCGCCCGGCCGTACGGCGGCAAGCTGGCCGACCGCTTCGGCGGCGGCCGGATCACCCTCGTCTGCTTCGGCGCGATGATCGCGTCGTCGGCCATCCTGGTGATCTCCGGCACGGTGGCCGACGGGCACCCGGGGCACCGGATCGAGACCCCACAGCTCGTCGCGTTCATCGTCGGCTTCATCCTGCTGTTCCTCATCTCGGGCATCGCCAACGGATCGGTGTACAAGATCATCCCCACCGTCTTCGAGCACAAGGCCCGCGGCCTGACCGGCCTGAACCCCATGGGCAAGGTCGTCTGGTCGCGCAAGATGTCGGGCGCGCTGATCGGTATCGCCGGCGCGGTCGGTGCCCTCGGCGGTGTCGGGATCAACCTGGTGCTGCGTTCGAGCTACAAGGCGAATCAGTCTGCCACCGCAGCGTTCTGGGTGTTCCTCGGGTTCTACGTGATCGCGGCGATCACCACCTGGTACTTCTACGCACGCCGGGAGATCGTCCTGCACGACGAGACCACCGACATCGCGGTCGCCGCCCCGGCAACCGCCGACACCCCGGCACCCGGGGCGCACGTATGAGCCCCGCGACCGCACCCGCATCGTCGACCTGCGTGGTTGTCGGCCACGGCATGGTCGGCCACCGGTTCGTGCAGGAACTGCGGAAACGCGACGCCGACAATCGATTCCGCGTGATCGTTCTCAGCGAGGAGCCGATCGCCGCCTACGACCGGGTGGGATTGTCGAGCTACGTCGGATCCTGGGACCCGACCTCGATGGCCCTGGCGGGCAACGCCTATCCCGACGACGACCTCGTCGAGGTCCGGCTCGGTGAATCGGCGACCGCCATCGATCGCGACAGCCGACGGATCACCACGTCATCGGGCGACGAGATCGACTACGACGCACTGGTTTTGGCCACCGGATCGTATCCGTTCGTGCCGCCGGTGGACGGCCGGGACAATCCGCGCAGCTTCGTCTACCGGACACTGGCCGACCTCGACGCCATCCGCGCGACCGCCGAGACGGCGGCACCCGGTGCGCCGGGTGTGGTGGTCGGCGGCGGTCTCCTCGGACTCGAGGCGGCCAACGCCCTGCGTCTGCTCGGGATGACGCCTCACGTGGTCGAGTTCGCGCCGCGGCTGATGCCGCTGCAGGTCGACGACGGAGGTGGCGCGCTGCTCGCCTCGCTGGTCACCGGTCTCGGACTGCACGTGCACACCGGGGTGTCGACCACCGCCATCGCCGACGCGCCCGATTCCGACCTGCTCGCGGTCACCCTGTCGGACGGCACCGTGCTCGACGCCGCGCTCGTGGTGTTCTCGGCCGGCGTGCGGCCACAGGACGCGCTCGGGCGCGGATGCGGACTCGACGTCGGCGCGCGTGGCGGCATCATCACCGATACCGGATGCCGCACAAGCGATCCCGCGATCTGGGCGATCGGGGAGGTGGCCGCCGTCGACGGCCGGTGCTACGGTCTCGTCGCCCCCGGCTACACGATGGCCGAGATCGCCGCGGACGGCATCCTCGGCGTCGACGACACCCGGTTCCCGGGCGCGGACATGTCGACCAAGCTCAAACTGCTCGGCGTGGACGTGGCCAGCTTCGGCGACGCGATGGGGGTCACCGAGAACGCCCTCGAGATCGTGTACTCCGACCCGGTGGCCGGCACCTACAAGAAGCTGGTGCTCTCCGATGATGCGACGACCCTGTTGGGCGGCATCCTCGTCGGCGACGCCGACGCCTACGCGACGCTCAAGCCGATGGTGGGCCGGGAGATCGCCGGCGACCCGGCCGCGATGATCGCCCCGGCCGGCGGCGACGGTGCGGGCATCGGGCTCTCAGCGCTGCCCGACGACGCCGAGATCTGCTCCTGCAACGGCGTGTCCAAAGGGGCGATCTGCGGTGCGATCGCCGACGGCGCCTGCACCGTGGCCGACGTCAAGCTGTGCACGTCGGCAGGCACCACCTGCGGCGGCTGCGTCCCGTCGATCACCCGGCTGCTCGCCGATTCCGGCGTCGAACTGTCGACCGCACTGTGCGCGCACTTCACCCAGTCCCGCGCCGAGCTGTTCTCCGTCGTCGCGGCCACCGGGATTCGCACCTTCTCCGAGCTGATCGCACGCTTCGGCACCGGGAAGGGCTGCGAGGTGTGCAAACCGACCGTGGCCTCGATCCTGGCGTCGACGTCGAGCGACCACATCCTCGACGGCGAACAGTCCGCACTGCAGGACACCAACGACCATTTCCTGGCCAACCTGCAGCGCAACGGCAGCTACTCGGTGGTTCCGCGGATGCCCGGCGGCGAGGTCACCCCCGATCAGCTCATCGTGATCGGGCAGATCGCCAAGGACTTCGGGCTCTACACCAAGGTCACCGGCGGCCAGCGCATCGACATGTTCGGTGCCCGCGTCGAACAGCTGCCGCAGATCTGGCGTCGCCTCGTCGACGCCGGCATGGAGTCCGGACACGCCTACGGCAAGAGCCTGCGAACGGTGAAGAGCTGCGTGGGCTCGAGCTGGTGCCGTTACGGCGTGCAGGATTCCGTCGCGATGGCGGTCCGACTCGAACACCGGTACCGGGGTCTGCGCTCTCCGCACAAGCTCAAGCTGGGCGTCTCCGGGTGTGCGCGCGAGTGCGCCGAGGCCCGCGGCAAGGATGTCGGCGTCATCGCGACCGAGAACGGATGGAATCTGTATGTCGGCGGCAACGGCGGTCAGAGCCCCCGGCATGCCCAGCTGCTGGCATCGGGCATCGACGACGACACGCTCATCCGCTACATCGACCGATACCTGATGTTCTACATCCGCACCGCCGACCGCCTGCAGCGCACCGCGCCCTGGCAGGAGAGCTTCACCGGCGGACTCGACCGGTTGCGGGAGATCGTCTGCGACGACATCCTGGGTATCGCCGGTGACCTCGAAGCTGCGGTCGCCCGGCACGTCGACGGGTACCGCGACGAATGGGCCGCCGTCCTCGAGGACGACGACAAGCTGCGCCGATTCGTATCCTTCGTCAACGCCCCCGACACGCCGGATCCGACCATCGGTTTCGACGAATCATCGGGACGAAAGGTCCCTGTCCTGCTCGGTTCCCCGTCCGTCGGTTCCGCCATCGAACTCAAGGAGAGCACTCATGACCACGTTGGATGACGCCCCGTCATCGACACGCACCTGGGTCGCGGTATCCCACCTCGACGACCTGACCGTCGGCCGAGGTGTGGCCGCCCTGGTCGGCGACACCCAGATCGCCGTGTTCCGTCTCTCCGCCGACCGGGCGAACCCGGAACTGCGCGCCGTCGACAACATCGATCCGTTCGGCCGGGCCGCGGTCATGTCACGCGGCATCGTCGGTGACCGGTCCGGTGTCCCGACCGTGGCATCTCCCCTGCTCAAGCAGGTGTTCTCCCTCGACACCGGGGTGTGTCTCGACGATGAGACGGTCGCGTTGACCACCTACCCGATCCGGGTCGTCGACGACGTCGTCGTCGAGGTGGGCGGCGGCTGATGACCTCGCAGCAACCCGGTCCGCCCACGGCGGGCTCGACCACAGCGGGCTCGACCACAGCGGGCTCGACCACCGCGGGCTCGACCACAGCGGGCTCGACCACGGCAGAGAAATCGCTGACCGGATTCACCATCGGCGTCACCGCCGCGCGGCGCGCCGACGAGTTCGCCGCGCTCCTCGAACGTCGGGGGGCCGGTGTCCTGCACGCCCCCGCCATCCGGATCATCCCGCTCGTCGACGACGACGAACTCGAGCGGTCGACGCAGACCACACTCAAGGACCCACCGGACATCCTCGTCGCGACCACCGGGATCGGTTTCCGCGGGTGGGTCGAGGCGGCCGACGGATGGGGTCTGGCCGACGAGCTGGTGGAGACGTTGGGCGGGGTGCGGTTGCTCGCTCGCGGGCCCAAGGCCAAGGGTGCGATCCGGGCGGCCGGGCTGCGCGAGCAGTGGTCGCCGCCGGGCGAGTCGTCGAGTGAGCTGATCAGCGAGCTGCTCTCCGAGGGTGTCGCCGGGTTGCGTGTGGCCGTGCAACTGCACGGTGCCACCACCGAGTGGGAACCGCTGCCCGATCTCTGCGAGGTGCTCCGGGAGGCCGGCGCCGAGGTCATCCCCATCCCGGTGTATCGCTGGACACCGCCGGACGACCCGGAGCCGATGACGCGGATGATCACCGCGATCATCGACCGGGATCTCGACGCGATCACGTTCACGAGTGCCCCGGCCGTTGCCTCGATGCTGGGTCAGGCCAACCGGATGGGCGTCCTGGAATCCCTTCTGCACGCGATGCGCACCGCGGTCCCGGCCATGTGCGTCGGGAACGTGACGGCCGGGCCGTTGCACGCCTTGCAGGTCCCCACGATGCAGCCGACCCGGTTTCGCCTGGGTGCGCTGGTCCGCCTGATCGCCGACGAACTGCCGCGACGCGCGCTGACCCTGCGGGTGGCCGGCCACGACGTCGGTATCCGCGCCGGTGGCGTGGTGGTCGACGGCGATTACCGGCCGGTTACCGGGGCCAGCATGACCCTGCTGCGGACACTGACTCGTGTTCCCGGACAGGTGATCTCACGGCAGACCATGCTCACCGAGCTGCCCGGCGGCGGCACCGACACGCACGCCGTCGAGATGGCGGTCACCAGACTCCGTTCGGCACTGGGTGATTCGAAGATGATCCAGACCGTGGTCAAGCGCGGCTACCGCCTCGCGGTCGACCTCGAGTACGACGATGACGACTCCGATGACTGACCGCCATCCCGAACCCGACGAGACCCCGCAACCGATCCTGGTCGCCCACGGCACGCGGTCGATGCACGGCGTGGAAACCATCGGGCGCATCGCCGAACAGGTCGGCTCCCTGATCGGTCCGACCCGGACGACATTCGTCGACGTGCTGGGACCGTCGCCGAGCGAGATCCTGTCCGACACCAGCCGCCCGGCGGTCATCCTGCCGGCCTTCCTGGCCGCCGGATATCACGTGCGCCGAGACATCCCGGACCACATCGCGCGCAGCGGTCATCGCGATGTCACCCTGTGCCGCAACCTCGGTCCGGATCCGGTGCTGGCCACGATCTTGGCCGACCGACTGCGGGCCGCCGGCCGTCGCGACGGTGATGCGGTCGTGCTCGCGGCCGCCGGATCCTCCGACCCGCATGCGCGCGCGGAGGTGCACCATGCCGCGCGCCTGTTGTCGCAGCAGATCGGTACGGACGTCCCGGTCGGCTACATCGCCACCGGCGAACCCCGCGTGGCCGACGTCGTGCGGTCACTGCGCGCCGCCGGCCGTCGTCGGGTGTTCATCGCGTCATACCTGTTGGCGCCGGGCCTGTTCCACGATCGGCTCACGTCGTGCGGGGCCGACGGCGTCGGCGCGCCACTCGGGGCCGATCCACGGATCGCCGCACTGATCGCATCCCGGTACGCCGAGGCCGTCGCCGGCCTCGACCGCCGCTCGATCGGGACGGTGCGATGACCGGCACCGGCGAGATCGCCTCCGCCACCACGCCCGCGCGGACGGTCAACTCCCTGTGCGCGTACTGCGGAGTGGGGTGCGGCATGGTGTTGCATGTCGGCCCCGGCACCGCCGACACACGCCCGGTGATCACCAAAACGGTAGGACGCAGAGACCATCCGACGAACTTCGGCCGACTCTGCACCAAGGGCTCGACCACCGCCGATCTGCTCTCGGCGTCGGGGCGTATGGAGAAGGCCGGCCTGCGGCGCAGCCGCGATGCCCGGCGCGAGTCCGTCGACATCGGCACGGCAATCGATTACGCCGCCGACCGGATGCGGGCCATCGCCGACGAACACGGCCCCGACTCCGTCGCACTCTACGTGTCGGGCCAGATGTCGCTGGAGTCCCAGTATCTGGCGACGAAACTGGCCAAGGGGTTTCTCCGTACCACCCACATCGAGTCCAACTCCCGGCTCTGCATGGCCAGCGCCGGAACCGGTTACAAACAAAGCCTCGGCGCCGACGGACCGCCGGGCTCGTACCAGGATTTCGATCACGCCGACCTGTTCCTGCTGATCGGGTCCAACATGGCCGACTGCCATCCGATCCTGTTCCTGCGCATGATGGAACGCGTCAAGGCGGGTGCCACCCTGATCGTGGTGGACCCACGACGCACCGCGACCGCGGCCAAGGCCGATCTGTTCCTGCAGATCGCACCCGGCACGGATCTCGCGCTGCTCAACGGGTTGCTGCACCTGCTCGTCGAATCCGGTTCCGTGGACCGGGAATTCATCGACGCCTACACCGACGGCTGGGAACAGATGCCCGAGTTCCTGGCGGATTATTCTCCCGCCGAGGTCAGCCGCCGCACCGGGCTGCCCGAAACCGCGATCCGGCAGGCGGCCGCGGCCATCGCCGCCGCCGGCAACTGGATGAGCTGCTGGACAATGGGTCTCAACCAGAGCACACACGGCACCTGGCACACCAATGCGATCTGCAACCTGCACCTGGCCACCGGCGCGATCTGCCGCGTGGGCAGCGGACCGTTCTCCCTGACCGGCCAGCCCAACGCGATGGGCGGCCGCGAGATGGGCTACATGGGTCCGGGACTCCCCGGGCAACGCAGCGTCACCTCGGCCGACGACCGGCGGTTCGTCGAGGAGAAATGGGGCCTGCCGCCACAGAGCATCCGCAGCGACGTGGGGCCGGGGACCATCGCGATGTTCGACGAGATGCGCGAGGGAAAGATCCGAGCCTGCTGGATCATCTGCACCAATCCCGTTGCCAGCGTGGCCAACCGGTCGAGGGTCATCGAGGCGCTCGAGCGCTGCGATCTGGTGATCGTCCAGGATGTGTTCGCCGACAACGAGACCATGGCCTACGCCGACGTCACGCTCCCGGCGGCCATGTGGACCGAGTCCGACGGTGTCATGGTCAATTCCGAGCGGAACCTGACGTTGTTCGAACAAGCCGTCGACCCCCCGGGCGACGCACTCGCCGACTGGGAGTTGATCGCCCGGATCGCCGAACGCATGGGATATCGCGACGCCTTCGCCTATCCGAACGCGGAGGAGATCTTCCGCGAGATCCGCGAATTCTGGAATCCGGCAACCGGATACGATCTGCGCGGCGCCAGCTACGGCCGATTGCGGACCACACCGCTGCAGTGGCCGTGCCCGCCCGACGACGACACCGATCGCCATCCCATCCGCTACCTCAACGACGGCCGCAGCCAGGCGAAGGTGACCCGCGACGACGGCACCGAACCTCGGTTCGTGTTCGCCACCCCCAACGGACGGGCGGTGTTCCACGCGCGCCCCGCGCTCCCACCGGACGAACTGCCGGACGACGCGTTTCCCTTGGTACTCAACACCGGTCGGCTCGCGCACCAGTGGCACACGATGACCAAAACGGCGCGGGTGCCGAAACTGATGAAACTGAACCCGGACCCGTTCGTCGAGGTTCACCCCGCCGATGCCGACCGGGCCGGGATCGCCGCGGGTGACCGGGTGTGTGTCGCGTCCCGGCGTGGGAGTGCCATCCTGCCCGCCGTGGTGACCGACCGTGTGCGCGAGGGCAATTGCTTCGCCCCCTTCCACTGGAGCGACATGTTCGGGGAGGATCTGGCCATCAACGCCGTCACCAACGACGCGGTCGACCCGACGTCGCTGCAGCCGGAATTCAAGGCGTGCGCCGTCTCGCTCACCCGCGTCGACACCGCGCCGGCCGTCCCGGCCGACGCCACAGACACCGGGACGTCTCTGCGCGCAGCGTTCCGGTTGGGCGAGGCCATGACGCCGCCGGTGCTCGATCCGGGCGAGCAACGGTATCTCTCGGGACTGTTGACCGGACTGGCCGCCGACGTCTCCCGGCCCGGCATCCCCGTCGTGCCGCCCGGCGCGCCCCTGCGCACCGAGGTCGTCGAGTGGGTCAACGGCGTTCTCGCCGGGGCCTTCTCCCGCGCGGACGACGCGGGATCGGGCGATGCGTCCGACGCCGCCGCCACCAAGACCATCGAGGTGCTCTGGGCGTCGCAGACCGGCACCGTCGAGGACTACGCACCGATGGTGGTGGAACGGTTGCGCGACAACGGGATCACGGCGCGCGCCCGATCGTTGGATGCCCTCGATCCCGGCACGCTGCGGTCGGCGGGCACCGCGCTGGTGCTCACCTCGACCACCGGCGACGGTGACCCACCGGACAACGCCGCCTCCCTCTGGGAGGCGCTGCGCGCCGACGACGCCCCCTCGCTGGACGGTCTGCGATACGCGGTGCTCGCCTTTGGCGACCCCACCTACGACGAGTTCTGCGGGTTCGGGCGCAAACTCGACACCCGGCTCCACGAACTGGGCGCCACCCGCCTCGTCGATCGCGTGGACTGCGAACCCGACTACACGACAACCGCCTCGGCTTGGCTGACATCGGTGTCCGACGTCCTCGTCGACGCCGGTCTCGCCGGGACCGGATCCGTGCCGGTGCCGGACGTCGGCGACGATGCAGCGCGCTCGTTCGGGCGGTCGAACCCGCTGCCCGCCAGGCTGATCCGCAATGAGCGACTCAACGGTGCCGGGTCGGTGAAGGATGTGCGACGACTGACCTTCGCACTGCCGGACGGCACGCTCTCCTACGACGTCGGCGATTCGCTGGGGGTGTGGCCACGCAACAGCCCACGACTCGTCGAGGCGTTCCTCGACGCCACCGGGCTCGCCCCCGAGACGATTGTCGACCTCGCCGGCGAGGCGATGCCGCTGCACGCCGCGCTGCGCGATCGTCTGGAGATCGCGAAGATCACCCCCGCCGTCCTCGACTTCGTCAGCGATCGCACGTCGGCGGACCTGCGGTCGATGCCGCTGCCGGACGACAAGGCCGCACTCGACGACTGGATGTGGGGCCGTCAGATCGCCGACCTCATCACGCAGTTCCCGGTGGATGCGTCGGTGCCCGACTGGCTCTCGGTACTCGCGCCGCTGGCCCCCCGGCAGTACTCGATCTCGTCGAGCCCCCTGGAGAATCCACGTGAGGTGCAGCTGACGGTGTCGGCGGTGCGCTACAACGTGCACGGGGTGCCCCGCCACGGCGTCTGCTCGACCTACCTCGCCGACAACGCCGACGCCGACGAGATCGGGATCTGGGTCCAGCGTTCCGCGCATTTCGCACCGCCCGACGACCCCGACACCCCGATGATCATGGTCGGCCCGGGAACCGGGATCGCACCGTTCCGCGGTTTCCTCGCGCATCGTCGCGCGCTCGGGCATCGGGCACGCAATTGGTTGTTCTTCGGAGAGCAGCACGCGGCCACCGATTACTACTACCGGGACGAGCTCGAAGCGATGCTCGCCGATGGCTCCCTGTCCCGCCTCGACGTGGCGTTCTCCCGCGATCAGCCGTCGAAGGTCTACGTCCAGGACCGGATGATCGAGCGGGGCGGGGAGATCTGGCGGTGGTTGTCCGAGGGCGCCCACTTCTACGTGTGCGGCGACCGCACCCGGATGGCGCGCGACGTGGACGCCGCCCTCACGCGGATCGTCGCCGAGCACGGCAGACTGTCCGGACCCAGCGCCGAGTCCTACGTGAAAGCCCTTGCCGCCGAGAAACGTTACGTCCGTGACGTGTACTGACCAGCCGACCGCAGATGTGAAAGGTGACGACCGTGAGTGACAGCAGTACCCCACGATTCCTCCAGGGATGCTTTCCGTTCCAGGGAGCGGGATTCGACAGCCTGGCCGTCATCGACGACTCGCTCGCGTTCACCGTTCCGGACGGCAAGACGTTGCAGGCGGTCTACTTCCGCGGCGGCAACAGCACCGACGAGATGATCACCGTCGCACTGCTGCGCGACGGTGATCCGGTGCGCTACTTCCCGATTCCGGCCCAGGGTGCCACGCATGTGCCGCTGCGGCTGGTCGAGGACTTCCTCGACGGCGCGCGACTCTCTCTCTCGCTCGCGGCGGCGCCGTCGGCATCGGGCACCGTCGTCATCGACCTCGGCCTGGTGGAGTTCTGATGACCCGACCGTCGCTGGTGGTGATCGGCAACGGTATGGCCGGGGCACGGGCGATCGAGGAGATCCTGGCCCGACGCGGCGGCGACCAGTTCTCCATCACCGTGTTCGGCGACGAACCGTACGGGAACTACAACCGGATCGCCCTGACCCATGTGCTGGCGGGTTCGGACGTGCCCGACAACATCTACCTGAACACCGTCGACTGGTACCGGGACAACGGAATCGACCTGCGTGCCGGCATCCGCGTGGTGCGGATCGACTCGTTTGCGAAAGTGGTTCTGGCCGACGATGGTTCACGGGTCCCCTACGACAAGCTGATCATCGCGACCGGGAGCCGCGCCTTCTTCCCGCCCATCGACGGACTGTGGGTCGACGATACGACGTTGCTGCGCGGGGTGTTCGGGTTCCGCAGTCTCGACGACACCACCGCGATCATCGCCCACGCCGACGGCGCCCGGCATGCCGCGGTCATCGGCGGCGGCCTGCTCGGCCTGGAGGCCGCGCACGGTTTGCGGGGGCGGGGTCTGGACGCCACCGTCGTGCATTCCGGGTCGATACTGATGAACGCCCAACTCGACGACACCGGGGGTGCGGTGCTGCGCGGTGCCATCGAGTCGACCGGAGTCGGGGTGGTGACGGGCAAACGCACCACGCGGGCCTTCGCCGACGCCGAGAATGCGATCACCGGAATCGGATTCGCGGACGGCGATCGGCTGGACTGCGATCTGCTGGTGGTGGCCACCGGGATTCGGCCCAATGTCGGCCTCGCCCGTGGTGCGGGCCTGACGGTCGAACGAGCGGTCGTCGTCGACGATCACCTGCGGTCGATCGACGACGACGACATCTACGCCGTCGGCGAATGCGCCCAGCACCGCGGCCAGGTGTACGGTCTCGTCGCACCGCTGTGGGAGCAGGCGAAGGTTCTCGCCGATCACCTGACCGGCACCGACGTCGCATCCGCCTACCGCGGTTCCCGGACGTCGACGAAGCTGAAGGTCGCGGGCGTCGATGTCGCCCAGATGGGTGTCAAGTCACCGGAGCGCGAGGACGACGAGTATCTCCAGTTCTACGAGCCCCGCCATGGTGTGTACAAGACGGTGGTGATCCGGGAGAACAAACTGATCGGCGCCACCCTGGTGGGCGACGTCAGCAAGGTCTCCTTCCTGATGCAGGCGTTCGATCAGGCGACCGAGCTGCCCGACGAACGCCTCTCGCTGATGTTCGACATCGGCACGCCGGACGTGGCGACCGGTGTCGCCGAACTCGCCGACGACGCGCAGGTCTGCAACTGCAACGGCGTGGACAAGAAGACCATCGTCGGATGCGTCGCGGGCGGCACCACGTCGGTGGCCGGCGTGATGGCCGCGACCCGTGCGGGCAAGGGCTGCGGCTCGTGCAAAGGCCTTGTCACACAGGTCGTGGAGTGGGCGGCCGGTGATGCGGTCACCGAGGACGCGTCCGCGAACTGGTACGTGCCGGCGATCCCGTACGAGAAGCCCGAACTGATGCGCCTGATCCGGGAGCTGAAGCTGCACTCGGTGCGATCGGTGTTCGCGGCCCTGGCGCCCGACGGCAAGGAGGACGCGAACTCGAAGATGGGCCTGTCGTCGCTGCTGGAGATGATGTGGGGCGCAGACTTTCTCGACGAACGCGCCGACCGGTTCATCAATGACCGGGTACACGCGAACATTCAGCGCGACGGCACGTTCTCGGTCGTGCCGCAGATGAAGGGCGGTGTCACCAGCGTCGAGCAGCTGCGCGCGATCGCCGATGTCGCCGAGAAGTACTCGGTCCCGATGATCAAACTGACCGGCGGACAACGCATCGACCTGCTCGGCATCCGGAAGGAGGACCTGCCCGACGTCTGGGCCGATCTCGACATGCCGTCCGGCTACGCCTACGGCAAGAGCTTCCGCACGGTGAAAACCTGTGTCGGCAGCGACTTCTGCCGCTTCGGCGTCGGGGACTCCACCGCACTCGGTATTGCGATCGAGGAACGGTACCAGGGCATCGCGGGTCCGGCGAAGATGAAGCTCGCGGTCACCGGATGCCCGCGCAACTGTGCGGAGGCCCTGTGCAAGGACCTCGGCGTGGTCGCCATCGACGGTGGGAAATGGGAGATCTACGTCGGCGGTGCGGCCGGCGCGCACATCCGCAAGGGCGACCTGCTGGCCACCGTCGACTCACCCGACGACGTGCTGACCCTGACCGGCCGGTTCCTCCAGTACTACCGCGAGAACGCGAAATGGCTGGAACGTACCTACGCCTGGGTGCCGCGGTACGGCATCGACAAGATCCGCGCCGTGGTGGTCGACGACGCCGAGGGCATCGCCGCGCAACTGGATGCCAACATGCAGAAATCCGTTGACGCGTACCGGGATCCGTGGCAAGACGGCAAGGCCCCGGTCACCCCCGGACAATTCCGCTCGGCCCTTCCCCTGATCCCACTGCCGCAGGTGCCCGTCCGATGAGCGAGTTCACGATCGGCAACATCGCCGACATCCCGCCCGGCGAGGGACGGACATACGGCATCGACGGCACGCAGGTGGCGGTGTTCCGGCTGCGTGACGGTTCGCTGCGGGCTCTCGACGCGGTATGCCCGCATCGCGGCGGCCCCCTCGCCGACGCGCTGATCGACGACTGCGTCGTCGTGTGCCCACTGCACAACTACACCTACGATCTGGCCACCGGGGCCGAGACCGCGTTCGGCGGGTCCGGCGTGGGCACCTACCCGGTTCGCGCCGACGAAGCCGGGACGTTGTTCGTCGAGGTGTAGGGGTTGGCCGGGAAGGGACCCTTCGAGTAAAGAACCTGCGCCGCCGCAGGCGGGGCGTGGGCTGGGCCGAGTCGCAGCCCTTTTCACTGATCGAGTAAGCCCGCGGGGACGACTCTTCGAGTAAGTAACCTGGGGCCGCCGCAGGCGGGGCGTGGACCGCGAAGAGTCGCAGCCCTTTTCGCTGATCGAGTAAGCCCGCGAGCTTGCGCCCTTCGACGCGCTCGTTCCTCGCTTGCTCAGGAACCGGCCCGCGCATCGAGATCACCGGTGAACGAGATCTCGATGCGGCGCCTCGCAAGCTCGGAGCCTTACTCGATCAACGGGGAGGGACTCTTCGAGAAAAAACCTGGGCCGCCGCAGGCAGTCAGCGTGGGCTGGGACGAGTCGCAGACCTTCGCTGATCGAGTAAGCCCGCGAGCTTGCGAGCGAGCGCATCGAGATCAACGGTGAACGAGATCTCGATCCGCACTCACGCGGGCGCGGGCGCGAGGTCCAGCTTCCCGGCCAGCTTGGCGAGGTAGCCGCTCGCCCGCTCGACGGTGTCGTCGGGCAGGCCGTAGAGCACCTGTGTCACACCGAGTTCCCGCCAGCGGTCGAGCTTTTCGGGCACCGGCTTGAAGTCGAGCACGACGATCTGCGGGGCGCCGTCGCGGCCGGCGTCGGACCAGATCTGTTGCAGCAGTCCGATCGAGCCCTCGATGTCCTGCTCGCCGGGGGTGGTGATCCAGCCGTCGGCGCTGCGGGCGATCCAGCGGAAGTTCTTCTCGTTGCCGGCCGCGCCCACCAGGGTCGGGATGTGCGACTGCGGTTTCGGCCACGCCCAGCTCGGGCCGAAATCGACGAACTCGCCATGGTATTCGGCTTCCTCGTCGGTCCACAGCGCGCGCATCGCCTCCAGATACTCACGAAGCATGGTGCGCCGCCGTTTCGGCGGGACGTCGTGGTCGGAGAGCTCGTCGAGGTTCCAGCCGAATCCGACGCCGAGCGACAGCCGACCCCCGGAGATGTGATCAAGCGTGGCAAGGGTTTTCGCGAGAGTGATGGGATCGGACTGGACGGGCAGGGCGACCGCGGTGGCGAGCCTGATGCGCTCGGTGACCGCGGCGGCCGCCGCCAGCGACGTCCACGGGTCGAGGGTGCGCATGTACCGGTCGTCGGGCAGCGTGGAGTCCCCGGTGCCCGGGTGGGCGGCGTCGCGGCGGGTCGGGATGTGCCCATGCTCCGGAACGAAGTACGACGCGAACCCGGCGTCCTCGATCAGCGGCGCGAGCACGTGCGGCTTGAGCCCCCGGTCGCTGGTGAACTGCACGATTCCGAATTCCATGAACCCTCCACAGCCTCACACCGCCCGGCCCTGGACGGTTGACTGGACACCAGTCTAGGCGATGCGGGCGCGGGCCGAAAGGGTCTGACGGACATCCCGGAAGATTCCGTTGCCGTCGGTGGTGCGACTGACCGCGTCGGCGGCCAGCACCACCGCCGCCGAGGTCCAGCAACTCTTCTCCACCGGCCAGCGTTTGCCGTCGGCGAAGACCAGCCCGGTCCAGTAGGAGCCGTCCGGATCCCGCAGGTGCTGAATGGATTCGATGAGCCGGACGGCGTCGGCGGTGTCGCCGAGCGCGTCGAGCGCCAGGGCCAGTTCGCAGGTCTCCGCGCCGGTCACCCACGGGCGATGGTCGACGCAGCGAATCCCCAAGCCGGACACCACGAATTCGTCCCATCGCCGGGCGATCAGTTCCTGGGCCGCGCGGCCGCGCACGGCCCCGCCGAGGATCGGGTAGTACCAATCCATCGAGTGTTCCGACGGCTTCTCGAAGATCTCCGGCCGGTCGCGCAGAGCCTCGCCGAGGCCGGTGTGGGCGTCCTCCCAGACCCCGTCGGGCCGGCCCATCTCCTCGGCGATCCGGATCGCACAGTCGAGCGCCTGAAAGATGCTGGCGTTACCGGTGATCCGGGCGTCGTCGAACATGGCGCCGGTGGCGTGGTCGCCGCCCCAGCGGAACGCGCCGTCGGGCCTGCGGAACTTGATCACGAGATCGATGGCCGCCCAGACGGTCGGCCACATCCGGTTGAGGAACGCGGTGTCGCCGGTGACGAGATAGTGATGCCAGACGCCCACGGCGATGTAGGCGCAGAAGTTGCTGTCGATGTTCGGATCGTCGACGCGCCCGACGACGGTCCGGATCGGCCAGGAACCGTCCGGCCGCTGATACCGCCGCGACCAGTCGTAGGCGGCCTCGGCCTCGGCGGTGCGCCCGGTGACGGTCAGCGCCATCGCCGATTCGATGTGATCCCACGGGTCGGTCTGCCCACCCGGAAACCACGGCAGCGCACCGGAATCCTCCTGCATACCCGCGATCGCGGCACCGGTGGCGTCGACCTGAGCGCAGGTCAGCACTCCCGCGATCGCGGGCATCGAGGTCACGAGGCCGCGGACTCTGCGGGCTTGCGCAGGTAGAGCGCCACCGACTTGCCGATGAACGGGTTGAGCGCCTGCTCCCCCACGCGGGTCAGCCACGGCTTGCTCATCATGTCCCAGACCAGCAACTGGTGGTATCCCTTGACCAGCAGGTTGTCGTTGTTCTCCACGCCGACAGCGCATTTGAGCCACCAGTAGGGGGCGTGCAGGGCGTGTGCGTGGTCGGTGCCGGTGACCTCGAGGCCGGCCTCCGACAGCTTGCCGGCCAACTCGGATGCCTTGTAGATCCGCACGTGGCCGCCCTCGACCTCGTGGTATTCGTCGGACAATGCCCAGCACACCTTTTCCGGCCAGTACCGCGGCACGGTCACCGCGGCGAGCCCGCCCGGCTTGAGGATGCGTACCATCTCGGCGATCGCGGCCTCGTCCGATGGGATGTGCTCCAGGATCTCCGACATGAGCACGACATCGAAGCTGTTGTCCGTGTAGGGAAGTCGAAGGGCGTCTCCGACCTCGGCGCGCGCCTTGGCGGACGCCGGTACATGACCCTCGGCCATCATGGCGTCGAACATCTCGCCGACGTCGGCCATGTCACCCTCGGACTGGTCGAACGCGATGACATCCGCGCCGCGGCGGAACATCTCGAACGAGTGCCGACCCTGCCCAGCCCCGATGTCGATCGCCTTGACGCCCGGCCCCACCTCGAGACGGTCGAAATCCACTGTCAGCACGCGTTGCTCTCCTCTTCGTTCACCGCGAAACCTTCGCGGGCCAACACCGTCTCGTAGTGGGCGGCGGTCTTGGCGGCCACCGCGGCCCAGCTGTAGCGTTCCTCGACTCGCTCGCGTCCGCCCGCACCCAACCGTCGGCGGAGCTCCTCGTCGTCGAGCAGGCGGCCGATCGCCTGCGCCAGCTTGCCCGAATCCCGTGGTGGCACAAGCAATGCCGCCTCCTCGGCGGTGCCGACGACTTCCGGGATGGCGCCCGCGCGGGTCGCGACCAGCGGCGTCGCACAGCTCATGGCTTCCACCGCCGGGAGCGAGAAGCCCTCGTACAGCGAAGGGACACAAGCGACTTCGGCCGAGGCCAGCAGCTCGGCCATCTCCTCGTCCTCGAGCCCGGAGACCACCCGGACCCGGTCCCGGATGGACAGGTCGTCGATCAGTTTCGCCGACGGCCCGTGGGGATCGAGCTTGGACACCAACACCAGTTCGACGTCCCGTTCGGCGCTGAGCTTGGCGATCGCCTCCAGCAGGTACGACACACCCTTGAGCGGGGCATCGGCGCTGGCGATGCACACGACGCGGCCCGGTACGCGTTCCACCCCCGGGGTGAACACCGCGGTGTCCACGCCGAGCGGGATGGTGGTGATCCGGCCGGACGGGATGTCGAAGGCCTTGCGGATGTCGACCTCGCTGCTGCGGGAGACCGTCAGCAGTTCGGGGATGCGCCGCGACACCCGGCCCTGCATCCGCAGGAACGAATGCCACCGCCACGCGGTGATCTTGCGCCAGCCCTTCGCCGCCTTCACCGCCAGCGTACGGTCGCGGGTGATCGGATGGTGGATGGTCGCGATGAGCGGGAACCCGGCCTTCTGGATGTCGAGCAGCCCGTATCCGAGGCATTGGTTGTCGTGGACGATGTCGAAGTCGTCGCGACGGTCCTTCAGCAACCGGGCGACCCGCAGGCTGAAGGTCAGCGGCTCACCGAAGCTGGCGGTCCACATGGCTCCGACCTCGAGAGCGTCGATCCAGTCGCGGTACTCGCCGGGCCGGGGCGTGCGGAACGGATCCGGTTCGTCGTAGAGCCCGAGGCTGGGCACCTTGGTGAGCTTCACGCCGGCGTCGATGGCGACCTGGTCGAGATCCGGATACGGCTGACCGGAGAAGATCTCCACCTCGTGCCCGAGCAGCGCGAGTTCACGCGAGAGGTGACGAACGTAGACGCCCTGGCCACCACAATGCGGCTTGCTGCGGTACGACAGCAGTGCAACCCGCACGGTTACTGCACCGATTCCAGGGTGGCGGCCGACTCGAACTCGGCGATCGAGACCAACTTGACCCGACGACGGCCCGCCGACTTGCCGGCGGCGCGTTCGGCGGCGTCGATGGCTTTCCAGCCGGCCAGGTCGATGCGGTGCGCACCGTTGTTGGCGACGATCTCGGGGACATCGTCACGCGAGGTCGACGGCGGGCTCAGCACCCCGTCGACGAAGTCCCGCAGCACCGCCTCCGCGGTCTGCTGTCCACACATTCGGTTCATACCGATCCCCCCGGTCGCCCCTCGTTTGATCCATCCGGTCACGTACAGGCCGGGCATGACGTCCCCGTCGGCGCCGGTCCGTACCCGTCCATCGGTGTTCGGCACCACGCCCTTCACGTCGTCGAACGGCAGGTCGGTCACCGGTACGCCACGGTATCCGATCGCGCGCAGGACCAGCCCGGCCGAGATGTCGAATCGTTCCGCGGTCGGGGTGATGGCCACCCGGCCGGTGCCTTCGGCGTAGACGTTGCGCACACATGTCAGTGTCTCGGCTCGGCCGCCACCCGACAACTCGACGGGCGAGACGAGGAACCGGAACACGATCCGCCGATGGTCTTCGGTGGCCGGCCGCTCGGCGAACTCGCGGGCGAGCCGGATCTTGGTGGCGATCGTCGAGTCGAGGGTGTCGTCGGCGAGCGCCGCCTCGGTCGCCGGGTCGAGCGCCAGTTCGTCGGGGTCGATGATCACGTCGACGCCGTCGACGTCGCCGAGCGCGAGGAACTCGCTGTTGGTGTATGCGGCCTGCGCGATCCCTCGCCGACCCAGCAGCACAACCTCTTTCACCTGCGAGTCCCGCAGTTTCGCGAGCGCATGGTCGGCGATGTCGGTCTTCGCGAGGTCGTCGGGATCGCTGACCAGGATGCGCGCGACGTCGAGGGCGACGTTGCCGTTGCCGACGACCACCGCACGTTCGGTGGACAGGTCGACGTCGAGGTCGACGTAATCGGGATGGCCGTTGTACCAGGCGACGAACTCGGTCGCGGGGATCGAGCCGGGCAGATCCTCACCGGGGATGCCGAGGTGTTTGTCGGTCGCGGCACCCACCGCGTAGACGACCGCGTGATAGCGGTCGACGAGTTCGGCGTGACTGATGTGCTTGCCGACCTCGACGTTCAGGAAGTACGCGAAGTTGCGCTTGGCGGCGGTCGCGGCGAAGGTCTTCTCGACACCCTTGGTGGAGGCGTGATCGGGTGCGACACCGGCCCGCACCAGGCCGTACGGGGTGGGCAGGCGGTCGAACATGTCGACCTTCACCTGAGGTTTGCGGACGAGTTCTTCGGCCGCGTAGAACGCCGCCGGCCCGGCACCGACGATCGCCACGTGCAACTCGCCGTCGGGCAGTTGCGGGGACTTCTTCGGCGGCACGAGACCGCCCTCGACGTCGTGGTCCTTGTAGTAGTCGGCGTTGATCTGCAGGTACGGTTCGTCGCGAGTTTCGAGCTGATCGTCCGGGAGGATCGCCTCGACCGGGCACTCGTCGATACATGCGCCGCAGTCGATGCAGGTCTCCGGATCGATGAACAACATCTCCGCCGTGAAGAACTCGGGTTCGTCGGGCGTGGGGTGGATGCAATTGACCGGGCAGACCGCAACGCAACTGGCATCGTTACAACATGGCCGGGTGATCACATGCGCCATCTGCAATTTCCTCGCGATCCGACACGTGGAACGTGTTCTAGTTTTTCGATTCTCTGTATCTTAACTAGAAAACCATGGGCACGGTGAAAGCAGGAACCCGGTGAGCACTTCAAGCACTGCCGAATCGACGGCGATCGAACCGTTATCCGATCGCAAGGAGGGCGCGCGCTACTTCGAGGTGGACTACCGCGTCCGCACCGGCGACGTCGATCAGGAGATGCGGGTCCGTCTCGATGCGGTCGCCCGATATCTGCAGGATGTCGCCAACGACAACATCGAGGCCACGGACTTCCACTCGACGGACCCGTTCTGGATCGTCCGCCGCACCATCATCGACGTGATCCGGCCGATCTCCTGGCCGGCGAGTGTGACCGCACAGCGTTGGTGCGGTGCCCTGTCCACCCGCTGGACCAACATGCGGGTGCGGCTGACCTCGGAGCACGAGACCAACCGCTTCAATCCCGAACCCCGCCCGGAGGGGCTGATCGAGACCGAGGCGTTCTGGATCAACGTCAACGACAAGGGGATGCCGTCGCGGTTGACCGACGACGCCTTCGAGATGCTGTCGTCGATGACCGACGAACACCGCCTGCGGTGGAAGTCGATGAATCCGGAGAAGGCGCCGGCCGCCGACGACCTGCAGATCCCCGACCGCGAGCATGTGCTGCGCAGCACCGACTTCGACCCGTTCAAGCACCTGAACAACGCCGCGTATCTCGAGGCGGTCGAGGACGAACTGCAGGACCACCCGGATCTCGTCGACGTGCCGCATCGTGCGGTGATCGAGTATCTGCGTCCGATCGTGCCGGGCACCAAGCTCACCGTGCGCCGGGTCCGCGAGCCGCAGCGCCTGCTGATGTGGGTGCTGATGGACGACGCGGTCACCGGTGAGCAGGTGGTGGCGTCGACGGTGTCGATCGTGCCGCTACCGGTCTGACCCACCCTCGACCCCGCCCCCGGACCACGCCCCTGGGCGGCGCTGGCCGGCGGCGGTCACGTTCTTCCCCCCACTTTGCGAGAACCCTCCGCGAGCATCGGGAGGGTTCCCGCAAAGCGGGGGGAGGAACTGCGGCGGACCACTGTTTGCCGGCTACTGCCCGCCGGAGAGCAGCAGCTCCATCAGCTTGATCGGCGCCGCACACGGGTCGGCGGGGACGGCGTTGGAGCGCGGCTCGACCCACCACGTGTAGACACCGCGGCTCGGTGCGCGGGCGGTGACGCCGCACACCGCCGGCCGCTTGGGGTCACGCTGGGTGAACGCGGCCTGGCTGGCGACCTTGATGTTCTCCGTCTGATACCCGAGCCGTTTGGCGGTGTCCTTCTCGACGGTCGGGTTACCCCATTCGAACCAGTTGAAGGTCACATCCGCCACCATCGACCCCTCGACGATCCATCGGCAGATCGCCCCGTTGAAGGTGCCGCGGGCGATCGCGCCGTCACCGGCGACGGCCTGCCCGATCTGGGCGGGCGACAGCACCGAGCATTCGAGGAGCAGCTTGTCGAACTGGTCGGTGTCGACGTGGCCTTCCTGCTCGTTGTCGGCGGCGCCGACCGCGACCGGATTGCCGTCGACGGTGCGGGCGCAGGCCGAGGCGACCGCGACGATCAGCACCAGTGCCGCGAGGACGGACAGCGCCCGCCTCATGAGGAGCGCTCGATCGACATCGTGGACAGTTGACGGGCCGCGCCACAGATCTGTTCGGTCGGGGGCGGCTGGGTGTCCGCCGAGACCGACCCCGCACTGACCGACCACTCGAAGAAGTCGGCGCCGAAGGCGATGCCGATCTCGCAGATGCCGGAGTCCGACGCGATGAATCCCTTGTGTCCGTTGATCTCGATGTCCTTGGTGGACTCGCGGGACAGCTGTTCGGTGGCGCGCTCGCGGCCGATCGGTGAGCCGCGATACCAGTTGAACGACGCCACCGGGCCGGTGCGGTCGGCGTTGCTGCTCCACTCGCAGGCCGACGCGTTGTTGACGGTGTTGGTGAGGCCCGAGAAGGTGGTGATCCGGGTGACCTCCTCGGTGCTGACGCCACCGCACGCCCCGAAGAACGGTCCGGCGCCGGCCTTGCCCGGCGCCTCGGGTGTCTTCGCGCCCGCCTCGTCGTCGGAGGATCCGGAGCACCCGGTGAGTACGAGCCCGCAGACCGTCACGATCATCAGCAGCAGACCTCCCCGCAAGCGCAGCCGATCGAGTTCGCGCCGTTCCCGTTTCGTCGGACGCCCGGCACCGGGGTCGCGGCGCGGTTGACTGGCCACGACCTCCTTGGGTGGCGGCGCCGGGCTGTGGTCGATGAAGCATTCCGCGGCGGCGGGCGCGGACACGCGCTTGCTGATCAGCTTGGTCACCTCGACGATCCGTTCGCGACCGTTCAACCGGACGCGCACCTCGTCACCGACGACGACCGGCTGGGCCGGTTTGGCGGTGGCACCGTTGACGCGCACGTGGCCGCCACGGCACGCTGCCCCGGCCGCAGAGCGGGTTTTGGTCAGCCGGATCGCCCAGATCCAGCTGTCGACGCGAGTGGCCATACGCCCCGGCGGCTACTTCTGCCTGGTGAGGAAGTAGTAGCCGGCACCGGCGGCGGCGGCGCCGAGGATCAGCGCCGGAAAGAACCCGATGAGCCACCACAGCACACCGAAGACGACGATCGCCGGTGACACGGCGACCAGGGACATTCCCGGATGCTGGCGGACGACCTGACTGACCGCCTTGCCCTTGGCCGGATCCACCGCCATGGCTTCCTCCTTGCTGAGGTGCTTGTGGTGTCCACTGTAGCCAAGGCGACCGACATGCCCCGCCCATCTCGGTCCCGGCACGCGCAAGCTCGGCGAGCCCACCGCTCGTTGGGCGCGACGAGCGCCTTTCGACGTGCTCGCAGGCTCGCTTGCTCAGGGCCCGCGCAGCGAGCCCGACGCCGGTCGAGACGAGCACCCCCGCAGCGGTGCGCAGTCAGAGATCACCAGCGACGGCGATCCAATCGCTCCGCGGCCGCCGCCGCGTCGTCGGCGCAACCGAACCCGACGACCCACCGTCCGTCGGACAGCTCGACCTGGCCGAGCATCATCGGGGACGGCAGATCGGCCAGGAACGCGCCGAGGGCGGCCGGCGACAGCGACCACGACTCGCCCTCGATCGCCCGGCCGCATCCGGGGTCCCGCACGAGTCCCGGCTTGCGTGGCGTGGTGTCGAGAGCCACCAACCGGTACCGCGGCGCCGTCTGCACGACACCGGCCCACCGGGCTCCCCGATCCGCCAGTTCGTGGGTCAGAGGACCGCCCCGCATGTGCGCGCCGAACACCGCGAGTTCGACCCTCAGCCCCTCGCCGGTGGCGGCCTCCGCCCAGGTCGCGCGCGACGAGGCCGCCGCATCGGCGTCGAGGAATCGGCGCGCCAGGTCGGCGACGACGGCGTCGTGATGGGCGGCCGCCAACAGTGTGACACCGAATTGTGCTCGCGTGCCGTCGGATTCGTCGACGACGTCGGCCGGGATGGCGACTCCGCACAGGTCGAAGAGGTTGCAGAAGTTGGTGTAGGTGCCCATCCGTGCGTTCACGCCGATCGGGTCGGCGGCCACCTGCTTGAGCGTCGGGTGTGCGGGTGCGGTCGGCACCATCAGGGCATCGGCATCGCCGAGTGCGGCCATCGCCTCGGCCCGCAGTTCGGCGAGCCGGCGTCGGGCGCGCAGCAGGTCGACGGCGCCGAACCGATTGGCGCCCAGGATGATCTGCGCGACCACCGGATCCACATCGGCGGATACCGGATCGGCCGTGGCCAGGAACTCCCCGACCGCGTCGTACCGTTCGGCGACCAGCGCGTCCTCGTACAAGAGTTTCGCGGCGGTGAGGAAGGCGCTCAGGTCGATCGGCTTGACGCGAATCCCGGCGGCCTCGGCGCGCGCGACGGCGGTCTCGAACGCGGCTCGCCAGGCACCGTCGAGTTCCGGGAGCTCGGCGGGGATCGCCACCGTCGGCTGTTCGGGGGCCGCGAATGGCGTTGCGGGACCGAAGGGTCGGGGTCCGTGGGCGGCGGCCATCGCGGCCATGGCACGGTCCGCGAGGTCGAGGTCGGCGGCGAAGATCGTGACGGTGTCGTAGCTCGCGCAGGCCGGCACGACACCCTCGGTCGACACCACACCCAGCGTCGGTTTGATGCCGACGATGCCCTGCAGACCCGCAGGGACCCGTCCGGATCCGGCGGTGTCGGTGCCGATGGCGATGTCGGCGAAACCGAGCGCGACCGCGACCGCCGACCCGGAGCTCGAACCGCCGGAGATCCGGTCCGGGCGTCGCGAATCCCGCACGGCACCATAGGGACTGCGGGTTCCGACGAGGCCCGTGGCGAACTGGTCGAGGTTGGTCTTGCCGATGACGACGGCGCCCGCGGCGCGCAGGGCGGCCACGGCGGCGGCGTCGGCCGCGGGGCGGTGGTCATAGCCCGGGCATGCGGCGGTGGTCGGCAGCCCCGCGACATCGACGTTGTCCTTGACCGCCAACACGATTCCGGCCAGCGGCCCGCCGTCGGCGATCGATGCGCGGTAGTCGGCGTCGACCTCGTCGCGCGGACGCAGCGTGATGAAGACCTCGGGCCGGTCGGCATCGTCGATCCGGCGGTAGATGTCGTCGATGCGGCTCATGCGACCTTCCCCTGTTCGACAGCGATCTCGGCTTCGGCGGGCATCGCGGTGGCCGCGAACTCGCCGTGTTGCGACCAGCGTTCACGTTCTTCGGCGCGTGCGATCTCCATCGTCGCACGGCTGGCGGTGATGTCGGCGGCGTTCTCGTCGAGGAAGCGCTGGTGCTCGGCGAGCGAGAACGTGCCGGGGGTGACGCGGACGGAATCGCCGCGGCCGGCCGCGACATCGGCGCGCATGTCGAGCAGTTCTTCGGCGCTCACCGGGTACCAGCGGATCCGGTCGAAGAAGCGCAGCAGCCACGGGTGCTCGGCATCGAATCCCGGTGCGGGCAACGGATGCCGGTGGTTCCACACTTGGGTGGTGCGTCCGACGAACTGATACCCGCCCGGCCCCTCCATGCCGTACACGCAGAGGTAGGCGCCGCCGATGCCGACGGCGTTCTCCGGGGTCCAGGTGCGTGCCGGATTGTACTTCGTGGTCACCAGGCGATGCCGCGGGTCGAGCGGAACTGCCACCGGCGCACCGAGATACACGTCGCCGAGGCCCAACACGAGGTAGCTCGCGTCGAACACGATGCGATACACGTCGTCGACCGAGTCGAGACCGTTCATCCGCCGGATGAACTCGATGTTCCACGGGCACCATGGGGCGTCGCCACGGACGCCGAGCATGTAGCGTTCGATGGCTTCGCGGGTGGCCGGGTCGTCCCAGGACAGTGGCAATTCCACGGTCCGGCTCGGCACGACGAGATCGCCGGCGGCGGGTAGCTGGCTTTCACATTCGCTGAGCCACTGCAGCATCCGCTGCTGCGACCACACGTCGGGGTCGGCCTTGACCTGCAGTGACCGGATGCCCGGGGTGAGGTCGACGAGGCCCGCCGGCCGCTCGGCGGCGATGCGCTCGGCCAACGCGTGCACGCGGGCCCGGAGCGCGAGATCGAGTCGCATGTCGCCGTATTCGACGAGGATGTTGTCGTCTCCGCTGCGGCGGTAGGTGACATCGGTGGTGCCGTCGGCCGTGGTGGTGGTGCCGAGGATTCCGCCGTCGGGGTCTCCCCCGCTCGAGAGCACGTCGACGAAACACGCGCGCCGTGCGAGACCGGTTTCGGTGGTCGACGCAGCGTGCTCGCTGCGCACCGCGACGAACCGGACGGTGTCGCCGGGCTTGAGTTGTCCCAGCTTCCACCGCTCGGCGGCGACCACGGTGACCGGGCAGACGAAGCCGCCGAGGCTGGGCCCGTCGGGGCCCAACAGAATCGGTGTGTCGCCGGTGAAGTCAAGTGCACCAACCGAATACGCGTTGTCGTGGATGTTCGACGGGTGCAGGCCCGCCTCGCCGCCGTCGGAGCGCGCCCACCGCGGTTGGGGGCCGATCAGCCGGACGCCGGTGCGGTCGGAGTTGAAGTGCACCTCGTAGTCGGTGGCGAACAGGTCGGCGATGTCGTCGGGGGTGAAGAACTCGGGGGCGCTGTGCGGGCCGACGGTGACGCCGAGCTGCCAGGCGTTGGTCATCGCCGGCTGTTCGTCGCCGAGAATGCGGCGCGCGGTGGTGGTCACGGTCTCTGTGCGGGCGATGGTGTCGCCGTCGACGAGTTTGCGACCGTCGCGCCCGCCGAAGCGGCCCATGGTGAATGTCGAGCGGCTGCCCAGGTACTCCTCGGCGTCGAGGCCGCCCGACACGGCGATGTAGACGCGCATGCCGCAGCCGCCCACCGCGCCGACATCGAGGGTGTCGCCGGCCGCGAGTTCCAGCGGAACCCATTGCGGCATCGGCTTTCCGGATACCGTCACGGTGGCCGGCGCTCCGGTGACCGCGACCGTGGCGGGTGCGTCGAAGCGTAGCGCCGGCCCCATCAGGGTGGCCTCGAGTCCGGCCGCGTGATCCGGGTTCCCGACGGCGGCGTTGGCGAGGCGGAACGAGAGGTCGTCCATCGGGCCCGACGGCGGCACCCCGACCTTCCAGTAGCCGATGCGGCCCGGCCAGTCCTGAATGGTGGTCAGGGGTCCCGCGCGGACGACGGTGATGGTGGTCATGGTGCTCACTTCTCCGGGCGGGTGACGATGACGCGGACCGCGGTGGGGTCGAATCCGTTGCAGGGGTTGTTGATCTGCGGGCAGTTGGAGATCAGCACGAGGGTGTCGACCTCGGCGCGCAGGGCCAGTCGCTTGCCCGGGGCCGACAGGCCGTCGACGATGCCGAGCGATCCGTCGGGGTCGACGGGCACGTTCATGAAGAAGTTGACGTTGCCGACGAGGTCGGCCTTGCCGAGGCCGTGTCGGGCACCCTCGATGAGGAAGTTCTCCACGCAGGCGTGCTGTTGGCGGGTGTGGTGCCCGTAACGCAGGGTGTTGGACTCCTGCGAGCAGGCGCCGCCGACGGTGTCGTGGTTGCCGACCTCGTCGGCGACGATGGTCATCAGCGGCGCGGATTCCTGGTCGCGGATCACCGATCCGGTGGTCAGGAAGATGTTGCCCTGCGCGGCGATGGTGGCCTGCGCCGAGTAGCGGACCGAATGATCCTGTGCGCCATAGAAGAGGGTGTCGACGGCCTGGTTGCCGTAGAGGTCGACGATGGTGAGCACGTCGCCGGCGGCGACGACGCCCGACCAGGGGCCGCGTTCGGACACCTCGGCGTCGTCGATCACGGTGCCCGGTACGAGGGCGAGGTCGGCGGCGGGGGCGGTGGTGAGGTCGGTGATGGTGGTCATGGTGTCCTTGTTGCTCGGGGGGTGGTCTCGATACGCCTCGGGCTCGCTGCGCTCGCTCGTGGCTACTCGACCAGCGGGATGGTCAGAAATGGGCTGCGGCCCAGGCATCTTCGGAGTTGGCGACGGCGCGCTGGTACTCCGGGTCGGCGGACTCGACGCCGTCGAGCACCTCGCCGAGGTCGGCGGGTGCCTTCCAGGCGAGCACCTCGAGCGGTCCGGTGTCGAAGGTCGGCGACGGATCCAGCGGGTGCGCGGTGTTGACGACGGCGACGACGCACGGCAGGTGCAGGATGACGTCGACCGACTTGTCGCGCCCGGCCGAGCCCTTCGAGGTGAGCGTGCCGTCGGCCTCCACCACGACACCGTGGAAGAAGGACAGCGACGGCGCCACGTCGGTCGGCGTGAGGCCGTGTTTGGCCGCGGCCAGGGTGAACATCTCGCGGCCGGCCGGGCTGGCCGAATGCACATGTCCATCACCGTATTTCGCGGCGTTGGCGGCGAGCGTCGTGGTGCCGCACAGGGCGTCGTGATGGCCCGAGTCGTCGGCGATCACCGTCGCCAGCACCCGGCCCTGGTCGCTGAGCAACGGGTGGCCGGCACCGAGGTAGGCCTGCCACGGCACCTTGACCGTGTCGGCGACGTTCAGTCGCTCCCACGGCGCGTCGGCGCGCCACAGCAGCAGGTGCGCGCAGGCCGACCCGGTGATGTCCCGCAGTCGCAGCCGGGTGCCGCGGGCCAGGACCTTGCTGGTGTATCGACCGCCGGGAACCGTTTCGGCCCAGGTCAATTCGGCGGAATCCACGCCGGCGGGCGGGTGCGGCCAGTTCGCCGCGGGCACCACCGGCATCGCGTCGGTGATGGTGCCGGCCTGGCTGCGGGCGTGCTCGCGGGCGCCCGCGGTGGACGCGGTGCCCGCGGTGCGAGGCGCCGGCCCAGCCACCAAGGGTCCGGCGGGTGAAGAGTGAGTGGTCATCTGGGCATCTCCCTGATGGATTCGGGTGTGGCCCAGGTCGTCCTGGGCCGGGTCAACCGACGGGAGTGTCGTCACTCCCCCTATTTCTATCAAATGACAGGTTCTGTGGCAACCTCGGACTTGGGCGTCGACTTCACCAGCGCATCCTCGGGTTCCGGGGCACCCGGCAGACTACGCACCCGCAGGTAGGCGAAGTAACCGACGATCAGCGTGGCGAGCACGAAGATGATGGCGAAGTAGTGCAGGTACCAGCTGGTGCCCGCGGGATCGTAGACCTCCTCGCGCGGCCAGGCGATGTTGACGCACAGCGCGGCGCCCATCACCACCGCGATCAGGTTGACCGGAATCCCCCAGCGGCCCAGGTCGAGAACCGGTTTGCCGTGCGAGAGGCTCCGGCCGCGCAGCCGGTGGATGAGGGCGGGCACGGTCACCATCAGGTAGGCGAGGTAGACGATGACGACCGAGACGCTGGTGATCGCGGCGAACACACCGGCCTGACCGAGGTTGACCAGCAGGACCAGGATCGACAGCGCGCTGACCGCGATGCCGGTGATGACCGGCGTACCGGTCCGCGGGTTGACGCGAGACAGGAAGCCGCTGAACGGGAGTCGGTTGTCGCGGGCCATGGAGAACATGACGCGCGATGCCGACGCCTGGATTGCCAGGGTGGCCGAGAAGATGGCGACCGCGACGATGGCCAGCAGCGTCTTACCCATCCAGGTGTCGAGCTGACTGGTGATCACCCAGGCGATGCCCTGGGCGGAGAGCTCCGGGGCGTCGAGCGACGGTGCGGCCATCAGCGCACCGAGGATCATCAGGCCACCACCGACGAACGAGATCAGCAGCGCGTTGACGATGGCCTTGGGTGCGGTCCGCCGCGGATCCTTGGTCTCTTCGGAGAGTTCCGCGGCGGAGTCGAATCCGTACATCACGTAGCACGCCATCAGCATCGAGGCGAGGAATGCAGGGAAGTAGCCGAGGCCGGTGCCGTGCGAACCGTCGTTGGCCACCGCCGCCATCGGCGACCGCTCGGCCTTGAGGAACATGAGCACCACGAGCAGCACCACGCCGACGATCTCGATGGTGACGCCGGTGACGGTGATCTTGCCCATGAACGACACCCCGACCGCGCTGATCGCCGTGCACAGGATGATCGTGATCGTGCCGAGGATGATCGCATTGGTCGCGCCCGACACCGAGGTGAGGCTGACATCGTCGCCGACGAACTGGAATCCGGACCAGATCTCGGGGAGCACGCTCTGCATCGCGATCGCCAGGGCGGCCACGCTCACGATGTAACCGATGAGCATGAACCATCCGGCGAACCAGCCGACCGCATTGCCGGCGAGTCGGCGCGACCATTGATAGATGGCGCCGGCCACCGGGAACTTGCCGGCGAGTTCGGCGAAGATCAGGCACACGCAGAACTGGCACACGAACACGATCGGCCAGGTCCAGAAGAACGCCGGACCGCCCAGGCCGAAGCCCAGGGCGAACAGCGCGAAGACGGTGGTGAGAATCGAGACGAAGGAGAAACCGGAGGCGAACGCGGCGTAGCCGCCGATCCCCCGGTGCAGTTCCTGTTCGTAGCCGAGCTGGGTCAGCGTCGCGGCATCCTCGACCGACGAAATGCCGTTGGCCTGGGGTGCGGAATTTGGGGCGGTGGAGGTCATGGGTGCTTCTCTCTGGTGTCGAAGGCTCCACGTCGAGCTTGGTTTATCTGCCAGTTGATAGATAACCGCAGCGGTTTTTCTATCAAGTGACAGATTTGTTGCGCTTACGCTACCTCCTGCTACAGCCGTGTTACGCCGACGCAGGTCGGCCGGCGCGACCTCGGACCATCACTGCGCTAGGGTAATTCTGTCGCGAGACGTAAACACCCGAAGAGGAGTTGGGCTTTCCGATGGCCGCACGCTCCACCCCACGTCCCGTCGGGCCGGGTCGGCCACGTCTGGAGAAACCGAAGCGCCGGGGCGAGACCGCACGCGAGGAGATTCTCGACGCGGCGGCCGAACTGTTCACCCGGCACGGCTACACCGGGACGTCGACCCGGATGATCGCCGAGGCCGTGGGTATCCGTCAGGCGTCGATGTACCACTACTTCGGGACAAAGGACGACATCCTCGTCGCACTGCTCGGGACGACGGTCACCGCGCCCCTCGAACGCGCCCGGGAACTCCTCGACGGCGACGGACCGGCGCTGAACCGACTCCTCGACCTCGCCCGCTATGACGTCACTCAACTGGCCGAGTCACGCTGGAACCTGGGTGCGCTCTACCTCCTGCCCGAGGTACGCGATCCACAGTTCGCCGAATTCCGTTCTGCGCGTGGCGAATTGGCAGGTATCTACGAGCGCCTGGCGGCCACCGCGCTCGGTGATCCCGCCGACACCAGGGCATTGTTGCCGTTTCGGCTCGTCGAGTCCGCCATCATGATGCGGTCCGACGAGGAGCGCGGCGAACTGGGCGACCACACCGTCGCGGGGCTGGTGGACACCATCGTCGACGCGATCCGGATGTTGTTGGAGCACCGGGCAGCCGGTTGACGTTCTTCCCCCCGGTTTGCGACAACTCTCCGCAAGTATTTGGAGAGTTCTCGCAAACGAGGGGGAGGAACCATGGTTGTCATGCGGATGGCGTCGGCGGATGAGTTGGTGGCCGCGGGTCGTGGGGGTGGCGACGGATCGGTTCCGGACCGCAGCCCATGCCCTAGGGTGATCACATGGCCGGGCGCAGCATGCCTTTCGACCCCATCGAGCAGGCACGGGAGAACTGGATCGACGCGGGGTGGGGCGACGTCGCCGACGGGATGGTCGCGGTCACCTCGGTGATGCGCGCCCACCAGATCCTTTTGGCCAGGGTGGAGTCGGCGCTGCGGCCCTACGACCTGACCTTCTCGCGCTTCGAACTGCTGCGCCTGCTGGCGTTCTCCCGGCAGGGTGCGCTGCCGATCACCAAGGCGAGCGACCGCCTGCAAGTGCACGTGACCAGCGTGACGCACGCGATCCGCCGCCTCGAGGAGGCCGACCTCGTTCGGCGCGTACCGCATCCGACCGATGGACGCACCACACTGGTGCAGATCACCGCACTGGGTCAGTCCACGGTCGAGGACGCCACGACGACACTCAATCGCGCAGTGTTCTCCGATGTCGGCATGAGCGAGGACGAGATGGTCTCACTGGTAAAAGCCATTGAGTCCCTGCGCCGTAACTCCGGCGACTTCTCCGAGGAGTAACCATGACCATCGCGTACTGGATCGTCGCCGCCCTGCTGGCGGTCTTCTATCTCTATTCGGGCGGGCTGAAGTTGATCCGCAGCCAGGAGCAACTGCAGCCCATGATGGCGTGGGCCGGGACCGCGATCCCCATGCCCGGCGTCCGGGCAATCGGCGCCATCGAAGTACTCGGCGCGATCGGTCTGATCCTGCCCCCGCTCACCGGTATCGCCCCGGTGTTGGCACTCTGCGCCGCAATCGGTTTCGTCGCCCTGCAGGTTCTGGCCACCGGGTTTCACCTGTCCCGCGGCGAGACGAAGCAGATCGGCCTCAACATCGGGCTGATCGTCGTTGCCGCGGTGACGGTTTGGCTGGCGACGGTGTGGGTGTGAGGTCGGTCTCGATGAGATCGATCAACGAAAATGGCACTCGATCGGCGGGGTTCACTCGATCAGCGGTAGCACCTCAGTGCAGAGACGTGATGATCGCGCTGAAGTCCAGATCCGAATGTTGTTCGGCGAACGCCTTGTACAGCTGAGCGGCGTGGGTGCCGAGCGGCGCGCGGGAGCCGGTGCTGGCGACGGCGTCCATCGCCAGACCGAGGTCTTTGTTCATCAGGGCGGTGGCGAAGCCGGGTTTGTAGTCGTTGTTGGCCGGCGACGTGGGCACCGGACCGGGCACCGGGCAGTTGGTTTGCACGGCCCAGCAATTGCCGGTGGCACCGGTGATCACGTCGTAGAGCGCCTGATCGGACAGACCCAGCTTCTCGGCGAGCACGAAGGCCTCGCCGACCGCGATCTGCTGCACGGCGAGCACCATGTTGTTGCACACCTTGGCGGCCTGTCCGGCGCCGGCGCCACCGCAGTGGATCACCTTGCCCGCCATGGGTTCGAGCGTCGAGCGAGCGGCGGTGAAGGCCTCGTTCTCACCGCCGACCATGAACGCGAGCGTGCCGGCGACGGCCCCCTTGACCCCGCCCGACACCGGGGCATCGATCTGGGCGAAACCCTCGTCGACAGCCTGGGTGTGGATGGAGCGGGCGTCGTCGACGGAGATGGTGGAGCTGTCGATGAACAGCGCGCCGGTGGGGGTGGCGGGCAGGATCTCGGCGTACAGATTCTTCACGATGGCGCCGCTGGGCAGCATGGTGATGACGACCTCGGCGGTCGCCACCGCCTCGACGGCTGTCGGGAAGGTGTCGATCCCATTGGCCTGTGCGGTCTTCACGGCCTCGGGCACCGGATCGAAGCCGTGCACCGTGTGGCCGGCTTTCACCAGGTTCGCGGCCATCGGGCCGCCCATGTTGCCCAGTCCCAGGAAGGCAATCGTCGTCATTGTCGAATCTCCTGTTGTCTCTTCAGTTCTCACGGTGCCGCGCGGCAATGGAACGGCCGAGCACCACCCGCATGATCTCGTTGGTCCCCTCAAGGATGCGGTGCACCCGGAGGTCGCGCACGATTTTCTCGATTCCGTACTCGGACAGGTATCCGTAGCCGCCATGGAGTTGCAGGGCCTGGTCGGCCACCGTGTAGCAGCTGTCGGTGACGTAGCGCTTGGCCATGGCGCACTGCTCCACTTTGTCCGGCGCGTCGGCGTCGAGTGCGGCGGCGGCGTGCCAGAGCATCAGCCGTGACGTCTGCAGCGAGGTGGCCATGTCGGCGAGGGTGAAGCGGATCGTCGACTCGTCGATCAGCGCCTGGCCGAACGCCTTGCGCGACGCCACGTAGCTCGCGGCCTTGTCGAACGCGGCCTGCGCCCCGCCCAGCGACGACGCGGCGATGTTGATCCGGCCGCCGTTGAGACCGTTCATCGCGATGCCGAACCCGATACCCTCTTGTGCGCCGAGCAGATTCGACGCCGGCACCCGGACCTCGTCGAGGATGACCTGGGCGGTGGGCTGGGCGTGCCACCCCATCTTGTGCTCTTGCGCGCCGAACGACAGTCCGGGCGAACCGTTCTCGACGAGGAACGTCGAGATGCCCTTCGGCCCCGAGCCGCCGGTCCGTGCCATCACGACGTACAGGTCACTCGACCCGGCCCCCGAGATGAATTGCTTCACCCCGGTCAGCACGTAATCGTCCCCGACGCGTTCGGCGCGCGTGGCGAGCGCCGCCGCGTCCGATCCGGCGCCGGGTTCGGTGAGGCAGTAACTGGCGATGGTCTCCATGCTCGCCAGTCGTGGAATCCACTGTGCGCGTTGCTCATCGGTGCCGTACTTGTCCACCATCCAGGTGCACATGTTGTGGATCGACAGGAACGCGGCCACGGCCGGGTCGGCGTAGGCGAGCTGCTCGAAGATCCGCACCCCGTCGAGGCGGCGCAGTCCGGTGCCTCCGACATCCTCGGAACAGTAGATGGCACCCATGCCCAGTTCGGCGGCCTCGCGCAGCTCGTCGACCGGGAAGTGGTTGGACGCATCCCATTCGAGGGCGAACGGCGCGAGCCGTTTCGCGGCGAAACCCGCTGCGGTCTCGACGATCACCCGCTCGTCGCCGTCGAGACCGCTCTCTGTGAACGTGGTCATCAGGCCGCGTCAGTCCATCGTCGGGATGACGAATTCGGCGCCATCTTTGATGCCCGACGGCCACCGCGAGGTGATCGTCTTGGTCTTGGTGTAGAACTGGATCGATGCCGGGCCGTGCTGGTTGAGGTCACCGAAACCTGAGCGCTTCCACCCACCAAAGGTGTAGTAGGCCACCGGGACCGGGATCGGGACGTTGACGCCGACCATGCCGACGTTGACCCGCGCGGAGAAGTCGCGGGCGGCGTCGCCGTCCTGGGTGAAGATCGCGACACCGTTGCCGTACTGGTGATCCGACGCCAGCGCGAGGGCCTCTTCATAGTCGTGGGCGCGGACGATTGCGAGCACCGGACCGAAGATCTCGTCGGTGTAGATCGACATGTCCTTGGTGACATGATCGAAAAGGGTAGGGCCGACAAAGAATCCGTTGGAGATGTCCTCGTCACCAAAGGTCTGCTCGTCGCTGGTGCGCTCGCGGCCGTCGATCACCAGGTCGGCACCCTCCTCGACACCCTTGCCGATGTAACCCTTGACGCGTTCGAGGGCGGCCGCGGTCACCAGCGGGCCGTAATCGGCCTTCGGATCGAGACTGTGACCCACCCGCAGCGCGTTGACACGGTCGATCAGGCGGGCGCGCAACCGATCTGCGGTCTGCTCCCCCACCGGCACGGCCACTGAGATGGCCATGCAACGCTCGCCGGCGCTGCCGTAGCCGGCACCGATCAACGCGTCGACGACCTGATCCAGATTGGCGTCGGGCAGGATGATCATGTGGTTCTTGGCGCCGCCGAAGCACTGCGAGCGCTTACCGTTGGCCGCCGCCGTCGAATAGATGTACTGCGCGATGTCGGAGCTGCCGACGAAGCCGAAGGCCTGCACATCGGGATTGTTGAGCAGCGCGTCGACGGATTCCTTGTCGCCGTGGACGACCTGGAAGACACCGTCGGGCAGACCCGCCTCGGTGAACAGTTCGGCCAGCCGCACCGGCACCGACGGGTCCCGCTCACTGGGCTTGAGGATGAATGCGTTGCCGCACGCGAGGGCCGGGCCGGCCTTCCACAGCGGGATCATCGCGGGGAAGTTGAACGGGGTGATGCCGGCCACCACGCCGAGCGGCTGGCGGACCGAATGCACGTCGATGCCGCCGCCGGCACCCTCGGTGAACTCACCCTTGAGCAGGTGCGGGATGCCGATGGCGAACTCGATGACCTCGATGCCGCGCTGGATGTCACCCTTCGCGTCGGCGTGGGTCTTGCCGTGCTCCAGCGAGAGCAGGGTGGCCAACTCGTCGGCGTTCTGGTTGACCAGGTCGACGAAACGCATCATCACCCGGGCGCGACGCTGCGGATTCCACGCCGCCCATTCCTTCTGCGCCTCGACGGCGGTGGCGACCGCGGCGTCGACCTCGGCCGTGGTGGCCAGCGGCACCTGCGCGGCGACCTGACCGGTACTCGGATTGAAGACGTCGGCGAACCGACCGTCGGTGGCGGTCACGGCCGAACCGTTCAAGTAGTGCGGGATGGACCGGACGTCAGAAGCAGACACGAGAGATCACCTGGTTTTCATCGAAGTCGGGATATTGGCCTCTGCACCCAATAGTAGGACATCCAAGTAATTTTTCCCACCCCCTCTGAACTGGGCGTTCTCGTCGATTACCACCGAGGAGGCACGCGCGGGTACCCTCGTTCACCGAAGTTGCCTGGGTCGTGATAGAAGAACGCGCGGCCACGAGAGGAGATCTGTCATGTCGGTCGTCATTCTGTACGGCACGGAAACCGGAAACGGCGAGTTGGTCGCCGATGCCATCTCCGATGTGCTCGCGGTCGATCACGATCCGTCGATCTACGACATGAGCGAGTTCGCCGTCGAGGATCTCGATCCCGCCGACTTCGTCGTCATCGTCTGCTCGACCTACGGCGAGGGCGAGCTCCCCACCGGCGCGCTGCCGTTCGCCGAGGAGCTCGATTCGGTCGATCCCGATCTGACCGGACTGCGCTTCGCGGTCTTCGGACTCGGCGACTCGGTGTACGGCGAGACCTTCAACCGCGGTGGAGAGATCATCGCCGAGATGCTGACCAAGCGCGGCGCGACCCAGGTCGGCGAGCACGCACGTCACGACAACTCGTCGGTCGTCAAGCCCGCCAAGCAGGCCAGCGACTGGGCGCAGGAGATCAACTCCGTGGTCAAGCCCGTCAGCGCGAACTGACGCCGTCGCGCTGCCACGCCCGCGTCAGCATTTGCTGATCGGGTCCGGTCCATCGGGCCACACGATGTGCTCGGCCCGTTCGCCGGCGTGGCGTGCCAGTTCGAGCACGGCCCGCACGATGGCCGCGAGCACCACGCCGAGGAACAGCGCCGTGGGCACGGAGACCGCGATGTTCTCGCCGAGCAGGGCGATGCCCAGTGCCATCGACGCGACCAGTTCGGTGACGGTGAGCGCCGGGAACGACGTCTGAAGTTCACCGGCTCCGAAGCCGCGCTGCTGCGCGACGATCGCGCATCCGGCGACCACCAGGAACAGGTAGAGGCCGGGCTGCACGAAGGTGCGCAGACCGTCCTCGACGGACTGATTGACCACGGTCTTGACGAGGATCGCCGACATCCCGAACAGCATGCCGCCGACCACCCCGTACAGCAGGGCGCGATAGTGCCGGTTCGACCGTTCGGCGACGATCACACAGCACACCAGCACGCCGACGATCGCCCCGACGATGATCACGGTGAGCATGTTGTTCGGTCGGCGGTCCGACGGCTCGGGCTGCGCGATCGTCAGGAACACCGTCACGCACACCACGAGCACCGCACCCCAGATCCACTCGATGCGCATGGGGCGGCGATGGTCGGCCCAGGCCTCCAACGGCAGGGCGAACAGCACCGCGAAGGTGACCAGTGGCTGGACCAGCAGGATCGGCCCCAGACCCAGCGCTGCGACCTGAAAGGCGAAGCCGCACAACGCGACAACCGCACCCAGCCACCACCCCTGACGGATCGCGCCGGACGCGTGCGACGCGCGCTGACGCATCACCGACCCGGTGGCGATCAGCAGCGCCGCGATGAGCGCGAGCAACGCGGGGAGCCAGGAGTGCACGCGGTCCAGGCTAACCAGTCGGTCGCCCGGATCGCTGTAGGCCCGTGTGCCGGGCGTGCGTGGGCGGCGTCAGTGGCCGAGCATCTCGCGGAGTCCCGCGAGGTTGGCGCGCATGCCCTGTTCCCATTCCCGCAGCCGTCGGGCGATGATCCGGCCCTCCTTCTCGGGCATCCGTTCGATCGCCGGGGTCAGTCCGGACGGGCCGGGACCCATGCGCGCCCACTGCCGCACGGTCGCGCCGCCGTCACGCTCCGGGTCGACCTCGAATCCCCAGGTCGCGAACGGTTCGGCGGCGGAGACCTCGTACACCCAGCGGGTGGGCGGCTCGAACTCGACGACCCGGCACTCGGTCTGCCAGTCGCCGAGCGCCGGATGGTGGTTGTGGCCACGGAAGCGCGCCCCCACCTCGAGGTGGTCGGCACCGTCGAGCCACTCGACCCGCTGCAGTTCCGCCGAGAATCGGGTCGGCAACGTGATGTCGGTGACGAGATCCCACACCGTCGCCGGGTCGGCGTCGAACTTCTCGGCGACCTCGATGGTCGGTTGATCGCGATAGCGCACTGGTGATCCCCTTGGCGGCTCGGATGGTTGCTGGCCCATCATGGACTATGCCACCCTGCATAGAGCGGCACGTGGGTTTGCGGCGCATTGCCGATCGGCGATGAGTACGCGGGGAACGAGCGGCGTCAGGACGGGTGCAGGCCAGGTCGGCCGGCGAGGAGACGACGATGCGCATCGGAGCGATGATCGAACCGCGGCTACCGGGCGCGGTGGAGTTCGCGCAGGAGGCCGAACGGCTGGGCGTCTCCACCCTGTGGGTGCCCGAGGTGTGGGGATACGACGCGCTGACCGGCCTCGCCTACGTCGCGGCACGCACCGAACGGATCGGCCTGGGCACGTTCGTGGTGCAGTTGGGCTCGCGTTCGCCCGCGCTGCTGGGTACGTCCGCGATGAGTCTGCAGCAGCTCTCCGGTGGCCGATTCACGCTCGGCGTCGGGGTGTCGGGCCCGCGGGTGATGGAGGGTTTTCACGGGGTGCGATTCACCAAACCGGTGCAGACGACGCGGGAGACCATCGAGATCATCCGCATCATCGAACGCGGCGATCGACTCGAGCATCCCGGCGAGATCTACCCGCTGCCACTCCCCGACAGTGCGGGGGCGGCGCTGACCCCGCTGGTCGCGCCCGCCCACGTCCCGGTGTACGTCGCGGCGATGGGGCCGGCGAATCTGCGACTGACCGGAGAACTCGCCGACGGCTGGCTCGGCAACGCATTCATCCCGGAGGCGGCCGAGGTGTTCCTCGGACCGCTGGGTGAGGGCGCCGCCGCCGGCGGACGTTCTCTCACGGATCTGACATTGGTCGCGCCGGTGGCCGTCGAGGTCACCGACGACGTCGACGAGGCGGCCCGGCGGCACGCCGACGGCTACGCGTTCACCATCGGGGCGATGGGCACCGGCGGCCGTAACTTCTACAACGACGCATTCGCCAGGCTCGGGTTCGGCGAGGATGTCGCCCGGGTCGCCGACCTGTGGCGCGCCGGCGATCGGGACGCGGCCCGTCGCGCGGTCCCGCTCGAACTGGGCAGTCGCACAAACCTTCTCGGACCGCCGGAGATGATCGTGGACCGGCTGCGGGCCTACCGCGCGGTGGGGATCGACGAGATGCTGGCCAAGGTGGACGGTTCGTTCGACGAGCAGCTGACGACGCTGGGCGTGCTGCTCGACGCCGTCGGACGGATGTGAGGCACGTTCGGGGCGGCTCGGTGTGGTGCCGCCACCCTGTCGGTGTCGCGCCGTACCGTGAGGCACATGTCCTACCGCGCTGAACTCGAACGACTCGCGACGCTCGACGCCGAGACCATCGCCCGGGTGTGTGCCACCCCGTCACTCGCCGCGGCGCTGATCGCCGCCGCGCTCGACGAGTGCATCGACTACGACGAGCGTGCCGACGATCTCCAACTCACCGGCAACGACGAGCATGCCGCCTTCTGCCGACAGGAGGCGTCGGCGTGGCGGGCGACCGTGACCGTCCTGCGTGAGATCGCAGCAGCGCCACCCGGTACCCGTCGAATCGAGGGGGTCGCATGAGCCGCACATTGGTGCTGTTGCGGCACGGGAAGTCCGGTTATCCGCCCGGCGTCGGCGATCACGATCGCCCACTCGCCGACCGCGGACAACGCGAGGCCGCCCTCGCGGGGGAATGGATGACCCGCGAAGGACTGCACATCGACGCCGTCCTCTGCTCCACCGCGACCCGCACCCGCGAGACGCTCGAGCAGACCGGGATCGATGCCCCGACCACCTTCGTCGACGAGATCTATGGCGGCTCGCCCGACGAGATTCTCGAGTCGCTGCGCCTGCACGCGCCCGCGGAAGCCTCGACCGTACTGGTCGTCGGGCACTCACCGGGCATGCCCGCCACCGCACTCACGATCGACCCGGACGGCGAGATCGACCGCTTCCCGACATCGGCGTATGCGGTGCTGCGGGTGGGCCTTGCGTGGGGGCAGATCGGCCTCGACGCCGATGCGGATGCCGAACTGATCGGAGTCCGGATCCCGCGTGACACCGCGACCTGAACTCATGTGCGGGGGCCGCCGCGTGCAGGCGACCACCCGGGTCTCCGCCATCGTCGGCGGAGCGACTTGGCGACGCCCATAGGTCTGGGCTATCGTACGGATTGAGAATTCGTGCAATTCATCAATCCAGAAATCAGTCAAGTCATTGCGTGGTCGAGGAGTTACCGATGGCGTCCAACGGCGCGATGAGCGGACCAGAACGTCCGCTGTACGAGATCAAGGCCAACCTGTTCAAGGCGCTCGCGCATCCCGCGCGGATCCGCGTACTCGAAGTGCTCAGCGCCAACGACGCGCCGACGGCGGTCAGCGAACTGCTGGCCATCACCGAGCTCGAACCGACGCTTCTGTCGCAACACCTCGCCGTGCTCAAACGCCATCACGTGGTGGTCAGTGAGCGGGTCGGCAACGCCGTGTTCTACGAACTCGCACACCCCAAGGTCTCCGAATTGCTCGTCATCGCGCGGACTTTCCTGTTCGACACGCTCGGCGCGCAGCAGGCTCAGCTCGAGGCGATCGCATCCCTACCCCCGGTGACCAGGAAATGAGTCCGTCGGCCCCAGAATCCGCGGTTCTCCCCGCGGACACGGCGCCGGCGCGGCGCAAGCACCGATCCGGTGCCACGCTGTCGACCCTCGCCGCACTCGTTCTGCGCACCGGCCGGATCGCCGAGTCATCCCCTCCGGCCCCGGCCCGATCCCCGTCGAACGCACCGTGGCAGGCCAAGGCCCGCAGGTTGCGCGGCAGCATGCACGTCCGCTACGTCGACGCGGGCGGTGGCCACGACTGCGGACTCGAACTGCAGGCCGCCCTCGGACCGGTCTACGACGTCGAGCGGTACGGGATCCACCTCGTCGCGTCACCGCGGCACGCCGACGTGCTGCTGGTCGCCGGGTGCGTGACCCGCAATATGGCCAGCCCCCTGCGCAACACGTTCGAGTCCATGCCGGCTCCCCGCATCGTCGTCGCGGCCGGTGACGCGGCGATCGACGGCGGCTGTTTCCGGGACGCCTACGGTGTCGTGGGTCCGGTGTCCGCGGTGATACCGGTCGACCTCGAGATTCCCGGCGATCCACCCACCCCGGCGGACATCGTGGCCGCATTACGGCAGATCTCTGGGCGCTGATCATGCCCACTGCGCTTCTCGCCGCACCTTTCGCGGCCGGTCTCCTCGCGGTCGTCGCGGCCTGCGTATCCCCGACGACGACGCGCCGGTCCGTGACCGCCGGTGGTCTCTGCGTGCTGGCCGCTGTGCTCGGTACCCTCGCCGGCGGGTTGGCCATGGCAGGCTCCACCGCACGGTTGACGCTGCCCACCGCGCTACCCGGGATGCAACTGGTCGTCGACCCCGATCGGCTCGGCGGCTTCTTTCTACTGCTGGTCTCCGCGGTCGCGGTACTCGCCGCGTGGACCGGTGCGGCGACCGAACACGGGCCGGCCGCATCGCGGACCGGGTGGTCCGCGTTCGCGGTCTTCGTGGCGGGCATGCAGTTGGTGGCCGCCGCGGCCAACCCGATCACCTTCCTCCTCGGTTGGGAACTGATGGCGCTGGGATCGGCCGCACTGGTCCTCGCCGACCACGCCCACCGCGTCTCCGCGGTCCGGTCGGCGGTCTGGTATGCCGCGATGTCGCAGTTGAGTTTCGTGCTGCTCGCCGCCGGCTTCGCGACCCTGTGCGCGACCTCGGGTCCGTCCGCGGACTTCGCGCACCTGACTGCCGACGGGTCGGCGCGACTGTGGGGTGCGAGTCTGATCGCGCTGGGCTGTGCGGTCAAGATGGGCCTGGTACCAGTGCACGTTTGGCTGCCACACGCTCATCCCGAGGCACCGACCTACGTCTCGGCGCTGATGAGCGCGGCGATGGTCAAACTCGGTGTGTACGGGCTGCTGCTGGTGTGTCTGCGGCTGGTGCCCGATCTACCCGCATGGTGGGGGGCGATCGTGCTGGCCACCGGCGGCGTCTCGGCCGCCTACGGAATCCTGCGGGCGTCGGTCAGCAGTGACCTCAAGGTGCTCCTCGCCTACTCGACCACGGAGAACCTCGGACTCATCGCGCTCGCCGTCGGCGCCTACGTGCTGCTGCAGGCTGCCGGCAGCCCGCTGGTCGCATCGGCGGTGCTGCTGGCCGCGCTGTTGCTGTGCGCCGCGCACGCCGCGTTCAAGGCGACCCTGTTCCTCGCCACCGGATCGGTGATGCACGCGACCGGACACCGCGACCTGGACGCACTCGGCGGACTGTCCGCGCGGATGCCCACGACCGCGGGCGTGTTCGGCATCGGCGCACTCGGTGCGGCCGGGCTGCCCGCCACGGCCGGGTTCGTCGCCGAGTGGGTGCTGCTCCAGAGCCTGGTGCACGCCACCCCGGAGGGGGCGCCGGTTGTCGACCGGCTGCTGTTCCCGGTCTCGGTCGCCGTCGTGGCGCTGACCGTCGGTCTGTCGATCCTGACGTTCGTGAAGGCCTACGGCATCGGATTCCTGGGCCTGCCACGCTCGGCCGGCGCCGCCGACGCCCACGAGGCGGGCCCGGCCGAGCGTGTCAGCCTGGTGCTCGGTGCGATCGCAGTCCTGGCGCTCGGCCTGCTCCCGGGTGCGACGTGCCGGGCGCTGGTGCCGCTGTTACCCGATACGGGGGCCGACACCTCGGGTCATCCGCTCGCCGTCGTCATCCCCGGTCTGACCGCACGCCTGTCGCCGGGCGCGATCGTGCTGCTGGCGGCGGTGACGCTGATTCCGGTGGCGGCCACGACATTCGCCCTGGCCCGTCGGCATCGGGCCGAACGCGCCGAGCTGCCGTGGGGTTGCGGCGGCGTGCTGACGAACCCGCGGATGCAGTACACCGCGACGTCCTTCTCCGAGCCCGTGCTCCGCGTCTTCGACGACGTGCTGGCGCCGACACGCGACGTCGAGGTGACCCAGAGCGGCGAATCGCAGTATCTCGTCGAACGTGTCGACGCCGCCCTGACCACCGACGACGTCGTCGAGCATCGGGTGTATCTGCCGCTGCTGCGGCTGCTCGACGCGGCCGGCGTGTGGGCGCGGCGGATACAGAACGGCAGCATCCACCGCTACATCGTCTATTCGTTCACGGCCGTGGTCGTTGTCATGGTGATCGCGGCGATGCCGTTATGACCGGTGATGCGGTGGTGGTCGCGATTGTCCAGGCGCTGACCGTCGTGGCGCTCGCGCCGTTGCTCCTCGGCGTGATCCGCACGGTGAAGGCCACCCTCGAGGGCCGGCGCGGCGGCGGCGTGTGGCAGCCGTGGCGAGACCTCGCGAAGATGTTCCGCCGTGCGCCGCAACGCATCCCGACCGGCGGACAGCTGCTGTGGCTGGGGCCGGTGATCGGTGCGGCCGCAGCGCTGACGCTGTGCTTGCTGATCCCGTTGACCTCCCGCGCCACGATCGTCCCCGGCGACCTGTTCGTGGTGGTGTCGGTGATGGCGGTGGGCGCGATCGTGCCCGCGCTGGTGGGATTGGCCGGGGGCACCGCGTTCGGCGGCATGGGCGCCAGCCGCCACCTGACGGTCTTGGCCCTGGTCGAACCCACCCTGCTGCTGGCCATCTACGCGATCTCCACCCCCGCCCGCAGCTCCGACCTGTCGGAAATCCTCGACGTGCGCCTGGAGCATCCGGCGGTGATCGTCTCACCGGTCGGGCTGCTGGCGTTGGCGGCGCTGGTGATCGCGGTCATCGCGGAGGGGTCGAGGCTACCGGTGGACAACCCGTCGACACACCTGGAACTGACGATGATCCACGAGGCGATGGTGTTGGAGAGCTCGGGACGAGACCTGGCCTGGCTGGATCTGGCGGCGTCGCTGAAGCTGGTCGCCCTGCTGGGCCTGCTCGCGAACCTTGCGTTGCCGTGGGGGGTGGCCACGGCGGCGGGACCGGCATTGATCGTGGGGGTGGTGAGTCTGGTGGTCAAGGTCCTGGTGCTCGGTGCGCTGCTGGCGGTGGCCGAGGTCGGCATGGCGAAACTGCGGCTGTTCCGGGTGCCCGAGCTGCTGGCCGGTTCCATGGTTCTCGCCTTCCTCGCCGTGGCGATGTCGGCGGTGGTGCCGGCATGATCGCGATTCTCGAGGCGTGCGCGGGTGCGCTGCTGGTCACCGCGCTGCTGACGGTCTGGCGCCGATCCGAGAGCGGCGCCGTTCGAGTGCTCGCCGCGCAGGGTGCAGCGCTGGCGGTGCTGGTCGCGGTGATCGGCGCGCATCATCACGATCGCTGGACGGTGGCCGTGGTGGCCCTGGTCGTCGCGGTCAAGATCGTCGCACTGCCGCTGCTGCTCGCGCGGGCGCTGCGCTCATCGCGCTCTGCGGATGGCGACACCGAACCCGACACCGATCGACCGCTGATCAATCCGACGGCGACCCTGGTGCTCGCGGCGGCGCTGTCGGTGGGCGCGTACGCCGCGATCTGGCCGCTGGTCTCCGACAGTCCGGACGAGGCGATCCGGCTGACCCCGGTCGGTGTCGCGGTGATCCTGATCGGGTTGCTGGCGATGTCGACCCGCCGCAAGGCGATCACCATGCTGGTCGGTTTCCTCGTGCTGGACAACGGAATCGCCGCGGTCGCCTTCTTCTCCTCGGGTGGGGTGCCGTTGCTGGTCGAGTTCGCCGCCACCTTCGACGTCCTGCTGGTGATGGTCATCCTAGGTGTGTTCACCGTTCGGCTGCGCGACGAGTTCGGCGACACCGACATCACCCGACTGAACAGGCTGCACGACTGATGGACTTGCTACCTCTCCTCCCGGTCCTGGTCGCGATCGTGTGCGCGACGGCGACACTGCCGTCCGCCGGTCCGGCAGTCGTGCGCCGTTGGGCGCCCGTCACGGTCAGTGCCGTCACCTGCGCGACCGGCGCATGGTTGTCGGCGACCTTGTCGGCCCCGGTGACCGCTCTGGGCGGCCAGGTCCGCGCGGATATGGCGTCGGCCTGGATGCTCACCACGATCGGGGCCGTCGGGCTGGTGGCCACCTGGGCGGGACTGGGGTCGGCGAGCGCCGACGTGCCGCCGCGCTACGCCGCCCTGCTCTGCGTTTTCGTCGGCACGATGTCGCTCGCGGTGGTGGTCGACAACCTGGGCCTGCTGTGGGTGTCCATCGAGGCGACGACGGTGGCGACCGCATTCCTGGTCTCGCACAACGGCACCCGGCTGGCGCTGGAGGCCGCGTGGAAATATGTGGTCCTCGGCTCGGTCGGCATCGTGATGGCGTTCTTCGGCATCGTGCTGATCTACGCGTCGTCGGTCGGCGGTGAGGCCACGCTGGCGTGGACCGACCTGTCCCAAGCCGACGGTCTCGATCCCGGGTTGCTGCGGCTGGGCAGCGCGCTGGCGGTTCTCGGCTTCGCGACCAAGGCCGGACTCGCACCGATGCACAGCTGGCTGCCCGACGCTCACGGGCAGGCACCTGCTGCCGTGTCGGCGCTGATGTCGGGGGTGCTGCTGTCGTGCGCGCTGTATGCGATCATCCGCGTCCAGGCGATCGCCGACCACACGCTCGGCACCGGTCTGATGCGCGCATTGCTGGCGACATTCGGCGCGGCCTCGGTCGCATTGGCCGCCGGCCTGCTGTGGCGACAGCGTGACTACAAGCGGATGCTGGCCTATTCGAGCATCGAGCACATGGGCATGATGGCGGTGGGCGCCGCGATCGGCGCGCCGGCACTCGCCGCGGTCCTGCTGTACATGCTGATGCACGGCCTCATCAAAGCGGTGATGTTCGTGTTGTCCGGACGCATCCTCGCCACCGAACAGACCACCGCGATCGCCGACCTGCGCGGCCTGCTGACCCGCCGTCCGCGGCTGGCGGTGCCGTGGCTGACCGCACTGGTGGGGCTGCTCGGAATGCCACCGTTCGGCATCTTCCTCGCCGAGATGTCGATCGTGTTCGCGGGCTGGCGGGCGGGTCTGGGGTGGCTGGTACTGGTCGTGCTGGCATTGCTCACGCTGGTGTTCGCCGCCTTGATCCGCATCACGGGTCCGATGGTGTTCGGCCGCCCGTCGGAGACGACAGCCGGCGCCGAGGTGACAGGTTCGACAACCGGTGCCGGCGGACTGCAGATGCCGATCGTCGCCGCGCTCGTGGTGTGTGCCGTCCTGCCGTTCATCGCCGGTCCGGTGGGCTCGGCGCTCACCGAGGCGGCCGCCGCGATCGGCGGTGTGTGATGACCTACGACGTCCGGCAGATCAGCCGCGACCAATTGCCCGGCGCGGCCGCCGATCAACTCGCCGAGGGCCGACGGCTGGCCACCGTCGTGTGTCGTCCGCGCGGCGACGGATTTCGGATCCGGTACGTGTTCGTCGCCCCGGCCCGCTCGGCGGGGCACGACGTCGAACTGACCGTCGACATCCCCGCCACCGACCCGGCGGTGCCGAGCCTCGCCGAGTTGTCCTATCCCGCAGGACGGTTCGAACGCGAGATGGCCGACCTCTTCGGCGTCCGGCCGGTCAATCACCCAATGCCCAAACGACTTGTCACCCATGCCCATTGGCCGTCCGGATGGGCGCCGATGCTCGACGGGCCGACCCCCGATTTCGGGCCGGATGTGGCCGGCTACCCGTTCGCGGAGGTGTCCGGGCCGGGCATCTACGAGATCGCCGTCGGCCCCGTACATGCCGGCATCATCGAACCGGGGCATTTCCGCTTCTCCGTCGTCGGCGAGACGATCATCGCGATGCAGCCCCGGCTGTGGTTCCTCCACCGCGGTGTGGAGAAGTGCTTCGAGGGCCGTACCCCGGCCGAGGCACTTCACCTCGCCGAGCACGTCACCGGTGACACCGTGATCGGACACGCCCTGGCCTACGCGATGGCGGTGGAGGCCGCGACCGGCGTCGACGTCCCGCCGGCACAGCGTCGGGTCCGGGCGATCCTCCTCGAACTCGAACGTCTCGCCAACCATGTCACCGACATCGGCGCCATCGCGAACGACACCGGATTCGGCATCGCGAACGTCCACGCCCTCGCGCTGCGGGAGCGGTTGCTGCGGATCAACGAGACGGTCACCGGTCACCGGTTCCTGCGTGGCGCAATCCGGCTCGGTGGCGCCACGGTGCGTCGCCTCCCGGACCCCGCATCGGTGGGCATGATCGGCGACGAGATCGCCGCGCTCTGCGAATTGATCCGCGGTCACGGCATGGTGCACGAGCGGCTCGCGGGGACCGGTGTGCTCCCCACCGACGAGGCCGTCGCGTTGGGGACCGTCGGCTATGTCGCGCGCGCTTCCGGCATCGACGCCGATCTGCGCCGCGATCACCCGTTCGTCGAACTGCCCGACTCGTTCAGGGTGTGTACGGAGTCGGCAGGTGACGTGCTGGCCCGCTTCCGCGTCCGCGAACGTGAGGCCGCCGTGTCGGCGGGGCTGGTGTGCGCACTGGTGTCCGAGCCGGGCCATGCACCGGGTGGATCGGACACCTGCGGATCGGTCGACGCGTCCGGCGGACACGGCATCGGCATCGGTTCGGTTGAGGCCTGGCGAGGTCCGGTGACCTGCCACGTGGAACTCGACGACGGTCTGCTGACCCGGGTGCGGATCACCGACCCGTCGTTCTTCAACTGGCCCGCCCTGCCCGTCGCGCTGAACGACACGATCGTTCCCGACTTCCCGCTGACGAACAAGAGCTTCAACCAGTCCTACGCGGGTAACGACCTGTAACCGTCCGTGCGGCACACCACCGATCGCCGGCTCACCCGCCGGTGAAGGGCGGCACGGGGACGCACGGGACGGGGGGCGCGTGCGCCGGGTCGAGTGCCCCGAGCACTTCGGCGACCGCGCGACGGTCGGCGACGATGGACAGGTGATCGGCATGATCGAGCGGGCACCCGTGCTGCAGCACGATGTTGCGCACCTCGGTGCCCGGCCCACCGGGCAGGATGCCGACGTCGAAGGGCACCACGACGTCGTCGTAGCGTGTGACGATGTTGGTGTACCGCACGCCGGGCAGGTAGGGCGTGGGGAAACGTACCGCCCGGTTGAAGTCCGCGTCGTGGGGCGGCGGCGTACACGCCGGACAGGGTGGACGGGGCGCGGCGGATACGCCGAGCGCACGACGGAACGCTGCGATCGACTCCCCGCGGGCATCGTCGTCGTCGGGCCCCTGCCGCCAGTACGGCGCGAGCGAGACATAGTGGGCCACTTTGCCTTTCCCACCCAAGTACTTCATCCAGTAGGTGGGGATCTGGGTCCCCTCGGAATGCCCGACGATGTCCACCTGTCGCGCGCCGGTGACGGCGAGTACGCGATCGATGAAGAGCTTGACGTCCCATGCGCTGTCGATCTTGGGGCCGAGTCCGCCGAGCGCCGATGCCGGCCAGACCGTGCCGACCGCGCCGTAGGTGGGAGCGAACACGCAGTACCCCGCGTTGGCCAGCGCGGGCCCGAGGGTGGCCCAATTGGTTTGCCGCCCACCGCCGCTGCCGTGCAGAAGGACCACCGGCCGACGATGGGCGGGCGAAGGGCGGCAGCTGAAGTCGTTGGTCCCGGGTAACGATCCGCCCGGGTCGGCGAGCTCGGCGGCGATACCAGCGAAGAAGTCGTAGGTGACCGGAAGCGGGGGCCGGGGACGAGGCGACGCCGGTGACGGCGCCGGGTGACCGGCCGCCACCGTGACGACGAGACCGATGAGCACCAGCACTGCGCGCATCGTGCGCCGGGACGTGATCACGCGTCCACCTCCGTGAGTTCCGCGTCGTCTGCCACCAGGTCGAGACGCACGCCGAGCAACCGCACCGGGCGGTCGACGTCGAAGTCATCGAGCAACGCGATCACCACTGGAAGGATGTCGTCGCGGCTGGTGGTCTCCCCCGGCAACTTGCGCGACTTGGTCCGGGTGAAGAACGTCGAGGTGCGCACCGTGACGGCGACCCGGAAGACCACACGTTCTTCGCCGAGCACCTGGTCGAGCACCTCACCGGTGAGTTGCTCTGCTGCAGATCGCATCTCGACGCGGTCGGTGAGGTCGACGGGGAAGGTCCGGGACTTGGAGTGCGACTTGGCCAGCCACGGCTCTTCGGTGATCGACGGGTCACCGCCGCCGCGGCACAGGACGTAGAGCCAATTGCCTTGGTGCGGACCGAAAATCGAGATCAGTCGGTCGCGCGGAGTCGCGATCAGATCGCGAACGGTGGCGACGCCGGCGCTCTCGAGCTTCGCAGCGGTCTTGGGCCCGACGCTCCACAGCTCGCGGCAGGGCTGATCGCCCATCAGGTCGAGCCAGTTCCGGTCGTCGAGGAGGAACACCTTGTCCGCCGCCAGCTCGGCCCCCGAGACGCCCTTCTTGGCGAACCCGGTCGCCATCTTCGCACGCTGTTTGTTGTCGCTGATGCCGATCGAGCAGGCGAGCCCACTGCGCGCGAGGATCTCCGCGCGGATATCGGCGGCGATCCCGACGACGGTCGCGTCGTCGGGTGCGGTGTCAACGGGCGCGGTGTCAACGGGTGTCGGGGGCGCCGGCAACGGCCCGATCCCCAGGTACGCCTCGTCCCAGCCCCACACCTCGACGGGATGTCCGAAGCTCCGCAGGACCTCCATGACCTCGCCGGACGCGACGTCGTAGGCGGGGATGTCGAGGGGCAGGTACACCGCGTCGGGCAGTTTGCGGTGGGCGGACCGCAGGGGCATGCCCGCCCGCACGCCTGCGTCGCGCGCCTCGTAGGACGCGCAGGTCACCACCTTGCGAGCCTCGGTCGGGTCGCCGTTGCCGCCGACGATGACCGCGACTCCGACGAGTTCGGGGCTCCGCAATCGCTCGACCGAGACCTGGAATTGGTCGAGATCCACGTGCAGCAGCCACCGATACCGCTGTGGTTCGGCCATGTCCTTCAGGGTACCGTCACACCGGCCGTTGCCCGGCCGCTCGGCGAGCGTGACCGGGTGGGGCCGGAACGCCGCTCAGCGCTCGGTATGCGTGAGCACGTTGGGGCCGGAACGCCTCTCAGCGCTCGGTGTGCGTGAGCGCGTCGGGGCCGGGACACCCCTCAGTCGCTGCCGATGCCGGAGCGCCGCTCAGCGCTCGGTGTGCGTGAGCGCGTCGGGGCCGAAGCGCCCCTCAGCCGCTGCCGCTGCCAGTGCCGGTGCCTCCCCGCGGCACGATGCGCACGGATCGTTCGTTCCACCCGATCTCCCGGCAGGCCTCACGCAGGGCATCGGGGTTGTAGGCGAGCAGCGAGGAGAGGTCGGTCCGTCCGCCGGCGGCAACCACGCGCGCGGTGTCGGGGACGGCGAAGAAGGCGCTCGCCTTCCTGACGTGCAGCATCAGTGCCCGCCCGACGGAGTCGTGCAGCCCGGGCGCGGCGGTCGCGACGACGCTGCGCAGCAGGGCGCGTTCCTCGTGCAAGGGCCTGGGCCGCAGGGTCAGCGAGCGAGATGCGGTTCCACAATCGGTGGGATCGGTGAGTGCGTGCACGGCGACGAACGCGAAGGCGGCACGCACGGCGGCGAGTTCCGTGGGCCGGTCCCGCCACCGTGGGTCGTCGACGATGCAGTGCAGACCACGCACCGGCAGCGACAACGGAACCCGCATCAGATGGTCGGCGCCACAGCCGGTTTCGTCGAGGTGGTCGATGATCATGCGTTTCATGACACCCACCCGGTGCGCGTGTTTGCGCAACACCCCGGACAGACGGATCGACGCGTCGAAGCTCAGCGAGAACTCGCCGGGTGCGTCGAGCAGTGCGTCGATGCCCGGGATGACGATGAGTTCGTCGATCTCGATGGCCTCGAGCAGCGCCATGGGACGGCGTAGTCGATCGTCGATCAGATCCGGCGGGCGCCGGACGGCAAATGTGTCGGTCATGGGTCCCCTCCGGTGCATCCTGCCACCGCCGCGACCCGCCCCGACACGGCACACGACGTCCAGGTGCGGCCGAGAACTCCCGTCGTCGACCGCGATATGCGTACAGCCTGGCTGAAACTGCTTGTCGGAGTGCCCACTTCGCACCATCAACGGTCGCCGCCGATGACATTCGAGGTGGATTCCGACCCCCACGAGCGCAGGGTTACCGCGCAGTAACCTGTACTCCTACGCAACCGTAAGGTATGGAAAGCGCTGTGTCCAGAGATATCTCAATACAACTGGGGTCGCCGATCGGCGAGATAGGGGTTGCGGGAGCGCGAATCGTCGAGCAGGTCACGACTCAGGTCGACAACGAGCATCTCCGGTACACGATCGGCAATCGCGAGGGCCTCGCCGGTCGGCGCGATGACCTCGCTGCGTCCACCGTAGGTGAGATCCCCCTCGGCACCACAGTAATTCGCGTAGGCGACGAAGACCTGACTCTCCAGGCCGCGGGCCGGCAACAGGACGTGCTGAACCGCGTCGAACTCGATCATGTTCGCGGTGGGCACGCAGACGAGATCGGCGCCACGCACGGCCGCCGAACGGACCAACTCACCGAACTCCACCTCGTAACAGGTCATCATCGCGATCCGCCACCCGTCGAGTTCGGTCACCGGGGGTGGGGTGTCGCCGGCGGTCACCATCTCGCGATCGAGGTCACCGTAGAGGTGCGTCTTGTGGTGGGCGGCGCGCTGCACACCGTCCCGATCGACGAGCCGAATCGTGTTGTACACCAGGTCGTCACCGATTTCGGGACACCCGTACAGAATCGCCACACCGTGATCCCGGGCGATCTCACCGACCCGTCGGGCGATCGGCCCGTCCGGGGGGTCGGCCCGGAGTCGCGCGCCACCGGCTCCGATGTTGTACCCCGACACGAACATCTCCGGTGTGACGAGCACATCGGCCGACGCGGCCGCCGCCCGTCCGGCGGCGTCGTCGAGGCGGCCGAGGTTCTCCTCGACCTCTTCTGGTCGGGATTCGCACTGCCAGAGCGCAATTCGGAGAGAATGTGTGTCGTTCACTGTCACAGTCCGATGTCGATGGGGCCGAGCTGGTCATAGACGTCTCCGGGTCCGGGGTTGTCGGCGGGGCACTTCCCGCCGAAGTGATGGAGGACGCCCCAGACGGCGTTGAGCGCGGTCTGCACCGCACCCTCCACCCAGGCCGGCATGAAGGAGACGTCGTCGCCGGCGATGAAGATGCCGCGCTCGTCGTCGGGCAGGGTGTCCTGGCCGTGGAAGTGGCCGTACATCCGGGTGTTGTAGCGGTAGTGGCCGGGCAGCGCCCCTTTGAACGCGCCGAGGAAGTGCGGCTCGGCCTCCCACGACACCGTCAACGGTCGTCCGACGATGTGTTCGGCGATGTCGACGTCGGGATAGATCTTCCGTAATGCCGCCAACGCCAACGAGACTCGCTTCTCGACCGGGTGCGGCAGGACCTTGAGGGCGTCACTCATCCAGGTGTAGCTCAGACAGATCACCCCGGGGCGGTCGCGTCCGTTGTCGAACAGGTAGGTGCCGCGGGTGAGGCGGTCGGTCAGCGTCATGCTCATGGTGTCGCGGCCGGTGCCGGGATCACGATCGGTCCAGAACGGCCGGTCGACCATGATGAAGGTCTTCGACGACTGCATGTAACGCGTCCGGTCCAGCGCCATCCACAGGTCCTGGCTGAACAATGCTTCGTCACAATCGATTTCGGTGGACAGCAGCCAGGCCTGGCAGGTCGCGACGACGGCCGGGAACTCGCGGGTGTCGCCCCACCGGTCGACGACCTCGATGCGATCGGGCCCCAGCCTGCGGATGGCGGCGACCCCGGCGCGGGGTACCCCGCTGTGCAGCGACGACAGGCTCGTCCCGACGGGCCAGTGCCGGATTCGTGCCGGGCTGTCCGACCACAGGCGCCGCGGCACCTGTTCGACGCCGCCGACGATCAGATGCTGTTCGGTGTCGCAGTTGGTGACGACCACCCGCAGGATCTCCAGCATCGAGTTCGCGAAGTCGGAATCCCATCCGCCCGTACCGAATCCGACCTGACCGAACAGCTCCCGATGCCGGAACGACAGGGAGCCGAACTCGTCGGAGGTGGCAAGGAAGTCGTAGAAGCTGCGGTCGTCCCACTCGACGACGAGCCGGTTCCACAGTTCTTTGAGCCGCACGGAGTCGCGGTCGCGGATGGCATCCTGCAGGCCGGAGAACCCGAACACCCGCTCCAGCGCGGTGTCCCACGCGTCGGCGATCTCCCGGTAGATCGGCGGCAGGTCGTCGAGCGTTCGCGCGTAATGGGTTTCGCCGCCCAGGTCGATGACGGTGCTGCCGGCCGCCTCGGTCAACGGGTTCGGGAAGGGCTCAGACCGCAGGCCGAACGTGTCGACGTAATGAAAGAAGGTCGACGACGACACCGGGAAGCGCATCCCGCCCATCTCGGCGATCTCCGGTTCGCCGGGCACGAAGTGCTCCGACCACAACCGGCCCCCGATACGTTCGGGTTCGTAGACAACCGGCCGCAGACCGATCCTCATCAGCTCGTACGCGGCGACCATGCCGGCCATGCCGCCGCCGATGATCGCGACCTCCGCCCCCAGTGCGTCGTCGGGCAGGCTGCCGATGCCCGCCGGGTGGGTGACCCAGTCGTCGTAGGCGAACGGGAAATCGGGTCCGAAGATGGTCACTGGGCGGTCGGGCTGCACAGTCAGAGCGTATGGGGAGAACTCGTCGGGCGCGTGGTCTTCCCGCTCCCTGAGGTTCTCCCCCGCTCCCTGAGGCTCTCCCCCGCTCCCTGAGCAGCGAGCGAGGAACGAGCGAGCGTGTCGAAGGGGTCACTTGCGCGTCGACATAGGGCGCCATCTAGGACCGGAGCCGTCCGCAATCACGCGCATGCTGGTCACAGACCAACGATCGAACAACGATCGAACAACGAGAGGTGAGCATCATGGACTGGACACTCGAGGTTGCGTTTCTGCCGGTCACCGACGTCGACCGGGCGAAGGAGTTCTACACCCGCGTCGGCTTCCCCGACCACGACCAGTCGCCGTCGGACGACATCCGGTTCGTCCAGATGACCCCGCCGGGATCGGGCTGCTCGATCGCGTTCGGGAAGGGCATCGTCGAGGGCGCACCGCCGAACGTCGGGACGCTGATGCTGTGTGTCTCCGACATCACCGCGGCACGCGACCACCTGGTCGAGGCGGGTATCGAGGTCAGCGAAGTCGACGTCCAGCCGTGGGGCCATTTCGTCTACTTCGACGATCCCGACGGGAACCATTGGAACGTGCAGTATCTGCCGTACCGGTACGCGCAGTGATTCGGTGCGAACGGGGTCACCGCGCGTTGGCGCGCACGCTGTTGAGCACCTTGAGCATGGTGTCGCGGAACCCCGAGTCGCCGGTCAGCACCGCGAAGGCGATGACCGTGGGTTCGCCTCGACCGCCGGGCGCGTACGCGTAGCGCATGCCGACGCGGGTTTGCGGCATCGGATTGTCGGCCATCTCGCCGGTCCGCTCGGCGAAGGTCGTCGACGGATCGATCTGGCGCCAATCGTCGGGCACGATCCGCATCTGCGTCCCGACCTCGGCGATCTCGGCGGGCGTGCACACGGCCGCGCATCGCTGATAGCCGATTCGTCCACCCACACGACTCTCGCCCCCGCCGGTGGTGCGGTCGCTCTGAAAGCAGGTGTAGCCGCCGGTCGTGTTGACCGATGACAGCGTCGAATACATGCAGTCCCAGCCGGCCGGGAAGGCGAACGCGAACGGCATGTTCTTCGGCCCGACCTTGTACGGGTCGTCGGCGGCGCTGAAGTTGTTGCCGGCCACCGGGCCCGGGCCGCCGTCGATGGCCGCCACGCTAGGTTCCGGTGTTGGCGTCGGCGACCAGCTCGAGGCGGACAAGGTGGTGCTCATCGACGGCGTATGTTGCGCGGAATGCCCGGTGGGCAGATCGACTCTCGTCGGACCGACGACGACCGTGACCACCAGCAGCAAGACGACCAGCGCGCCGACACCGAGAAAGATCAGCGCCGATGCGGAACCGCGGGCGCCGCCGGGGTCCGGAATGCTGTTTCTCCGGTCATCCAGACTCGGCGGCGTCGCCGAAGCGGACCGCTGGGCGTCGTCGGACTCCGCAATGGGCACGAAGTCATCGTCAAACCCGCGATCGTCCTGCACGGCTCCCCCTCTGCCACCGGACCCTGACCGTACGACATCGGCCCCTGCGTCGTAAAACGCAGGGGCCGTGGGTCGTTCGGCCGATCGATGGGCCGGGGGGTGGCGATCAGTGCGGCTCTTCGGTCTCGTGGGAGTTGGTGAGTGTCAGCGCACCGAGTCCCGCGACGAATCCGACGATGACCGCCAGCACCGCGAAGGTGATCCGTTCGCCGTCGAAGAACGACGTGACCAGGTCGCTGCTCCAGACGCCGGTCGGCAGGCTCACGGTCACCAGCGCGGCGATGAACGTGCCGACGACGGCGGTCCCGACGCTGGTCCCGACCTCCTGAGCGGTGTCGTTGAGCGCGGTACCGATCGAGGTCCGGTTCTCGGGCATCGCTGCGACCAGCGCGACCGCACAGATCGTCATGACCGTCCGCAACCCGATGGTCAGCGTGACCATGAACACCGCGATCGCGAGGTAGCCGTGATCGACTCCCCACGCGAGACCCACCAGCGATCCGGCGAGGAATGCCGCGCCGACCAGGCACGCGATCCGGTGCCCGAACTTCTTGGCCAGGCCCTCGGAGATCGGTGTCGCCGCGATCATCGTGATGATCATCGGCAGATTCGCCAGGCCCGCCTTCATCGGGCTCCAGCCGTAGGCATATTGGAAGTGCAGGATCAGGGCGAACATCACCCCGGCCATGGCGATCGAGGTGCCGATCTGGGCGATGGCCGCACCGCGCACGGTGCCGGTGGTGAAGACGGTCAGATCCAGCATCGGCTGCGCGGTCCGACGCTCGTGCCAGACGAAGGCGCCGAGCGCGAGCACGGCACCGAGCGCGCAGGCCACCGTGGCGAACGACACCCAGCCGTGCTCCACGCCACTGGTCAGCGTGTAGCAGGCCAGGCCGATGGCGGCGATGCTCAGCACCGCGCCGGGCAGGTCCAGCTTGTCGTCGGTCAGGTCCTCGCGGCGGTCGGCCGGCACGCCCAGACGAACACCGATCCAGGCGATCAGCGCGATCGGTGCGTTCACCACCAGCAGCCACTCCCAGCTGACGTGGGCCAGCGCGGTGCCGCCGAGCAGCGGCCCCAGGATGAAGCCACTCATCCCGACGACGATCATGATCGTCATCGCGCGCATCCGCAGCTGCTCCGAGTCGAAGAGCCGGAACACCAGAGAGTTTGTGATCGGCGCCATCGCGGCCGCGGCGACGCCGAGGGCCGCCCGAAGCGCGATCAGCTGTCCGGCGGTATGCACGGCGATGACCGCAAGGCTGATCAGCCCGAACGCGGCGAGGCCGTACAGCAGCACGCGCCGGCGGCCGAGTCGGTCGGCGGCCGAGCCGGCCGTGAGCAGCAGACCGCCGAAGGTCAGCGAGTACGCACCGGTCACCCACTGCAGGGCGGTGGTGCCGCTGCCGAGGTCACGACCGATGGTCGGCAGCGCGATGGTGAGCAGGGTGTTGTCGACCATCTCCACGAAAAAGGCCAGGCACAGGGCGGCGAGTGGAATCCACGCGGCTCGCAGCGACCCGTAGGTCCGGGCCGGAACGGTTTGGGTTACCGAGTTCATGGTTCCTCCTCCTTTCATCGAACGTTGTTCGAGTTTCGAACATGGTTCGATAATAGAACGCCGTTCGATACGATGCAAGAGCAGTCCTCACCGATGTGATGGGATAGATGACATGCCACCCGGACAACGCCGCACGGCCCCGCCCACGACGACCCGACCCGCGGTCGGGAACGCGACGCGCGGTGGCCGCCGTCGGGTCTCGCATTCCCTCGAGGCCGTCGTCGAGGAGGCCGTCGCACTGCTCGACGAATCCGGCGAGGCGGCGCTGACGTTCCGGTCGCTGGCCGCGCGACTCGGCGGCGGGGTGGGCAGCATCTACTGGTACGTGTCGAACAAGGACGAATTGCTCGACCGCGCAACCGACCACGTGGTGGCGGGCATCCTCACCGATGCCGAGGAGTTCTGCAACGACGACGGCGATCCCATCGACAACATCCGCGGTATCGCGGTGACGGTCTTCACCGCGATCGAGCAGCGACCGTGGCTGGCCGCGTACTTCATGCGCAACACGACGATCCAGTCCAACGCGCTGGCCCTCTACGAGCGCATCGGCGAACAGGCGATGCGGCTGCATCTGCCACCCCGGGAGTGCTTCCACGCGGTGTCGGCGATCCTCGGGTACGTCATCGGCGTGGCCGCCGACCTGGGTCAGCAACCTCCCGAGGAGGTGGTCGACGGTTCGGTGCCCGCCGAGACGTACCTGCACGGGATCGCCGACAACTGGCGGGCGCTGGACCCGGAGAGCTTCCCCTTCATGCACTACATCGTCGACGAGTTCGACGGTCACCAGGACATCGATCAGTTCCGCGCCGGACTCGAACTGCTGCTGGCCGGCATCCGCCTGCAGGCGGATGGATTCGCCGGCGACTCCGCGTAGCGGTTACGGCCCGGCAATCCCCCAGCCGGGCCGGCGCGCCCCGCCCGCGGGCCGGATCTCCCCCGCCCGCCCTCGGCCGCTCAGGCGATCGAGCAGAAGAAGTCGCGGACGTCGTCGGCGAACAGTTCGGGCACCTCCATCGCCGCGAAGTGCCCACCGCGATCGAACTCCGACCAGTGCCGGATGTCGAAGCGACGCTCGGCGAGAGGACGGATGGACTGGGTGATGTCGTGGGCGAACACCGCCACACCCATCGGCACCGGGCACGGTTCGGTTCGGCGTGGGGCGTCATGGTGCAGGCGGGCCGACGACGCCGCTGTCGCGGTGAGCCAGTACAGCGTGACGTCGGTCAGCAACCGGTCGTCGTCGATCGGCGTCGTCGGGTCGGTCCACTGGGCGAACCGTTCGGCGATCCAGGCGAGTTGACCGACCGGGGAATCCGTCAACGCGTATCCGATGGTCTGCGGGGTCAGCGCCTGCAGCGCCTGGAACGGTGGGCGATTGGCCATGAGTGCCCGCACCTTCTCCAGCCGGGCCTCGTCGGTCGCGGAGAACTCGACATCGGCGTCCGGGTCGGGGCGCATCGGTAGGTAGTTGACGTGCACCCCGACGACGCGCTCCGGGGCGACGGCGCCGAGCGCCTGCGAGATCCCCGCACCGAAATCACCGCCCTGTGCGCCGAAGCGTCGGTAGCCGAGCCTGCTCATCAGTTCGGCCCAGGCGCGTGCGATGCGGACGATGTCCCAGCCGCGTTCGTGGGTCGGCCCCGAGAAGCCGTATCCCGGGATGGACGGGATGACCAGGTGGAAATCGCGCGACAACGGCTCGACCACATCGACGAACTCGAGGAAGGAACCCGGCCATCCGTGCGTCAGGATCAGCGGGAGAGCATTCGCGTCCGTCGATCGCACGTGGACGAAATGGATTTTCTGCCCGTCGATTTCGCTGGTGAAGTGGTCGAGCTCGTTGAGCCGCGCCTCGTGGACGCGCCAGTCGTAGGAGGTGCGCCAGTGGTCGGCGAGCTCGCGGAGGCGACTCAGGGGGAAGCCGTAGTCCCAGCCGGCGCCGTCGACCTCGTTGGGCCAGCGTGTGCGGGCGAGACGGTCCCTCAGATCATCGAGGTCGGCCTGCGGGATGTCGATGCGGTACGGCGTGATCATCGGCTTCTCTCCTCGGAACGATATTCGTTGGTGTCACCAACGTTGGTTTAGCCAACGATACGCACAGTTCGTTGGTAGCGCCAACGTTGTAGGGTTGCGGACATGGAAGACGTCCCCGAGCGCTTGTCGTCGAAGTCGAGCTGGCTGCTCACCCAACTGGCCGTCCATGCCCAACGACTCTCCGCGGGTGCCTTCGACGAGGCCGGTGCCCGCGGATACCACTACCGCATCCTGGCCGCCCTGAAGGAGTTCGGAGCGGCCAGCCAGGCCGACCTCGGACGTCGCTGCGCCATGGACCGCAGCGACGTCGTTGCCGCGATCAACGAACTCGCCGACGAAGGGTATGTGGAGCGCGCTGCCGATCCGGATGACCGACGACGCAACATCGTGTCACTCACCAGGGCCGGCGGACGACAGCTGCGGCGGCTCGACGACGGACTCGCGGACGCACAGGAGTCGCTGCTCGAACCGCTGAATCGGGCCGACCGGGAGACCCTGAACCGATTGCTGACCCGGCTGCTCGAGCACCATTCGGGCCGTTGACGACGACGAGACATTGCGGCATGTCCGCCGGTTCACGCACGCCGGAGCCGCCGGTGCACGAGACTGTGAGTCATGTCGTCGCCGTCAGGTTCTCCCAATACGGAGCCGACCACGCTGATCGGGACGATCGTGAATCCGGCGGGCCTCATCCTCGCCAAGACCGTCCCGCAGGCGCGGGCCCCCGTGTTCGCGTCGGCCGGGCTCGGCGCGAGCCCGACGTGGCACGCATTCTGTGTCGATCAGTCCGGGATCGCGTTCTCCGACCTGACGAGTGTGGTCGGCGACCAGCGGATCCGGGCGGATCTCGACGCGATGGCGTCGCTGGAGCCCACCCTGGCCTGGGCGCCGGGAGAATTCTTCGACCAGAGCGGCGATCCGATTCCCCAGTGCTCGCGCGGCACGCTGAGGAGGGTCGTCGGCGCACTTGCGGATGCCGGCCTGCGCGCGCTCGTCGGCCACGAACTCGAGTTCGTGCTGGTAGGGCCACGCGGCGAGCACCTTCCGTCAGATCTGTGGGCGCCCTACGGTGCGGCCGGCGTGCTCGAGCACGAGCAGTTCGTGCGCGACGTGCTGGCGGATTGCGCGGTGGCCGGCGTCGGAGTGGAGCAACTGCATCCGGAGTACGGCCTGTCGCAGTTCGAGATCTCGATCGAGCCGCGTGATCCGATCGCCGCCGCGGATCAACTCGTCCTGACCCGGATCATCGTGGGCCGGGTGGCCCGCCGGCACGGCATCCGTGTCAGCTTCTCTCCGAAGCCGTTCGCCGACGATGTCGGTTGCGGTGCGCACCAACACTTCTCGCTATTCCGTGGCGACGAGCCGCTCTTCTCCGCGGGTGGCGGCGCCGCCGGAATGAGCGCTGACGGCGAACACGCGGTGGCCGGCGTCGTGGATGCGATGGTGGAGCTGCAGGGTGTGCTGTGCGGGTCGGTCGTCTCGGGGCTGCGGATGCTGCCCGGGAGCTGGGCCGGGGCGTTCGCCTGCTGGGGTGTGGAGAATCGTGAGGCAGCGGTGCGGGTGATCGGTCAATCGCCGGCGACCCCGCGCGGCGCCAACGTCGAGGTCAAGGCGATCGATCCGTCGGCGAACGTGTACTTCGCCACCGCCGCCATCCTGGGAGCGGCCCTGGCCGGCATCACGGGGCGGCGACCTCTGCCGCCCGAGGTCACGGTCGATCCGGCCACCCTGAGCGCCGCGGAGCGTGACGCCGCGGGGATCCGCGCATTGTCGGCGGATCAGCGCCACATCGTCGACGCGATGGCGACCTCGTCGAGGCTGCGGGAGATCCTCGGCGACCCGGCGGTCGACTCGCTGGTCGCCGTCCGCACCTACGAGATCGAGCACTTCCCCGACCACGACCCGCAGATGCTGGCCGACCGGTTCCGGCTCGCCTGGAGTGTGTGACCCCCTGTGACGACGGGCCGCATCGCCGAACACGTCTCCCGACTGTCGCTCGTCGATCACCACGTCCACGGATGCTGGACCTCCGACGGCGACCGCGCGCGCTTCGAGAACGCGCTCAACGAGGGCAACACCGAACCGGTGGCCGCCGACGACGCGCCGTTCGACTCCCAGATCGGCTTCGCCATCCGCCGGTGGTGCGCGCCGGTCCTCGGACTCGCGCCGCACGCCGACCCCGACGCGTATTGGCAACGCCGGAGCGAGCTCTCGGAGCGCGACGTCGCCGTGCGGTTCCTCGGTGCGGCCGGGGTGGCGGATTGGGTCGTCGACACCGGTCTGGCCGGCGTCGCCGATCCGGACACCCTGGCGACGCTCTCGGGTGGGGCGGCCCACGAGATCGTCCGCCTCGAGTCGCTCGCCGAACTCGCTGTGGCACAGGGCGGTTCGTATGTCGATGCGTTCGACGACATGCTCGCCGGACGTGCCGCGACCGCGGTCGGCACCAAGTCGATCCTGGCCTACCGCGGCGGCTTCGACGGGGATCTGTCGGACCCGGCCGCACCCGAGGTCGAGGAGGCTGCGCGCCGGTGGCGAGATTCCGGGGGCCGATTCACCGAGCGCGCACTGCTGCGGTTCGGCCTGCATCGCGGACTGCGGCTCGGCAAACCGCTGCAGCTCCACGTGGGTCTCGGTGACCGCGACGCCGACCTGCATCGCACCAATCCTCTTCTGCTGCTGGACTTCCTGCGCGAGTCCGGAGCGACCCCGGTGATGCTGCTGCACTGCTACCCGTATGAACGGGAGGCCGGCTACCTCGCGCAGGCGTTCAGCAACGTCTACGTCGACGTCGGACTGGCCGTGAATCATCTCGGCGCACGGTCGCCGGAGCTCATCGGGCGGACGATGGAACTCGCGCCGTTCCGCAAGATCCTGTACTCGTCGGACGCGTTCGGCCCCGCCGAGCTGCACTACCTCGGGTCCGCGCTCTGGCGCGACGGGCTGGCCACAGTGCTGCAGGGGTTCGTCGACGACGGGGCGTGGAGTGTCGACGACGCTCTGCGGGTCGGTGAGTTGATCGGGTTCCGGAATGCGCGGCGGGTTTATGGTCTGTGACGACAAACGGCCCCCGCACCTCGAAAGGTGTGGGGGCCGTTGCGTGTTCGGCTTGCGTGATCTCGATACGCCCTCGGCTAGCGCCTCGGGCTACTCGATCAGCGAAATTCTTCGTTGATCGAGTAGCCGCGAACGTAGTGAGTGGCGTATCGAGATCGATCAGCGGAGGTCAACACCCTCGGGTACTACTCCGCCGTCACGATGACTACCGGTAGTCGTTGGAGAACCCGTAGTCGTCCAACGGCACCGCAGCACCGGCGGGGGCACCGAAGGTGCCGTCCGGGCTGTAGTAGGTGTCGTCGTAGGACGGCACGGCGTAGGCCGCGGCCCGCGCCTCCTCGGTCGGCTGAACCTGGATGTTGCGGTACCGGTTGATGCCGGTGCCGGCCGGGATCAGCTTACCGATGATCACGTTCTCCTTGAGACCGATCAGCTTGTCGCTGCGGCTGTTGATGGCCGCATCGGTGAGCACGCGGGTGGTCTCCTGGAAGGAGGCCGCCGACAGCCACGACTCGGTCGCGAGCGAGGCCTTGGTGATACCCATGAGCACCGGACGACCGGCCGCCGGCTCGCCGCCCTCGGCGACGACCTGACGGTTTGCCGCCTCGAACTCGGAGCGCTCGGTGAGCGAACCGGGCAGGAACTCGGTGGCACCGGAGTCGATGATCGTCACGCGACGCAGCATCTGACGCACGATGGTCTCGATGTGCTTGTCGTGGATCGACACACCCTGGCTGCGGTAGACCTCCTGGACCTCGTTGACCAGGTGGACCTGCACCTGACGGGGACCCATCACGCGGAGCACCTCGTGCGGGTTGGCCGAGCCCTCCATGAGCTGCTGGCCGACCTCGACGTGGTCACCGTCGGCGAGCAGACGCTCGCTGCCGTCGTCGTGCTTGAACACACGCAGACGCTGACGCTTGGAGATCTTGTCGTAGACGACCTCTTCCGAACCGTCGTCGGGGACGATGGTGATCTTGTAGAAGCGGTCGTCGTCCTCCAGACGCACCCGGCCGGAGACCTCCGCGATCGGCGCGACACCCTTGGGCACGCGCGCCTCGAAGAGCTCCTGCACACGCGGCAGACCACCGGTGATGTCGTCACCGACGCCACCCTGGTGGAAGGTACGCATGGTCAGCTGGGTACCGGGCTCACCGATCGACTGGGCGGCGATGATGCCGACGGCCTCGCCGATGTCGACGAGCTTGCCGGTCGCCATCGAACGGCCGTAGCACATCGCGCACACACCGGTGCCGGTCGCACAGGTCAGGACCGAACGGACCTTGACCTGGGTGATGCCGGCGGCGAGCAGCGCCTCGATCGCGGGGTCGCCGAGATCGTGACCGCGCTCGACGATGACGTTGCCGTTCTCGTCGAGGGCGTCGGTCGCCAGCGTGCGGGCGTAGGTGGAGGTCTCCACATGCGCATCGCGGATCAGGGTGCCGTCGGGCATCTTCTCGGCGATGGTCGTGGTGATGCCACGCTCGGTCGCGCAGTCGGTCTCGCGGACGATGACGTCCTGGCTCACGTCGACCAGACGACGGGTCAGGTAACCCGAGTCGGCGGTACGAAGTGCGGTGTCCGCCAGACCCTTTCGAGCACCGTGGGTGTTGATGAAGTACTCGGCCACGGTCAGGCCCTCACGGAACGAGGACTTGATCGGACGCGGGATGAACTCACCCTTCGGGTTGGTCACCAGACCCTTCATGCCCGCCAGCGAACGGATCTGGGTCATGTTGCCCGCCGCGCCCGACTTCACGATCATCGGGATCGGGTTGTCGTCGGGGTAGTGGGCTTCCATGGCCTGGCCGACCTCTTCGGTGGCCTGCTTCCAGATCTCGACGAGGGCGTCACGACGCTCGTCCGGGGTCAACGCGCCGCGCTGGAACTTGCGCTCCAGGCCGTCGGCCCGCTCCTCGTACTTGTCGAGGATCTCGGCCTTGGCCGGCGGCACGAGCACGTCGGCCATCGACACGGTCACACCCGAACGGGTGGCCCAGTAGAAGCCGACGTCCTTGAGCTTGTCGACGGTCTGCGCGACCACGATCATCGGGTACCGCTCGGCGAGGTCGTTGATGATGACGGCCTGACGCTTCTTCGGCATCTGCTCGTTGACGAACGGGTACTCGATCGGCAGCAGCTCGTTGAACATCACCCGGCCCAGCGTGGTCTCCAGCTCCCACGGCTGGCCGTAGCGCCAGCCGTCGGGGAACTCGGCGGCCTCGATGTCGGCCGGCGGACGCTGATCGGTCAGCCGCACCTTGATCGCCGACTGCACGGTGAGCGCACCGCGGTCGACGGCCATGATGGCCTCGGCGGGGCTCGAGTAGACACCGCGTTCGATGTCGTCGCCGGTGGCCGGGGTGTACTCGCCTGCCGCACCCTCCTTGAGGGTGGTCAGGTAGAACAGGCCGGTCACCATGTCCAGACGCGGCATGGCCAGCGGACGACCCGACGCGGGCGACAGGATGTTGTTCGACGACAGCATCAGGATGCGCGCCTCGGCCTGCGCCTCCGCACTCAGCGGCAGGTGCACGGCCATCTGGTCACCGTCGAAGTCGGCGTTGAACGCCTCACAGACCAGCGGGTGCAGCTGGATGGCCTTGCCTTCCACCAGCTGCGGCTCGAAGGCCTGGATACCGAGGCGGTGCAGCGTCGGTGCACGGTTGAGCAGCACCGGGTGCTCGGCGATGACCTCTTCGAGGACGTCCCACACGGCCGGGCGCTGACGCTCGACCATGCGCTTGGCCGACTTGATGTTCTGCGCCTGGTTCAGGTCGACGAGACGCTTCATGACGAACGGCTTGAACAGCTCGAGCGCCATCAGCTTGGGCAGACCGCACTGGTGCAGCTTCAGCTGCGGGCCGACGACGATGACCGAACGGCCCGAGTAGTCGACACGCTTGCCGAGCAGGTTCTGACGGAAACGACCCTGCTTGCCCTTGAGCAGATCGCTCAGCGACTTCAGCGGGCGGTTGCCCGGTCCGGTGACCGGACGGCCGCGACGACCGTTGTCGAACAGGGCGTCGACCGACTCCTGCAGCATCCGCTTCTCGTTGTTGACGATGATCTCGGGGGCACCGAGGTCGATCAGTCGCTTGAGGCGGTTGTTGCGGTTGATGACGCGGCGGTACAGATCGTTGAGGTCCGAGGTGGCGAAGCGGCCACCGTCGAGCTGAACCATCGGACGCAGCTCCGGCGGGATCACCGGCACGGCGTCGAGCACCATGCCCAGCGGCGAGTTGCCCGACTGCTGGAACGCGGCGACGACCTTGAGTCGCTTGAGCGCACGCAGCTTCTTCTGGCCCTTGCCGCTGCGGATGGTCTCGCGCAGCGACTCGGCCTCGGCGTCGATGTCGAAGCTCTCGAGGAGCTTCTTGATCGCCTCGGCGCCCATGGCACCGGTGAAGTACTCGCCGTAACGCTCGTCGAGCTGACGGTAGAGCTTCTCGTCGATGATGAGTTCACCCGGCGACAGCTTGGCGAAGCGGTCCCAGATCTCCTCGAGATCGTCGAGCTGACGCTGCACCTGATCACGCATGCGACGCATCTCGCGCTCGGCACCGTCACGCACCTTGCGGCGCACGTCGGCCTTGGCACCCTCGGCCTCCAGCTCGGCCAGGTCGGCCTCGAGCTTCTGCTGACGCTCGGCCAGATCCAGGTCGCGCTGGTCGGCGACGGTCTTCTTCTCGCGCTCCATCTCGGCCTCGAGGGTGGAGAGCTCGTTGTGGCGCAGCTCGTCGTCCACCGAGGTGATGACGTAGGCGGCGAAGTAGATGATCTTCTCGAGATCCTTCGGCGCCAGGTCGAGCAGGTAGCCGAGACGGCTCGGCACACCCTTGAAGTACCAGATGTGGGTGACCGGGGCGGCCAACTCGATGTGGCCCATCCGCTCACGACGCACCTTGGCGCGGGTCACCTCGACGCCGCAGCGCTCGCAGATGATGCCCTTGAAGCGCACGCGCTTGTACTTGCCGCAGTAGCACTCCCAGTCGCGAGTCGGTCCGAAGATCTTCTCGCAGAACAGGCCGTCCTTCTCGGGCTTGAGCGTGCGGTAGTTGATGGTCTCCGGCTTCTTGACCTCACCGTATGACCAGTTGTGGATGTCGTCGGCCGTGGCGAGACCGATCTTCAGTTCATCGAAGTAGTTGACGTCGAGCACTTGTTACCTTTCGTGGCTCTTGTGTCTGGTCGGTGAGGGTCAGTTGGCGAGGTCGTCGACCGTCGCGGACTCGTTGCGCGACAGGTTGATGCCCAGGTTCGCGGCGGCCCGCTCGAGATCCTCGTCGTCGGTGTCGCGCATCTCGATGGCGGCGCCGTCGGACGACAGCACCTCCACGTTCAGGCACAGCGACTGGAGTTCCTTGAGGAGCACCTTGAACGACTCCGGGATACCCGGTTCCGGGATGTTCTCGCCCTTGACGATCGCCTCGTAGACCTTCACGCGGCCGACCACGTCGTCCGACTTGATGGTCAGCAGCTCCTGCAGGGTGTAGGCGGCGCCGTAGGCCTGCATGGCCCAGCACTCCATCTCACCGAAGCGCTGACCACCGAACTGCGCCTTACCACCGAGCGGCTGCTGCGTGATCATCGAGTACGGACCGGTCGAACGCGCGTGGATCTTGTCGTCGACCAGATGGTGCAGCTTGATGATGTACATGTAGCCGACCGACACGGGGTACGGGAAAGGCTCACCGGAACGGCCGTCGAACAAGGTGGCCTTGCCGTCGCCGTTGACCATGACCTCGCCGTCGCGGTTCGGCAGCGTCGAGGACAGCAGTCCGGTCAGCTCCTCCTCGCGGGCACCGTCGAACACCGGGGTGGCGGTGTTGGTGTCCGGCTCCGCCGAGTACATGTCCTCGGGCAGACGCGACGCCCAGTCCGGCACACCGTTGGCGACGTTGATGTTCCAGCCGGCCTTGGCGATCCACCCGAGGTGGGTCTCCAGGATCTGGCCGATGTTCATACGACGCGGCACACCGTGGGTGTTCAGGATGATGTCGACCGGGGTGCCGTCGGGCAGGAACGGCATGTCCTCGGCGGGGAGGATCTTGCCGATGACGCCCTTGTTGCCGTGGCGGCCGGCCAGCTTGTCGCCGTCCTGGATCTTGCGCTTCTGGGCGACGTAGACGCGGACCAGCTCGTTGACGCCGGGTGCGAGATCGTCGTCGTCGTCGCGACTGAAGACGCGGACGCCGATGACCTTGCCGGTCTCGCCGTGCGGCACCTTCAGGGAGGTGTCGCGGACCTCGCGGGCCTTCTCACCGAAGATCGCCCGGAGCAGACGCTCTTCCGGGGTCAGCTCGGTCTCGCCCTTCGGGGTGACCTTGCCGACCAGGATGTCGCCGTCGCGGACCTCGGCACCGATGCGGACGATGCCGCGCTCGTCGAGGTCGGCGAGGACCTCGTCGGAGACGTTCGGGATGTCCCGGGTGATCTCCTCGGCACCGAGCTTGGTGTCGCGGGCGTCGATCTCGTGCTCCTCGATGTGGATCGAGGTGAGCACGTCCTCCTCCACGAGCCGCTGGCTCAGGATGATCGCGTCCTCGTAGTTGTGGCCCTCCCACGGCATGATCGCGACCAGCAGGTTCTTGCCGAGCGCCATCTCACCGTTCTCGGTGCAGGGGCCGTCGGCGAGGACCTGGCCGGATTCCACGCGCTGTCCCTCGTCCACGATCGGACGCTGGTTGGCGCACGTGCCGTGGTTGGAGCGGGCGAACTTGCGCATCCGGTAGGTGTCGCGGGTGCCGTCGTCGGCCATCACGGTGATGTAGTCGGCGGAGACCTCCTCGACCACACCGGACTTGGTGGAGACCACCACGTCACCGGCGTCGACGGCGGCACGCAACTCCATACCGGTACCGACCAGCGGCGACTCGTTGCGCACCAGCGGCACGGCCTGACGCTGCATGTTCGCACCCATCAGGGCGCGGTTGGCGTCGTCGTGCTCGAGGAACGGGATCATCGCGGTCGCGACGGACACCATCTGACGCGGCGACACGTCGAGGTACTCGACCTCGCTCGCGCCGACGAACTCGACCTCCGAGCCCTTCTTGCGGACCAGGACGCGGGTGTCGGTGATACGGCCGGTGCCGTCGTAGTTGGTGTTGGCCTGACCGATGAGGTAGCGGTCCTCCTCGTCGGCGGTCAGGTACTGGATGTCGTCGGTGACGACACCCTCGACGACCTTGCGGTACGGGGTCTCGATGAAGCCGAACGGGTTGACCCGCGCGTACACCGAGAGCGAACCGATCAGACCGATGTTCGGACCCTCAGGGGTCTCGATCGGGCACATGCGGCCGTAGTGCGACGGGTGGACGTCGCGGACCTCGAGGCCGGCGCGCTCACGGGACAGACCGCCGGGGCCCAGCGCCGACAGGCGACGCTTGTGGGTCAGACCCGACAGCGGGTTGTTCTGGTCCATGAACTGCGACAGCTGGCTGGTGCCGAAGAACTCCTTGATCGCCGCCACGACGGGACGGATGTTGATCAGGGTCTGCGGGGTGATCGCCTCGACGTCCTGGGTGGTCATGCGCTCACGCACGACACGCTCCATACGCGACAGGCCGACGCGGATCTGATTCTGGATCAGCTCGCCGACGGTACGCAGACGACGATTGCCGAAGTGGTCGATGTCGTCGACCTCGACCGGCACCTCGACGCCGCCCGGGACGGTCATGTAGCTGGTGGTGTGCGGGTCGGCCTCGTGCAGACGCACCAGGTACTCGACGGTCGCCACGATGTCCTCGCGGGTCAGCACCGACTCGCCGGTCATCGGGTTGGCGGTGAGACCGAGCTTCTTGTTGACCTTGTAGCGGCCGACGCGGGCCAGGTCGTAGCGCTTCTCCTTGAAGAACAGGTTCTCGAGGAGGTTCTCGGCGGACTCGCGGGTCGGCGGCTCGCCCGGACGCAGCTTGCGGTAGACCTCGAGCAGCGCCTCGTCCTGGTTGGCGGTGGTGTCCTTCTCCAGGGTCGACATCATGATCTCGGAGAACCCGAACCGGTCGGCGATCTCCTCGTTGGTCATGCCGAGCGCCTTGAGCAGCACGGTGACCGACTGGCGGCGCTTGCGGTCGATGCGCACGCCGACGGTGTCGCGCTTGTCGACGTCGAACTCCAGCCAGGCGCCACGGCCCGGGATGACCTTGACGGTGTGCAGGGTCTTCTCGGTGGTCTTGTCGATCGCGGCGTCGAAGTACACGCCGGGGCTGCGGACGAGCTGGGACACCACGACACGCTCGGTGCCGTTGATGATGAAGCTGCCCTTGTCGGTCATGATCGGGAAGTCGCCCATGAAGACGGTCTGCGACTTGATCTCACCGGTGTTGTTGTTGATGAACTCCGCGGTGACGAACAGCGGCGCCGCGTAGGTCATGTCCTTGTCCTTGCACTCCTCGACGGAGGCCTTGACCTCGTCGAAGTGCGGCTCGGAGAAGGAGAGGGACATCGAGCCGGAGAAGTCCTCGATCGGGGACAATTCGTGGAGGATGTCCTCGAGGCCGCCGGTCGGGTTGTCGTCACCGCGGGCGATCGCCTTGGCGCGCCACTCGGGGGACCCGACGAGCCACTCGAAGGAATCGAGTTGCAGATCGAGGAGGCCGGGGACCTCCAACGGCTCGCTGATCTTTGCAAAAGATGCGCGCTTCGGCGCGCCGGGGATGGTTGAGGTGGACTGGCGGTCGAGTGCCAAGATGCGTCCTTCCAACACGAAGTGTTCTACCTAGCTCGGTTTGGCTTGATGGGCCGTTCGCCGGTGGCACCTGATTTCCGACGATCGCCCACAAGACACGCAAAGCAAGGTGGCTCGAGGAAGGATCAGTAGATGGACAGGAGGCAGCCAGCGCAACGTCCAACTGTAGCAGAAAATAGACGCACTTTGTCAAGTCGCGTCTTGAAAAGATCTCGCGCCGGTGGCTGCCTTCGCGTTGATCATTGCTGACAGACTGGCCCGCCGAGGCGCATTCGTCAAGCGCTACGCGCGATTTTGTCGCAGATTTGTGGTGTTCGGCGGCATCGGAACCCTCAACGTCCGGTTTCGCTGGATCTGCACGGTGTTTGCCGACGTCACAGATCGAGGACGTCGGCGATGAGCCACTGGTCACCGCGCTTGACCATGTTGACCTGATACCGCGGCGAGATGCTCTGCGTGACGACGCCGTTCTGCGAGCCGGAGACGATCATCGAGGCGACGAGTTGGGCCGTCGCGCCGTCGTCGGAACCGGCCATATGCTGCACGCCGAGCGCGTCCATCCGGCAGTCGTTCTTGGCCTTGACCTGGGTCAGCGCATCCTTCTGGGCCTTGATCAGGTCGTTGAACTGCGTCAGCGCCTTGCCGGTCAGCACGTCCTTGGTCTTGGCCGCCCAGGCGTCGAAGTTCTGCACGCTGGTGGCGTCGGCGGAATTGGCCAGACACAGCTTGGTCGACGCCTGCGAGGTCAGCTGCGTCGTGCCCGCCTGGTCGATGAACGCCTTGTTCGGGCCGATCTTCGCGCCGGGATGCAGGCCCGCGATCAGCGCGAACACCGCCAGGACCCCGGCCACGGCACCCAGCACCACCAGGGTGGTCTTGCCGAACGGGAAGACCGACGGCGAGCCGCGCGATGCGTCGGATCGGGAGGGTCGGCCCGGGGCCGGCGCGGGAGCTTCGTTGGCGGGGCGCAGGGTCGAGACCCGCGCGACCGGACGGCTCTTGCCAGCCGGCTTGGGTGTCTCCCCGGTCGACTGGGCGTCGGTCTCCGTCGACTGGGCGTCGGTCTCCGTCGAGTGGGCGTCGGTCTCGGTCGACTGGGCGCTCTCCCCCGTCGAATGGGCGCTCACCCCCGTCGACTGGGCGCTCGCCCCCGTCGACAGTGCGTCGTCCTCGACCGACTGGGTGCCGGAGTCGACGACGACCGCCGTGCTGTCAGCGGCGACCGGGTTGCTGTCAGCGGCGACCGGGTTGCTGTCAGCGGCGACCGGGTTGTTGTCGGCGGACTCGAGATTGCCGTCGGCGGGTGGCGCCGGCTGGGTGGGGCCGCCGGAGGCGTGGGGACGGCCGGCGACGCGGCGCGTGACCGGACGCGACGCCTTGCGACGCGGCGGACGTGGGTTGGCGGCCATCAGTTACCTCCCCCAGCGGGCGCACCGGATGCACCGGATGCGTCCGGTGTGCTCGTGGACTCCGCGGCCGCTTGGTCGAAGCTCATCGCGTCCAGCGGCGCGATGTCCTCGGCCTTCCACTCATCGCCGACCTTGGTCATCGACACCGAGAAGCCCATCGTGCGGGTGACCCCGGCTTCGTTCGCGCGCTTCGACGTGGCGGCGACGAACACCAGAACCTTCGCCTTGCCGTCGTCGGCGTTGACCTCCGACGGCGCGCTGCGCACCAGCCGCGACGTCAGCGACGCGGCCTCCGGCCCGGCCTGGGTGATCATCGAGTTCAGGTTCGACACGTCCTGCGCACTGATCTGGCCAAGGGCCTTGCCGGTGAGCGACGCGTCGACCCGGCGCTTCCAGTCGGCGGTGTTCTTGGGGTCGACGGTGGTGACGTTGATGATCGCCTGTTCGGCCGCCGCGACGGAATCGTCGCGCGCCGACTGGATCGGCTTCTCCACGAAATACGCCTGATAGCCGCGGTACCCGAACCACACCGCGCAGACCGCGGCGACGATCACGGCGAGCACCGCGACCACACTCGCGACGACGCGGCCGGTGGAGGTGGCGGCGGAAGTCTTGCTACTCGTCATCGGCGGCCACTGTATCGGTCGCGGATGTGAGATTGCCAAACATCACTTCGGACGCACTCCCAGCAGGAACGCCAACTGCCGCGCGAGGGGGTTCAGGTTGAGCTTGTCCGGGTCCTTCTTCGGGGTGTTGTCCCACGGCTGCGGATAGGCCGGATTGGCGAGCTGTGCCCGATTCGCACTGCGCACACCCGTCGGGTTGCCCACCGGCACCGAGCACTGCGCCTGGGTGTTGAACGGGAAGTCGTCGTAGTTGATGTCGAAGTTCGGGTTCTGTTCCTTGATCTTGCGGATCATCTCGTTGGTCGATTCGTAGCCGCGCGTACAGGCGGGCGGGTTGTTGGTCTCGAGCACGACACCGAAGTGGATCTGACCGTCTCCCGGCGCCGGCGACGCACTGCCCGCGGACAGCGCCGACAGCATCGCGAACGTCGCCGACGTGGCGTAACCGGCCGGCTCGACGGTGCGTGCGACCTCGGCGAGTTGATGGACGACGGTGGTGATGTCGCCGCCGCTCTGTTGCAGCAGCGCCGAGATCTGGGTGGCCGACGCGGTGCCGGTGGTCAACAGGCGCCGCAGGTCGGGGTCCGACGACGCCAGCGTCGCGGTCACCACGTCCAGGTTGCGTGACCAGGTCAGGATCTCGTCGGATTGCTCGGCCTGGGTGGAGAGCACCACGTCGGAGTTCTGCAGCAGCGAGATCGTCTGACCCAGATTGTCGTACCCGGCCCGCGACAGCTTGGACAGCGAATCGATCAGCCGGGTCAGGTTGTCGGCCTGACCGTTGAACGCCTTGCCCAGTTCGGTGACGACCGTGTGCAGGTCGTCGATGGGGATCGAGGACGTGAAGTCGATCGCCGAGGACACGACGTCGTCGAGCGGCGGCGGCACCGATGTCTTGGTGATCACCGACCCGTCCGACAGGTACGGCCCCTGCGACGACGTCGGCTGGAGGTCGATGAACTGCTCACCGATCGCCGACCGGTTGGCGACCACGGCGGTGGCCGAGTCGGGGATCTGCGGCCCGGAGCTGTTGAGTTCGAGTGCGACGTCGACACCCGTCTTGGTCAGCGTCAGGTTGCCGACGCGACCGACGGGCACGCCCTGGTAGGTGACCTCCGCGTTGGTGAAGATGCCGCCCGACGTGTCGCCGAACTGCGCGGTCACCGTGTACTGGTTGAACCCGAACAGCTTGTCGAGGCGGGCGTACTTCGCGCCGACGTAGACGATCGCCAGCACGCCGACGAGGACGAACACGATCAGCTGGATGCGCGCGGTTTTGGTCACCATGGGCGCGCTCCGCTCTGTGCCGGCGACGTGACGACCGACAGGGCCACTGACCTGCTCATTGCTGCGCCCCGATCATCGACAGCGTGCCCTCGAGGAACCGCTGGCCCGGGCGCGGCGGCGGCATCAGCGTGTACTGGCCGGGGTTCGGGCCGCTCGTCGCCGACGCGGAGGCGGGTGCCGTCGTGGTGGCGGCGGCCGGATTCATCGGATACGTGCCACCCGACGGCGGCGTGTTGGGCCCCGGCACGGAGTTGGGTGCGGGCGGCAGCAACGTGATGGTGGGCCACCCGTAGCGCGGGCCGTTGCCGCCGATGTACGGATTCTGTGGGTTCACCGGCACATAGTGACGTTTGGGCGGCGAATACCTGGGTGTCCCCTGCCCGACGCCGAGGGCTTCGAGCTGGTTGAGCGTCCGCAGGTCGAGTGTCATGAACAGGTTCGTCGAGCTGCCATGGACCGCGGGCAGGATCCAGTCGGGGAAGGGGATCGTCAGCATCAACGGGGCGGCCGTGATCAGATCGGGCGTCGCCTTGGCCAGCTGCGTCAACACCGGCCGGAGTGCCTTGAGATCGGTGATCAGCGCGTCTCGCGACTTGGTCAGCACGTCGGTGCCGACCTGTCCCAGCTTGTCGAGTTTGGTGAGCAGGTCGACGAACTGCGGCCGCTGCTCCTCGAGTACCGCCACGCCGGCCGGGAGATCTCGGAGGATGTTCTCGATCTGCGTCTTCTGCCTGGCCGCCCGCGTGGACAGCCGGGCGAGACCGTCGATCGCGCTGATGATGTCGTCGCGTTGCCGGCTGAGCTGGGTGATCAGCGTCGACGTGTTCTCCAGCAGACTCCGGAACACGGGACAGTCGGTGCCCTTCGGCGTCACCTTGCACGGCTCGCCGGTCGACCCGGCGAGCGCCTTGTTGAGTTCGGTGACGATCGGCTCCAACTGGTTGAGCCCGCCACCGTTGAGCAGCATCGACAGCGCACCGAGCACCTGCTCGATGTCGGTGGCCGTCCGGGTGCGGTCCAGCGGAATGGGCTGCGCCGGGTCCTGACGCGGCAACGACTGACTGTTCGGCGGCTCGGTCAGCGCGACGAACTTCTCGCCGAGCAAGGAGGTCTGCTGCACCGCGGCACCGGCCTCGTCGGACAGGTTGATCGCGTTCTTGACCTTGATGGTGACCTGCGCGTACCACTGCCCGTCCGGCACCACGACGGACTCGACACGGCCGACCGGGATGCCGTCCTTCTTGACCATCGACTGCGGGACGAGGTCGAGGACGTCGTTGAACTGGATCTGGTAGGTGCGCGCGGCCTCTCCGGTGTCGACACCGCCGGGCAGCGGGATCGACTGGATCCCGTTGCTGCTGCAGGCCGAGGAGACCAGCACCGCCGACACCATCGCGCCGGCCGCCAGGCCACGGAGCAGATTGCGAGACAACAGTTTTCGCATCAGTTACCCCCGGGTCGCGCGGACGGGGTCGGCGTCGGTGTCGGTGTCGGTCCGACCTGGAGGTTGGGGTCCGGGTTGCCCGGGTTGGTACCCGGCGCCGGGTATTTCTGCAGCTTGTTGTTGCTCATGATGCCGAACGGCAGCACGGGCAGGAGCGGCTCGAGCACACCCTGCTGGATCTGCATGCCGAGGTTCTCGCACTGGGTGATCAACGGCCGCAGCGTGTTGCTGAACTGGGTCGCCGATGGATTGCCGGGCAGCAGCTTGCCGAGGTCGAGCAGACGGCACTGCGCACCGATCAGGTCCTGCAGATCGGGAATGGTCAGGTGCATCTGCAGCGTCCCGGATTCGGCGTCGTAGGCGTTGATCAGGTTGCTGATGGTGACCGGCAGGACGGTCAGGATCTCCTTGAGCTGGTTCTTGTTGTCCAGGAGCGCCTGGGTGGTGGGCTCGAGGTCCTTGACCGTCTGACCGATCTGGTCACGGTTGTCCTCGACGAAGGTCGCGACGTCGCCGAGCGCGAACGACAGCTTGTTCAGCGCCGTCGACAACTGGGTGCGCTCGCCGGCCAGGAACTGGTTGAACGACGCCATCTGCGTGTTGAACTGCCGCACCTGTGCGTCGTTCTCCCGCAACGCCCCGACGAACACGTTGAGGTTCTTGATGGTGTCGACGAGGTTGCCCCGCGAATCGGACAGGGTCGTGGTGGCCTTGGAGAGTTGCTCGATCGCCGAGCCGAGCTTCTCCCCGTTGCCGCGCAGATTGTCGGCGCCGGTGGTGATGACGTCGCTGACCGCGCCGTCGGCGTTGGCGCCCTGCGGGCCGAGTGCCTCGGACAGCTTCTGCACACTGGCGTAGATCTGGTCGACCTCGACGGGAACCATCGTCTGGTCCTCGGTGAGCGTGATGTCGCGGGAGGCCTTCGGGCCGTCGGAGTACGCCGGGGTCAGCTGGACGTACCGGTCGGCGACGACGGACGGGATGATCTGCACCGCACGCACGTCGGCGGGCAGGTCGACGCCCCGGTCGACGGTCATCGTCACGGTGACCTTGTCACCCTCCGGGGTGATCGAGTCGACCTTGCCGACGGCCACACCGAGCACCCGCACGTCGGATCCCTCGTAGATGCCGACGCTGCGCGCGAAGGTCGCGGTGATCTTGGTGGTGCCGACGAACGAGAAGGCCCACCACAGCACGCCGGCCGCGATCAGCGCGACGATCACGCCGAGAACCAGCAGCACGATGTGCCGCGGGGTGAACCACCGCCCGGGTCCGGAGGTGTTACGCAGGTCGGGTGCGGTGCTCATCCGCCGGCCTCCGTTCCGCCGATGTTGAGGTTCTTCTTCATGTTGGGCGGCCGGGTGGTGTTCTGCTGCGGCAACGCCGGGGGCAGCAGGTTGGTCACCACGTTCTCGAACCAGCGGCCGTTGCCGAGCACGTTGGCGTAGAGCCGGTAGAACGGCGCCATGTAGGTGATCGTCTGGCGCAGATTCTCGTTCTGCTTGGTCAGCAGCGTCGTCACGCCCTTGAGCGAGTCGAGCGCGGGCCCGATCTGCGCCTCGTTGTCCCGGACGATGCCGGTCAACGCGGTCGAGAGCGTCGTGGTGCTGGCCAGCAGCTGCGAGATGCTCTGCTGCCGGTTGTTGAGTTCGTCGAGCAGCTGTCCCGCCCCGGCGATGAGCCGCACGAACTCCTGATTGCGGTCGGCGAGGATCGCCGAGGTGGTCTTGGTCGCGTCGAGCAGGTGCTGCACTTCCTGGTCGCGGCTCGCGATAGTCGCGGACAGCCGGGTGATGCCGTCGAGCGCCGGGCCGATGTCGCCCGCGGTACCGGAGAACGTGTCCGACAGGGTCCGCAGCGAGTCGGCAAGCTGGTCGGTGTCGAGGTCCTCTATCTGGTTGGTGGCGTCGGAGAACGCCTCGATGACGTCGTAGGGCGACACGGTGTCGGTGAGCGGGACGTCGGGGTCGGCGGGTTTGCTGCCGCGCGGGTTGAGGCCCAGATACTTCTGCCCGAGGATCGTCTTGATCTGGATCGACGCCTGGGTCTGGTCCCCGATCCAGGTGTTGTTGACCCGGAACTCGACGTCGACGCGGTCACCGTCGAGCGATACGCCGTCGACCTCGCCGACCTTCACCCCGGCCACCCGCACCTCGGCACCCGGTTTCAGTCCGGCGGCCTCGGTGAACTTCGCGGTGTACCGCGCACCCGCACCGATCAGCGGCAACGAGTTCAGATAGAACGACGACACCGCCATCATCAAGATCACCAGGATGCCGATGGCCCCGATGCTGACCGGGCTACGGCGGCCGGCGAAGCGTCGATGCGCATGCGACGGCGGCGTGGCCGGCGCCTCGGCGTCGGGTTCGTCCGGCGCGTCGTCGCGCCGGCTGTCCTGATCGTCAGCCACGGGTCAGCCACCCGGCCTTTCGTCTTTCCAGCAGCGGGTGGCCGCACTGGTGTAGAGGACGTGGTTGATGTCGGGCAACGGGATGAGCGGCTGCGTCAGCAGCGTCGACTTGCCGTTACCGGCGACCACGTCGATGCCGCAGAGATAGAACTGGAACCACGAACCGAACGTCGCGGCCCGCCCGACCTTCTGCAGCTTGATGGGCAGGGTCGTCAGGATCTGCTGCACGTCGGCGTCGCGGGCGTTGATCTGGTCGCTCAGCGCCTTGAGCCCGGCGATGTCGCCCTGGATGGCGGGGCGGGTCGGGCCCAGGATGGACGCCGTCACCGACGTCAGGTTGGCCACCGAGGTGATCGCCGACCCCACCGAATTGCGTTGCGCAGCAAGGCCGGTCACCAATTGTTCGGTGTTGTCGAGGAGCGCGGTGAACTGGTCGTCGTGGCGGTTGACGGTGTCGAGCACGATGGACAGGTTGGTGATCAGCTGACCGATCACCGCGTCGCGGTCGGCGATCGCGTTGGTCAGGTCGGCGGTGCTGCTGATCAGCTGCGACACCGTGCCGCTCTCCCCCTGGAACACCTTGATGATCTGTTCGGAGAGGGTGTTGACGTCGGCCGCGGACAGTTCCCGGAACAGTGGCTTGAAGCCGTTGAACAGTTCGGTCAGGTTGACCGCCGGATGGGTGTCGGGGTCCTGCGGGTCGGTGCCGAAGGTGTAACCGGTGTTGACGACCTGGTTGGGGTCACCGGCCCCACGCTCGAGCGCCAGATACCGCAGGCCGGTCAGGTTGCGGTAGCGGATGTAGAGCTGGGTGCCCTGAGGCAGCGTGTCGCGGTCGACGTTGAACGTGACCATCGCCTTGTTGCGGTCGTAGACCTCGACGCCGGTGACCTGCCCGACGCGCACACCCGCGATCCGGACGTCGTCGCCCTTGTTGAGCATCGCGGCGTCGGAGAACACGGCCTGGTAGTCGCTGTCGCCGTCGCCGCCGGCGTTGGCGATCGTCAACGCGAGCAGGCTGGTGGCGACCACCGTCACCACGGCGAAGGTGATGAGTTTGATCAGCGGTCCGGTGATGGATTTCATCGGATGGTGACCTGCGCTCCCTGCAGTGATGCGCCGCCGATCATCGCCACCCACGTCGGCACCTGCTCGGGGTCCACACCCCCGGCGCCGCCGTAGATGACCTTGAGCTGCTTGACGTAGTCGGGATCATCGAAGGCGTTGGGACGCAGCGTGTTCCGCGCGGGGTGGATGGAACCGGACGGCAGTGCGGAGAACTGGGGCTGCGGCAAGGTCGGCACATTCCGGGGCCCCGCGTTGCGCGACGGCGGCTGATACGAGCCGTCGGCGAGCCCGCCGCCCGGATACTGCGGGAACGGGCGCCCGTTGCGCGCCGGTTCGTAGCAGACGGCCGGCGGATCGACGTCGAACAGCCGCGGCTCGTCCTGGTTGGGCAGGTAACGGCCGCGCGGATTGACGAAGGTCAGATTGACGTGCACGCCCGGGTTCGCGGTGCCTTCCCCGACGATCACCCGCGACTCCGGGATGAGCGCCGCGAAGTTCGCGAATGTGCAGGTGAAGGTCGGCGACTGCTTGGCCAGACCCACCAGGAACGGCTCGGAGTCGACGGCGAGGTCGATCAGGTCGGTGCGGTTCTGCTGGAGGAACGCGGTGAGGTCGGTGGTCGCGACGCCGAGCGTCGAGATGAGCGTGCGCAGATCTTCCTGGCGCTCGACGATGGTGTTGCTGGTGGTGCGGAAATTGTCGAGTGCGTCGATCACGTCGGGCAGCGCTTGGGAATACGTCTGGGAGAAACTGGACAGCCCGCGCAACGTGCCCTCGAGGGCCGGCATGTTGTCGTTGATCCGGCCGAAGATGGTGTTGAGCTCGTCGAAGGTGACGCCGAGCTGCTGGCCGCGACCCGACAGGGCCTGCGACAGCGAGGTCAGCGTGACGTTGAGATCCTGCGGCGGGATGGCCTGCAGCACGGGCAGCAGCTTGTCGAACAGGTCCTGAACCTCGCGCGCGTTGCCGCTCTGGTCGGTCTGGATGGTGTCGCCCGTCGACAGCGTCGAACCGGACACGTCGTCGGGCACCTGGAGCGCGACGTATCGCTCGCCGAACAACGTCTTCGGCAGGATGCGCGCGGTGGTCGAGGTGGGAAGCTGATCGGCCATCTCGGGGGTGAGTCCCAACGTGACCGCGACCTTGCCATCCGGGGTGGGTTCGACGTCGCGGACCTGGCCGACGACGACGCCGCGCGCCTTCACATCGGCGTTGGTCGGCAGCGAGTTGCCGGTGGAATCGGTGACGAGCGTGACGTCGGTGAAGCTGGTGAAGTTCTTGTTGAACTTCATGATCGTCAGTGTCAGAAACAACGCCACGACGATGAAGAACACCAGCCCCAGGAGCCGGCGACGCAGGGTCGACACGCTCAGCCCCCCACTCGCACGGTGGTGGTGGTGCCCCAGATCGCGAGACCGAGGAAGAAGTCGAGGATGGCGATGAGCACGAGCGCGGCGCGGACGGCGTGACCGACCGCGACACCCACGCCGGCCGGGCCGCCCGACGCGTAGTAGCCGTAGTAGCAGTGCACGAGGATGATCACGAAGGCGAACACCAGCACCTTGCCGAACGACCACAGCACGTCGGCGGGTGGCAGGAACAGGTTGAAGTAGTGGTCGTAGGACCCGCCCGACTGTCCGTTGAACACGGTGGTGATCACCCGGGACGCGAGATAGGCCGACAGCAGGCCGAGGACGTAGAGCGGGATGACGGCGATGAACCCGGCGATCACGCGGGTGGAGACCAGGAACGGGATCGACGGCACGGCCATCGACTCGAGGGCGTCGATCTCCTCGGAGATCCGCATGGCACCGAGTTGGGCGGTGAACCCACAGCCCACGGTCGCCGACAGCGCGAGGCCGGCGACCAGCGGCGCCACCTCACGCGTGTTGACGTAGGCGGACAGGAATCCGGTCAGTGCCTGTGAACCGATCTGATCCAGCGCCGAATAGCCCTGCAGCCCGACGACGACACCGGTGAACCCCGACATCAGGACCATCACGCCGACGGTGCCGCCGATGACCGCGAGACCGCCCGACCCGAACGCCACCTCGGCGAGCAGCCGCAGCACCTCGCGGGTGTAGTGCACCAGCGTCCGCGGAATCCACGCCAGCGTGCGCCCGTAGAACGACATCTGTTCGCCGGCGCCGTCGAGCACCTTGAGCGGTTTGCCCGCCCACTTGCGCATCTCGTACCAGTAGTACTCGGGACGCGACTTCGCGATCGTCACTCCACCGTCGGACACTCAGGATCCCTTCGGCGGGACGATCTGCAGGTAGACCGCAGTGATGATCAGGTTGGCGAGGAACAGCAGCAGGAAGGTGATGACGACGCTCTGGTTGACCGCGTCGCCGACGCCTTTGGGACCGCCCTTCGGGTTGAGACCCTTGTAGGCGGCGACCACACCGGCGAGGACACCGAAGATCGCCGCCTTGAACGTGGACACGTAGAGGTCCGGTAGCTGTGCGAGGGCACCGAACGACGCGAGGTAGGCGCCCGGTGTACCGCCCTGCACGACGACGTTGAAGAAATACCCGCCGCCGATGCCGACGACCGCGACCAGCCCGTTGAGCAGCATCGCGACGAGCACCATCGCCAGCACGCGGGGCACGACGAGACGCTGGATCGGGTTGATGCCGAGCACCTGCATGGCGTCGATCTCTTCGCGAATGGTGCGCGATCCCAGGTCGGCGGCCACCGCGGACCCGGCCGCACCGGCCACCAGCAACGACGTCACCAGCGGGGAACCCTGCTGGATGACGACGAGCACGCTGGCCGCACCGGTGTACGACTCGGCACCGAGCTGCTTGATGAGCGAACCCGTCTGCAGCGAGACGATCGCGCCGAACGGGATCGCGATGAGGGCGGTGGGCAGGATCGTGACGCTCGCGATGAACCAGGCCTGCTGGATGAACTCGCGCCACTGGAACGGGCGGACGAACGTCTGGCGGGCCACATCGACGAACAGCTGCACGATATTGCCGGTCTGGGCGAGTGCCCCCGTGCCGGCTTGTGCGATCCGATCAACGCCACGCGTGGTGGCGCTGCTCATCCTCGGCGACCCCGGGTGTTCTCGAACTGCTGGGTGTCCTGCTGCCGGCCGGTCTGCTGGGTGTCGCCCTCGGGGACTTCCCAGGTCTGGGTCGGTGCGTCGTCGCCGGCGTAATCGTCGGACCGGTTCTCGCCCTGATCCGCGCCGGTCCACTCGCCCTGGTCACCGCCGTCGGCGCCCTCCTCGGAGCTGGGCACCGCGCCGTTGGCGACCGCCTCGCGGGACTCCGCGCGGATGCGGTCCTCTTCTTCCATCGACTCGCGGATCGCGCGCTGGGCGTTCTCCGGCAGCGACGGCAGCAGCTCCAGCACACGCTCGCGGTGACGTTTGATGGCCTTGCGCTCGGGCATCCCGGGATTCGGCTGCACCTGCGGGATGATCTCGGAGAAGTCGTCCTTGGTGCCGCCACCGGAGATACCCGCGGCCTGCATCGCCGCCTCCTGCGCGGCAACGGCCTCGTCCTTCTCCTCGGACATGCCGATCGGACCGAACCGGTCACCGGAGAGGAACTGCTTCACGACGGGCTGATCGGAGGTGAGCAGCTGCTCGCGCGGGCCGTACATGACCAGCTCCTTGCGGAACAGCATGCCGATGTTGTCGGGGATGGTGCGCGCGATGTTGATGTTGTGCGTCACGATCAGGATCGTCGCGTCGATCTGCGCGTTGATGTCGATCAGCAGCTGAGAGATGTAGGCGGTACGCACCGGATCCAGACCCGAGTCCGGCTCGTCGCACAGGATGATCTGCGGGTCGAGCACCAGCGCGCGCGCCAGACCGGCACGCTTGCGCATACCGCCGGAGATCTCACCCGGCAGCTTGTCCTCGGCGCCGGCCAGACCGACCAGGTCGATCTTCTCCATGACGATGTCGCGGACCTCGTTCTCCTTCTTCTTCGTGTGCTCACGAAGCGGGAACGCGATGTTGTCGTAGAGCGACATGGACCCGAACAGCGCGCCGTCCTGGAACAGCACGCCGAACAGCTTGCGGATCTCGTAGAGTTCTTTGGCCGAGCACTGGGTGATGTCGGTGCCGTCGATGATCACCGAGCCCTGCTCGGGGTGCAGCAGACCGATCAGGGTCTTGAGGAACACGGACTTGCCGGTACCCGACGGGCCGAGCAGCGCCGACACCTCCCCGGCCGGCAGGGTCAGCGTGACATCACGCCAGATGTTCTGCGACCCGAACGATTTGGTGAGCCCCTCGACGCTGACCTCAACACCCACTGCATCCTCCCAGACATCCGCTGCCCCCCGCGGGCGGTCGACGCGACCACACACGTACTGGTGACAATTGTGGTTGGGGTCACTCTAACCGACGTGCGCCGATACCCACATGCGGCGGCAACGGCGATTTGGACGATCGACCCGGTTCCCCAACGACGACCCTGTCACCCCCGACGGTGCTTACCCACCGGTAACTTGTCGCGGGGATGAGCGTAGCCGATGCCATCGGAAACGCAAAGAGGGTGCCCGGTCACAATCGCGCCGACCGACAGGCGATGGAGACGACGATGGCCCGCGGGTGGTTCACCCGCGGGCCATCGTTCGTTGGTGCGTCTTACTTGACGGACACCGAGGCGCCGGCCTCTTCCAGCTTGGCCTTGGCAGCTTCGGCGGCGTCCTTGTCGACCTTCTCCAGGATCGGCTTCGGAGCGCTCTCGACGAGGTCCTTGGCTTCCTTCAGGCCCAGGCCGGAGACGATCTCACGGACCACCTTGATGACCTGGATCTTCTTGTCGCCCGCACCCTCGAGCACGACGTCGAACTCGTCCTGCTCGGCAGCGGCCTCAGCGCCACCGGCAGCGGCCGGAGCACCGGCAGCGGCAACGGCGACCGGAGCGGCGGCGGTGACCTCGAAGACCTCTTCGAACTTCTTCACGAAATCGCTGAGCTCCAGCAGGGTCAGTTCCTTGAACTGATCGATGAGCTCGTCAGCGGTGAGCTTCGCCATGATGGCGTCCTTCCTGTCATTCCCCATGCGGGGGGATCTGGTTTATCCCCGTGCGCTGGGGATTGGTTTTGTGCGGCGCGAACTACTCGCCGGCTTCGTTCTTCTTCTCCTGCAGGGCCGCGGCAAGACGCGCGACCTGCGAAGCCGGCTGGTTGAACAGACCGGCAGCCTTTGCCAAGTTGCCCTTCATGGCACCGGCGAGCTTGGCCAACAGCACTTCACGGCTCTCGAGGTCGGCGATCTTTTCGATCTCGGACACGGACAGCGGCTTGCCGTCCATGTACCCGCCCTTGATGACCAGAGCCTTGTTGTCCTTGGCGAAGTTCTTGATCGCCTTCGCGGCCACCACCGGCTCACCTTCGATGAAGGCGATCGCGGTCGGACCGGTGAACAGCTCGTCGAGCCCTTCCACGCCCGCCTCGACGGCGGCACGCTTGACCAGGGTGTTCTTGGCGACGGAGTAGGTTGTGCCCTCACCGAGGGAACGACGCAATTCGGTGATCTGGCTGACGGACAGGCCACGGTATTCCGTGACGACCGTTGCGCTGGAGCCCTTGAACTGCTCGCTGATCTCCGCGACTGCGGCGACCTTGTCGGACTTGGCCATACTTCGCCTCCTCTCTTCACTGGAGTTGGGTCGGGTCCGACCACAGCCGAGAGGGAGTTCGTCTGAAACGACAAACGCCCCGGCACACAGAAAGGCACGGGGCGTGAACAAGACGCGCGAACGCGTCGGATCAATCCTCGTTCTCCCTGCGTGGGCCGTCTCCGCGGAGCCTTGCGGCTGCGGAGTACCTTCGATCGGGACATCCCGATGACCGACGGTCTCTGGTCGAACCGATACGACGCACGGTTGCGCGTCACACCGAGCGGATAATCTACCCGACCGTGGGCGACGAATCCAAATCGCGACCTGCGCCGACATCGGCGAACGACCGTGCGGCGGCGGCCGAGGCCGCCGTCACGCAGCGGCATCTGGGCCACATGATGTGGCTGCCCGGCACGCGGCTGGCGTCCGTGGCATGGCCGGTCGGGCTGCGCAGCAGGTTCGGCATGTGGCACTACTGGTGGCATGCCCACCTCGTCGACCTGCTGGTCGACGCCGCGATCCACCGCCCGCCCGGCGACCACTCCTTCGACCCGGAGATCGCCGACGACGTGAACCGCCTCCTGCGCGGCATCCGGCTGCGCAACCTGGGCCGCTGGACCAACAACTACTACGACGACATGGCCTGGCTGGGGTTGGCGATCGAGCGGGCCGACCGGCACCTGGGGCTGCACCATGCCACCGCCGTGCGGACGCTGACCGGCGAGATGCTGGGTGCGTGGGTTCCCGAGCTGGGCGGCGGCATCCCGTGGCGGAAGATGGACCTCTTCTTCAACACCCCGGCCAACGGGCCGGCCGCGATCCTGGTCGCGCGCACCGGCCATCTCGACCGGGCGGTCGCGATCGCCGACTGGATGGACGCCACCCTGATCGACCCGACGTCGCACTTGATCATCGACGGGGTGAAGCCCGCGGCCCGGGGCGAGCCGCTCGAGAAGGTGACCGCGATCTACACGTATTGCCAGGGCGTGGTGCTCGGGGCCGAGGTGGAGTTGGCGCGGCGGACCGGAGACCGGGTGCACGTCGACCGCATCGACCGCCTGCTGACCGCGGTGGAGGCCCACGAGTGTCCGGACGGGATCATCCGAGGTGCGGGCGGCGGCGACGGCGGCCTGTTCATGGGGATCCTCGCCCGTTATCTGGCACTGATCGCCACCGACCTCCCCGTCGATGTCGAGCAGGGGACCGACCTGCGCCGCCGGGCGGCCCACCTGGTGACGGCGACCGCCGATGCCGCGTGGGCGACCCGCGCCGACACCCCGCACGGCCCGGTGTTCTCCGCGGACTGGCATCGCGAGGCCGAAATCCCCGGCGCCGCAGGCACAAAGGCGCAGCTCATCGGGGGTGCGGTCAATTCGTCGGCCATCGCTGAACGGGACCTGTCAGTGCAGTTGTCGGCGTGGATGGCGCTCGAGGCGGCCGCGGCCGTCGAACTGCGGCTGCCGGAGCATCACCAAACCGAGCCCACCTAGTTAGCGATCCGATATCTACGCTGGGCTATCCTCATCCGGCGGGTGATGAATGCCACAGTGTGCATTGCCTCACCCCGCTCCGGCAGGACAGTGCCGGGTGACGAGCAGGCAAAGGTGCCCTCGCGAGCGCAGTGGTGCCCCACGCCTGAGGCAGGGTGATGCACCGTGACGTACCAGTTGGACGCTACTGCAGGTGGCGCCGCCAGACGCCCGCGACGCGAGCGTGTCGCACGACCGATCGGAACCGGGTCCGCGCCCCGCTTCGGCGCGCTCCCGCTCGGTGACCCCACCGGCGGTGCCGACGCGATCCGGTGGCGCGAACAGGTCGACGGCAAGCAGTTGTACCCGCGGGTCGCGATCGACCGCGACGTCGTGCTCACCATGAGCGACGGGGTGCGACTGCGCGCGACGGTGATCCGGCCTGCCAACCGGTTCGGGCAGACGGTCCTCACGCCCTACCCCGCCATCGTGAACATCAACCCGTACAACCGGGCGGCCATCGACTTCCTCGACCAGACGCTGCACGCACCGGTGCTCGGCAAGGCGCTGTCGTCGGCGTCCCGGTCGATCGACGGCAAGGGAACCGCGCTCGAAGGCCTCACCGGGCTGACCCGAACGATCGCCGGCGGGGTGTTCGACGTGTTCGGCATCAACCGCAATCTGGTGCGCAGCGGGTACGCGCAGATCATCGTCGATGTCCGCGGCACCGGCGCCAGCCAGGGCAAATGGCAGATCCTCGGCGATCGCGAACAGCAGGACTCGGTGGAGATCATCGACTGGGTTGCCGAGCAGGAGTGGTGCGACGGGACCATCGGGCTGGCCGGCTGGTCGTATTCGGCCATCAACTCGCTGCAGGCCGCCGACAAGCGGCCACCCGCGCTCAAGGCCGTGTTCGCCGTCGAGGGCTGCGACGACATCGTCCGCGACATCTACATCACCGGCGGCATGCCGTCGGCGTTCATCCCGGCATGGCTGTCGGTGGTCAATCTCCTCAAGTGGGTGCCGAATCCGTCGAACGTGGTCCGCGACATCGTCCGCGGCGACGCGTTGCGCTGGGCGGTGGACCGCATCAAGTCGCCGGCCACCGAGATGCCGTCGCTGCTCTGGGGCTTCCTGACCGCGCGCGACGACCGGATCTTCGACGACCCCTACTTCGACGAACGCGATCCCAAGGTGCACCGCATCGAGGTGCCGACGTTCACCGTCGGCGCTTGGCACGACCTGTTCGGCCGTAGCGCCACCGGTGTCTACGAGCGCCTGGAGATGGAGCCGGGCCGCAAGCAGATGGTGGTCGGCGATGGCTACCACTTCGACGTCGGCTCCGGCTACGGCGGGAAGTTCGACCCCCCGCGTCTCGACGTGCTCGAACGCGCCTGGTTCGACCGCTGGCTCAAGGGCCACCGCAACGGTGTCGAGTACTACGGGCCGGTCACCATGCTGCAGCAGGGTGGCGCGTGGACGTCGGGGCCGAGTTTCCCCCGCACCGGGGTCCTGCCGCACCGGCTCTACCTCCACGAGGCGCCGTCGGGCACGGCCGACCACTGCGTGCACGACGGTTCGCTGACCGCCACGCCGGTCGATCATGTGTCGTCGCTGACGGTACGGGCCGACATCCGGGGCGCCGTGTCACGCGACATGACGCAGGTGACCGCCGGCGCCGCGATGGTGTTCGGCCGCGCCTTCACCCGCGATGCGCGCTTCCAGGAGCGCGGCGGCCTCTCGTTCACCACCGAACCCGTCACCGAATCGACGACGATCAGCGGCGCGATGAACCTCCGCCTCAACGTCGCCACCACCGCGCACGAGGCGATCTGGGCGGTCACCGTCAACGACGTCGCCCCCGACGGGACGTCGACGGTGCTCACCAACGGCGCGTTGTCGTCGTCGAATCGGGCGCTGGACCCGTCGGCGTCGACCTACGCGTCGGACGGCAGCCTGCTCGCGGCGCACCACTACCTGTCGCACAAACGCAAGCTCCCCGTGCCGGCCGACGAACCGGTGCGCATCGATGTGGATCTGGTGCCGACCGATGCGGTTCTCGAACCCGGACACCGGCTGCGGGTGGACGTCTACGCCGCGAGCTTCCCCCGGTATCTGACCGTGGTGCCCGACCTGATCAAGGCCCGCGGTCGCCGCCAGCGGCTCGTGCTGGACCCGCATCACCCCAGCTACCTCACGTTCTGCTCGGGCGGCAACTGGTAGCAGACGCCGGTCGGGCGTTTTCGTCGAGTGGGCGTCCTCCCCGGTCCACTGGGCGTCCTCCCCCGTCCACTGGGCATCCTCCCCCGTCCACTGGGCATCCTCCCCCGTTCACTGGGCGTCCTCTCCGGTCCACTGGGCGTCCTCCCCCGTCCACTGGGCGTCCTCCCCCGTCGACTGGGCGTCCTCCCCCGTCGACTGGGCGTCCTCCCACGTTGACTGGGCACCCAACCGGTCGATCGTGCGCCCCACCCGTCGAGCCGGCACCCAACCCGGTCGACCGTGCGCCCTGCCCGTCGATCGAGCGCCCTCCGCCGCCGACCATGCACCCCGGCTCACCGATCTCGCGCGATCTCCCTCGGTCCGCCCCCGGCCGCATCGACCAGCACCTGCAGCGCGTGCCCGATGCCCGGCAGCGCGACAACCCACCCGACGATCGCCCACGCCAGGGTCAGGTGGGTCAGGCACATCCCGAAGGCCCGCACCCCGTCGTAGCGCACGGTCGGCGATTCATAGCGCATCCGCCGCAACGGTTCGCGGTGCTCCTCGGCGACACGCACGTCGAGTCCGACTGGGTGCCGGTCGACGACCCAGGTCGCGAGGTCGCTGCACGGATCACAGCCCCGCGCAAGGTAGACGCGGGCCGGGGCACCGACACCGGCCGGCCGCCACCGCGGCCACCACACCCGCACGCGCTGTCGATACTCCGCCCATTCACGTCCGAATCTCGTTGTCAGCGAATCATTTTCGACGAATGCGGCCAGACCGGAGGAGAACGCCGCGGCGATCAGCGCCGCTGCGGCCAATGCCGGTAGCCACAAGACCACGCCGAGCAGCGCGAGGATCACCGTGCCGCACAGCTGCATGGGGTTCGCCACGAAGGCATACGGACCGGTGGTGACCAGGCGGGTCGGCGGATCCCACGGATACGGGGTGCCCCCGTGCCGTGCAAACTCGACGACGGCCGTCACCGCGATCAGCGCCACCACGCCGACGAGCTGGAAAACAACCGCATCGACGGGTCCACCAAGGCCCTCCCGCACCCGCCCCCAGGACCGACCGGACAACTCGACGGCGACCGCCGGGATCACCCCCAAGAGCAGCACCGAAAACAGCACGACCTGAAGACCCACACGCATCCGCAACGCTCGGCGCCGCGCGGTTGCCTCGGCCAGCGCCATCCCCGGCAGCAGGCAGGTCACCACAGCGATCACCTCACCGCACCACCACTCCGGCGCCAGCACCACCGCCGGCTCGAGCATCGGCATCGCGAGCAGGTCGAGGACCACGAGACCGACACCGAGATAGACCGGTGGAATCCACCGCGCCGCCAGAACCGGCACGACCGACCACAGCACCGCCCACCCGATCAGCATGTCGACCGGCAGCCCGAACAACGCGCCGCCGGTCGTCCCGAATGACCACCATCCGGCGGCCGAGGCGAGCAGGTTGACCGCCGCCAGCCCGATCAGATTCCAGAGCAGGGCCAGCACCGCAGCCGCGCGGCGTCGAACATCGGGCACCGCCCACCAGAGGCCGGCGGCGGCGACCAGCGGCACCAGTGCCACCAGCGCACGGATGCCCCCGTTGCCGACCCACTCCCCCAGCTCTGGCACCGCGGTCACGCGTGTGTCATCCCGGGCATCGCCGGCATCGGATCGGCCGGAGCCGACGGACCGCCGGTAGCCGCGCCGACATCGATCGCGCTGATCAGGTAGTCGGCGGCGCGGCCGGTCACCACGCGTTCGATCGGACCGAAGTACCACGCCGGCGACAACAGCCGGGTGTATCCGAGTTCCCACCGCACACGAGTATGGACGGCGTCCACTTCGTCCCAGGTGACGCGGATATCACGCCAGCGCAGCCACGTCGCCAGTGGTGTCGAGTCCGCTGCCGCGCGGAAGGAGACCGACGACGCGGTCCGCGAGGTCACTTCGAGCGTCAGCGCGGACGCTGCCGTGCCCCAGTGATGTTGCACCGTGGGGCCGTGTCGATGATGGGCGCCGGAGAACCGGATGACGCGTCGCGTGCCGACGTCGAGTCCACCGGAGTCGGCCGTCGGGTTCGGGAATCCGATCGCGAGCACACCGCCGGGCCGTTGGTCGTCGAATTGCAGCGGGGCGGCCAGTGCCGTGGCGAATTGATCCGCCGGCACCTCGACGACTCGGCTTGCCGACACGGTGGCGTCGCCGGGCATCGTCAGCCACGGCGTGGTGCCCTCGAGGGCCATCACCATCAACAGCGCAGGCAGCACGAACACCGCCGGCCCGCGCTGACGTCGAGCGCGGAGCGTGGCGACCTGCGTCGCACCGACGTAGACGAACAAGTAGAAGATCGGTGCCGCGAGCAGCACGCAGCACGCACCCTCGCCGAGCACCGGGATCGACAGCAGCAGGAGGATCGTCGTCACCTTCATCGCCATTCCCGCGGGCCTCCGGGCCGGTGAAGTGAGCGTCAGGACCACCGCGAGCACGAGCGGAATCCCCACATACAGCGCTGCCGATTGCCCCAGCCCGCTGCCCTTGAGCACGTGGTAGAGCACGAACCCCGCGCCGAAGGCCACGATCGCGCCCGCCACCGCCCACTGGGCGCCGGTCGGCCGATACCTTCGCTCTGCGCCGTCAGGCGGCCGATCCGGGTTGCCGGGTCCGGCATCAACCGCCGGTTCCTCGTCGCCTCCGTTCAGCGGTTCGCTCATCCCACCCCGTCCGACATCAGGGCCCCACGCCGCTGTCACTGAAGATGACACGATAAACCAGCGCCGCCTCCGGTCCCAGCACCAATCCGACCAGGTCGATCAGACAGACGACGAACTCCCGGCCGTGGGCGGGTCCGCCGGAATCGTCGAGGTGATGGGCCAGTTCGTGCAGCACGACGAGCTCCCGCAACGCCCACCGCCCGTCCCGCGACGACGGGATCGCGATCTCGGCGTCGCCGTCGGCGGTGCGGGAGTAGTGGGCCGATCGATCCCCGCGCCGTTCGCGAACGGCCACCGGGTGTGCGGCACGGGTGAACCGCGCCCGCACGGCCGGCATGGCCAGCACCCGGTCGACGTGACCGCGGACCGAGTCGACCGAACCGAAGCGGGCCTCGACCGGCAAGGTGAGCTCGGTGCCGACCAGTTGCACCGTCCGGGCCTCGTCCGCACGGTCGAACAACCGGAACACGAGTCGCTCCGCGTCGTAGACGCGACTGCGCGCGGTGTCACGCGCCCGCATCACGCCTCGGCCGCGGGCACGCATTACGATCTGACCGGCAGCCGTCCGATCGGGATGCGCGCCGGGGAAGGAGCCGACCGAGGTGAACTCTCCTAGCGTCATGATCGCCCGCGCCCGCGATCGGGGGCTGGCGCTCGCCGAACGGGCGGTAGCGCTGCCGGGCGCCCGTCCGGCACTGCGGGTGCTGCACGACTTCGCGGTCAACGATGTCACGGATCGGGCGATGACCCTGGCGGCGCAGGCGTTCACCTCCATCCTGCCGATCGTCATCCTGCTCAGCGCGACCCCGGGCAGCAAGCTGATGTCCCAGGCGCTCTCCGAGCTCGGTGTCGACCCCCAGCGCGTCGATGCCATGTCCATGACGACGCCCGACTCGTTCACGATCTACGGCATCATCGGCGTGCTCATGACGATCGCCGGCGCGACATCGCTGTCGCGGGCCCTGGGCCGGATGTATGTGTCCATCTGGCAGGTCCGCAAGCTCCCGATTTCCGGCTGGTGGCGATGGGTGGTGGTCCTGTTCGTGATCCCGTTGGGGGTTGTCGCGCAGGGTTTCAGCACGAAGTTGCACGGCATCAACCTCACCGGGTTCACGATCGCCGGCTACGGCACGCTCGGCGTCGTCCTCGAGACGGCCGCAACCTTCGTCATCTGGTCGGTCATGTGGACACTGCTGCCTCGGCTCCTGATCTCGAGCCAGGTGCCGATCCGACTGCTGACCGCTACGGGAGTCTTCACCAGCGTGTTCGTCACGGCGTATCTGGTGGGAAGCCGTTTCGTGCTGCCGCATGTCGTGCGGGAGACAACCCGTCATTTCGGCACCCTCGGCGTCGTGTTCGTCGCGATCAGCTGGTTGTTCTTCTTCGCCTACATCGTCGTGGTGAGCGTCATCGTCGTGCATGCGCTGCTGCGCGACGAGGGGATCATCGGGCGCTGGATGCGTACACGCCTCGGAGTGCCCAAGGCGTTTCCGCCGCCGCCCAACAGCCAGCAGTCCTGGCTCGACGCGCACGACCCCGACGCGCTCGCGACGACCCGACCGGACTGAGCCCACGACTCATCTCTCCAACGCACCATGCGCGCCACCGAATTCGCGGTTCGGACCGAGTTTGGCGTTGCGGCCCGCCCGGTCCCCGGCCTGCCGTGCCGCCTCCGAATATCCGGCAGACGCACTCGCGGGTCGCCACGTGCCGCGTGCGGTGGATTCGGATTTGTAGAAATCGGAGACCTCGATCTCCTTGTTGCGCAGGGCGACAGCCGTCGAACTCGGTGTGCGCTCACCGTCGGGATCCGCGTTGAACGCCTCGTCGCGGGCCGCCTCGCGCGCCTCACTGAGCCGCTTGCCGATCCGCTCGGCGAACGCGGACTGGAAGTTCAGCCGGGCGGTGATCGGAGACAGCGGCTTCGTCTCGACGACTCGCCTTGCGCGCCAACCGGATCCGCGGGTCACCACCCGGGAGAACTCCTCGCCCTTGTAGGCGCCGGACCGCAGGTATGTGTCGCTGGCCGCCACCATCTGCACCACCAGCGAGGTGTACAGCGCCTCGCACGTGTCGATGTCGGACTCGAAACCGTACGCCAGGACGAACGTCGAATTGCCCGCGACATCGACCGTCACGTCGTTGGCCCGCGCGATCGCCGCGAACAGCTGGACGTACGTGCGCAGACCCCGTTTACCGGCCTCCCCGATGGTGACCTGCCGAGAGATCGGAGTGGTGCTCTTGCGCTGCGCCGGATCATGCGCCCGCGCGACCGCGAGATCGATCGACGACGCGGTGGCCAGCCGCTGGGCGGCCTGCATGAACGTCTCGGCCTCGTGCGGATTGTCGGTGTTCTCCGCCTGCCGCAACAGGGCGGAGATGCGGGTGAGGAGTTTGTCGTCGCGCATGATTCTTAGACGTTACCCGCGCCCACGCGGTTCCCGCGCGCAGCCACTCCTGGACCGCAGCATCGTCAGGCGCCGATGCAGCCAACCAAATCGCTTGAGCTGCAACAGCCCTGACCGATCCGTAACGTCAGTGCTTCTCGCAGGCGATGCCGTCGCCGTCGCGGTCACGGCCGGGGTTCGCGTTGTAGAGGTCGTCGTCGACGGTGAAGTCGGTGACCGGGGTGCCCGAGGTCGAATCCACCGCCCCCGACTTGCCGACACCGTGCGGGTAGTCGGCGTTGAGCGCCTTGCAGTTCTTGTACGTCGTCGCGGCCGCGGCCGGGGCGTCTGCCACTACCGGCGCCAGGCCCACAGCGCCCACGGCCATCATCAGTCCGACCATCATCGTCCCCGAGCGACGCATCACGACTTCCTTCTTCACACAAAGTGCCCGCACTGGGATAAAGCCAGCGCCCGACCACAACGACAAGAGTTACGGTCAGCAATCATCCCATGCGCTGACGTGAAGAAGGGACGCGGGGCTACAGCCCGAACTTCGACTGCATTCCCCGCAGCGTCTCCGCCGACTTCATCAGACCCGCGCGCTCGTCCGCCGACAGCGGGATCTCCAGCCGGCGGCTGGCCCCGTTGCGGTCGACCAGCGACGGCAGTGACAGGCAGACGTCCTCGAGTCCGGCGAACCCCTCGGCGACGGTGGATACCGGCAGGATGCGGTGCTCGTCGTCGAGAACGGCTTCGACGATGCGGGTGGCGGCCAGGCCGATGGCGTAGTTGGTGGCACCCTTGCCCTCGATGATCTTGTACGCGGCGTGCACCACCTCGTGGTGGATCTCGTTGCGCGCCTTCTCATCGAGCGGCTCATGCCCGGGCAGCGGCTGCCATTCCAGCAGCGGGAGTCCGCCGATGGACGCGGTGCTCCACAGCGGGATCTCGGTGTCGCCGTGCTCGCCGGCGATGTAGGCGTGCACGTTCTGCACCGCCACCCCGGTGTATTGCGCGATGAGGAACCGGAGTCGCGACGAGTCGAGCACGGTGCCCGAACCGAACAGCTGATTGCTGGGCAGCCCGCTGTACTTGAGCGCCGCGTAGGTGACGATGTCGACCGGATTGGTGACCATGATGTAGATGGCGTTGGGCGCCACCTTCAGCACTCCGGGCATGATCTTCTGGGTCAGCCCGATGGTCGCCTCGGCGAGTTCGAGCCGCGACTGTCCGGGCTTCTGCTTGGCACCCGCGGTGAAGACGACGACGTCCGCATCCCGACACACCTCGATGTCGTCGCTGCCGAGGATGTCGGCGCGCGGGATGAACTCGAGGCCGTGCGACATGTCGAGCGCTTCCGCCTCGACCTTCGCCTTGTTGATGTCCATCATCGCGACGGTCCGCGCGACACCGCGGATCAGCGACGAGTAGGCCACCGCGGTGCCCACCGCCCCCGCTCCGATGATCGCCATCTTGGTGTTGCGCTTATCCATCGACATCGTCCATCACCTCGTGTTTCGGGGAGTTCGGGTGTTCGGTCACCTATCGCGACGTGCAAGTTTCAGTCTTAGTCGCTTTCGGTGCGCGGTGCCGCACAAACTGCGTATCCGGCATCCAACGTTCACCTCACCGAACCCGGCGTGCGGCAGAGCGCCGGATCAGTGCACGTCGAGTCGCCGGAAGGCCACCACGGCCGCCCCGACGAGCACCACCGCAAGCCCGAGAAGGGCCGCGATGTCGCCCGCGCTGACCCCGTCGACCAGTTGGTTGTCGCCGACGGACCAGTAGAACGGTGAGATCCACCGGATCGCGTGGACGGCGTTGATCACCATCGCCAACGAACTGATCAGGTAGGAGGCGGCCGCCGCGGCGCCGGCCACACCGAGGGCCATCCCCCGATTCCCGGTGGCCGCCCCGACCAGGAGCGCCAGCGCACCGAAATCGTAGGCCAGCAACGTCAAGGCCAGCGTCACACCGGCCAGCGCCGCCCAGTCGGGCGTGAGTTCGAAGCGCGGACCGGCCAGACAGACGACGAACGACGCGATCGGCACGACCAGGCAGACCACCAGCAAGGCGACCGCCTTGTGGGCGAGCACCGTGGTCCGCGTGACGGGCAGCGTGACGACGAGCCCCAGACTGCCGTCGGCGTCCTGTCCGGCGATCGCCCCCGCGCCGTACCCGATGGCCAGCAGCAGCGCCAGCATCGGCCCGAAGTTCGCGTACATGTTGGCGTTCAGCCATCCCGCCGGGGAGGTGATCGAGCCCGAAAAGCCGAACACGGCCGCCTTGGAGCTGATCATCGCGTCGAGGGACGTGTCGTTCTTGAAGGACGGATACATCGCGACGATGATCAGCAGGTAGACCGCGGCGCCGACCGCGGTCCCGATCAGCATCCGGCGTCGCAATCGCAGATCGAGTCGGATCAGGTCAGTGGTCACCGATCCCACCTCCCCCGTGGTCATAGACGCGCAGGAACAGTTCGTCGAGGTCGGCCGGGCGTGCGGTGATGATGTCGGGATCCAGGGACGCGATCGCCGACAGAACCGGGCCCACCGGCCCGGTCTGGGTCAGCACGACATGTCGGGGGCTCGCCGAGCGGATCGTCACCCCCGGCAGGCCGCCGAGCATCGTCACGTCGACGTCGTGCGAGAAATCCAGTTCGATGCTGCCCGGCGAATTGGCCCGCAATGCCTCCACGGTGTCGTTCACGACGATCTGTCCGGACCGGATGATCGCGACCCGGTGCGCGAGTCGCTGGACCTCGGCGAGGTCGTGGGACGACAGCAGCACAGCTCGGCCGGCCTCGACGAACTCACCGACCAGCGCCGCGAATTCGTCCTGGAGCAGTGGGTCCAGGCCCGAGGTCGGCTCGTCGAGCACCAGCAGATCCGGTCGATGCATGAAGGCCAGCACGATGCCGAGTTTCTGCTTGTTCCCCTTGGACAAGGTGCGGATCGGCCGCTCGAGTTCGACGCCGAGCCGTTCGCAGAGTTCGTCACGGTAGGTGGTGTCGGTCAGGCCACGCATGCGGCCGAAGCGCGCGAGGACATCGCCGCCGCTGAGTGAACCCGGCAACGTCAATTCGCCGGGCAGATATCCCACGCGTCGCAGGTACTCGGCGCCTCGGTGGGCGATGTCGTGCCCCAACACCAGTGCCCGTCCGCCATCGGGTCGATACAGGCCCAGCAGGCAGCGGATCGTCGTCGACTTGCCCGCTCCGTTGGGCCCGAGGAATCCACACACCTCGCCGTCCTCGACGGTCAGGCCCACATCGGTGATCCCCCGTCCGGCACCAAAGGTCTTGGTCAGGTGCTCGATGACGATCGGCGGCGTCACGTCGTGCTCCTCTCCTGATGGTCGACCCGCATGACCCGATTCTCCGCCGGCACGGGACGTCACGGTGGATTGTCGGGCAACCGACCTTGACTTTCCTGATGGGAAAGTGGATTGTTACTTTCCAGCAGGGAAAGTCAAGCGAGGAGGTGCGGGAGATGTCGAGCCCGACGCCGGAACAGGCTCGCGCCGCCCTCGCGGCGGCCGAACGCGCGGAGCAGCAGGTGACCGCCGAGATCGGACTCCCCCGCGCCTACTGGTGGTGCATGGCGGGCGGGTGGATGGCGCTCGGCGCGATCGGCCAGTTCGCTCCGGCCTGGGTCACCACCGTGGCGACGATCGTCTTCGCCGTCGCCCACTCGATGGTGGCCTCGAGGCTGTTCGACGGCACGCGCGCCAGCCGTCATCTCCAGGTGAGCAGGGCTGTCGCCGACCGTCGCATTCCTTTTCTGATCATCGGAATCCTGCTCGCGGCGGTGGCATTCACGATCGCCGCCGCGATAGCCCTGGACGCCGACGGCGCCGGGCACCCCTCGCTGTGGGCCGGAGTGATCGTCGGACTGGTCATCGGATTCGGCGAGCCCGATCTGCTTCGCGCGCTGCGGCATCGGTTCGGCGCATGACCGCAGAACCGGCGCGCACAACGAACGAGCCCGCCGCGCGGTTCGACGAACTCATCCATCCGACGACCCGGCTGTCGCTGGTCGCCACGCTCGCCGCCGCCGACTGGGCGGAGTTCGCCTATCTCAAAGAACGGCTGGGATTGTCGGACTCGGCGCTGTCCAAACAGCTCTCGACGCTGGAGGAGGCGGGCTACGTCAGCGTCGAACGCCGCACGCATCACGGCCGGCGCCGGCTGCGCGCACGACTGACCGACACCGGGCGGACGGCGTTCACCGGACACATCGCCGCGCTGCGCGCCATCGTCGGCGACGTCCTTTGATAGCAGGTCCCCCCAACAACAGAAGACCCCCGGCCGCGCATGCGACCGGGGGTCTGTCGAACTGTCAGGACGTCAGGCCTGCGGCTCTTCGGCGAAGTTCCGCGTCACCGCCGGGTCGACCGGGATGCCCGGGCCCGTGGTGGTGGAGACAGTCACCTTCTTGATGTAGCGACCCTTCGCGGCCGACGGCTTCGCACGCATGATCTCGTCGTAGGCGGCGCCGTAGTTCTCGGCCAGCTTCTTGGTGTCGAACGACGCCTTGCCGATGACGAAGTGCAGGTTGGCTGCCTTGTCGACGCGGAAGTTGATCTTGCCGCCCTTGATCTCGTTGACGGCCTTGGTGACGTCGGGGGTCACGGTGCCGGTCTTCGGGTTCGGCATCAGGCCGCGCGGTCCGAGGACGCGCGCGATGCGACCGACCTTGGCCATCTGGTCCGGGGTGGCGATCGCGGCGTCGAAGTCCAGCCAGCCGCCCTGGATCTTCTCGATCAGGTCCTCGGCGCCGACCTCGTCGGCGCCGGCCGCGGTGGCCTCGGCGGCCTTGTCGCCGGTGGCGAACACGATCACGCGGGCGGTCTTACCGGTGCCGTGAGGCAGGTTGACGGTGCCGCGGACCATCTGGTCAGCCTTGCGCGGGTCGACGCCCAGGCGGATGGCGACCTCGACGGTCGAGTCGGTGTTCTTCGACGACGTGTCCTTCGCGAGCTGCGCAGCTTCCAGCGGGCTGTACAGCTTGGTGCGATCGACCTGCTCCGCGGCGGCGCGGTAGGCCTTGCTCTTTTGTGCCATTGCTCTGTTCTTTCTCCGTGTGGTTCTTGTTCGGGTTGGTGGTTAGTGGGCCGAGCCGGCCCTCCCACGCGTGCGTCGCTCGTTGAGCTTGTCGAAACGAGGTCCTGCCTCGCTGATCGAGTAGGCATCCAGCGAAAGCGACGCGCCGTATCGAGGTCACTCGCCGACGTTTACCGCCGGCTGAGCTTGTCGAAGCCTCAGCCCTCGACGGTGATCCCCATCGACCGTGCGGTACCGGCGATGATCTTCGCGGCCTGGTCGATGTCGGTGGCGTTGAGGTCCTCGGCCTTGGTCTTGGCGATCTCACGGACCTGGTCCATGCTCACCTTGCCGACCTTCTTGGTGTGCGGCTCGCCGGAGCCCTTCTGCAGGCCGGCGGCCTTGAGGAGGAGCTTCGCGGCCGGCGGGGTCTTCAACTTGAAGTCGAAGGAGCGATCTTCGTAGACGAAGATCTCGACCGGGATGACGTTGCCACGCTGCGACTCGGTCGCCGCGTTGTACGCCTTGCAGAACTCCATGATGTTCACGCCGTGCTGACCAAGCGCCGGACCCACGGGCGGAGCCGGGTTGGCCGCGCCTGCCTGGATCTGGAGCTTGATGATGCCGGCGAGCTTCTTCTTCTTGGGAGGCATCTCTCTTGTTCCTTGTTTGTTCCTTGCAAATCCACGCCCGCTGGAGACGTGAAAGTCTTGATTCGGGCCGAGCTAGATCTTCTCGACCTGATTGAAGTTGAGCTCCACCGGCGTCTCACGACCGAAGATCGACACCAGCACCTTGACCTTGCGCTGCTCGGCGTTGACCTCGCTGATCGACGCGGGCAGCGTCGCGAACGGGCCGTCCATGACGGTGACCGACTCGCCGACCTCGAAGTCGACCTCGATGACCGGGGCCGACGCGGCCGAGGCGACCTCGGCACCCTCGCCCGCGCCCTTCGCGGCGGCCGGCTTCTTGGCCTCGACGCGCGGCATGAGGAACTGCATCACCTCGTTGAGGGTCAGCGGCGACGGCTTGGAGGTCATCCCGACGAATCCGGTCACCCCGGGGGTGTTGCGCACCGCGCCCCACGACTCGTCGTTGAGGTCCATGCGCACCAGGATGTAGCCGGGCAGCACCTTGCGGTTGACCTTCTTCGGCTGGCCGTTCTTGATCTCGGTGACCTCTTCGGTCGGCACCTCGACCTGGAAGATGTAGTCACCGACGTCCAGGTTCTGGACACGGGTCTCGAGGTTGGCCTTCACCTTGTTCTCGTACCCGGCGTAGCTGTGGATCACGTACCACTCGCCCGGCGCACGACGCAGCTGCTTGCGCAGCTCCTCGACGGGATCGGCGTCCTCGGCCGGCAACGCTTCCTCGACGGCCTCGTCGACGGCCGCGATCAACTCGGCGTCCTCGGCAGCCTCCACGGCCGCCTCGCCACCCTCGACGGCGGCTTCGTCGTCTTCGGCGGCCTCGTACTGCGCTTCGACGCCCGGGTCGGTGGTCTCGTCCACGACACCCTGATCCGAGGCGTCCTGATCCAGGGCATCGTCAGCGGCGACGACGTCGACGGTGTCGACCTCGAAGGCCTCGATCTCGTTCTCCGGGGTGCTCACTGCAGCCCACGCTCCTCTGTCGGTTCGGTGCTCACGGTTTGCCGGCGTCGTGACCCGCGTGCGGGCCGACTCAGCCAAACGCCCAGAGCACCAGCTTGGCGAAGCCCAGGTCGAGGCCGGAGATGAAGGCGGTCATCACGATGACGAAGATCAGGACGACGATCGTGTAGGTGATCATCTCCCGACGAGTCGGCCAGATGACCTTCTTCAGTTCGGCGACGACCTGCCGCAGGAAAGTCCAGATCCGGATGAACGGATTTCGGCTCTCACCCGCAGGCGCCTTCTTCTTGCGTTCCTTGACCGCGACGTCGGAACCGGAATCGGAATCCGCGTCGCCGCCGGTGGTCGAGGCACTCGTCGTCGATCGGCGACCCCGAGTCGAGCGCTTGCCGGACGGCCGGAGCTCGGACTGCTCCGCGTCGTCGGCGTCGTCGCGAGCCTCGAGCCCGTCCGCGGCCGCTTCGGCCGCGGTCTCGTCCGCGGCTTCTTTGGCGCGGGCAGCTCGATCTCGCTTGCTCACCTTCGAGGTCCTCTCGTCAACGTGTGCCCTCTCCAGGGCAGGGGCGACAGGACTTGAACCTGCAACCTGCGGTTTTGGAGACCGCTGCTCTGCCAGTTGAGCTACGCCCCTTTGCGACCAACGGGTGGTCGCCGTCGATTGACTCCCGACAAAACCAACGCGCCACCCTATGGGCAGCGCGCAAGTCAAGAATCAACCTGACACTTCAGTGTAGAGCACGGGGTGGACCGAACCCAAAACCGGTTTCCGACCACCCTTCGCCCTCTTCGACCATACCCGTCGCGCATACCCGGTTGGGACCGCCCGGACCCCTGCCGAGGGGGACCGTGGACGCTGGAACCGGGTCTCCCGCGTAAGTGGGCGCTCTGCGCGATCTCGCGACAATAATTGTCGTGTGATCGCGCTGTGCCCCCACTTGCGCGAGCCACCACCGGCACAGTGCCGGCCGGAAGTCCGTGTCACAGCGATCGCACGAGAATCTCCACCGCCTCGTCATACCGATCCGGCGACGCCGCGGCGAAATTGAGCCGCACGAAGGGACCCGTCGCCTCGGCGGGGAACCACTCGGAGCCGGGCGCGACGGCCAGTCCGGCCGCCAGGGCTCGCGCGGCGACGGCGTCGGGGTCGGTCGGAGTGCCGTCGGCGCCGTGGGCGGGTAGCGCCGCCCAGATGTTGAGCCCACCCCGCGGCACCGCGCCGACCTCGATCATCGGCGCGCCCGCCCCGAGCGCACCCACGAGTGCGTCGCGTCGTGCCTGCAACGCGCGGCGCAGCCGCGCCAGATGGGTGTGCCAGGCGGGACGCGACACCACGTCGAGCGCCACCGCCTGCAGCACCGGCGCGACGTACATGTCCGACACCGTGAGCGCGTTCTCGATCCGCGCCCGGGCCGGGCCGCGGGCGATGAGCACGGCCACGCGCACGCTCAGCGACAGGCTCTTGGTCAGCGATCGGATGTAGATCACGTGGCCGCCCGAATCCGCGCAGACCAGTGGCGACGGGGCCGGGCCGTCCATCGCGAAGTCGTGTGCCCAGTCGTCCTCGACGACGAACGCCCGATGATCGCGCACCACGGCGAGCACGGCCTCGCGCTGGGCCGGGGTCCACACGTCGCCGGTCGGGTTGGCGAAGGTCGGCTGCACGTAGGCCAACCGGGCGCCCGACGTGGCGAACGCGTCGTCGAGGTCGGATGCGCTCGGCGCCCCGTCGGTGCGCGGGACCGGCACGATCACCAGCCCCGCCTGCCGCGCCGCGGCGATCGCTCCCCAGTACGTCGGGGACTCCATGACGACGGCGTCGCCGGGCGTGGTGAGTGCACGAAAGGTCGCGGCCAGCGCGGCCTGTCCACCGGAGGCGATCACCGCGTCGGTGTCGCGCCAGCCGTCGGAGCCGAGATCGTCGACGAACCAGCGTCGCAGATCGGGGAGCCCGGCCGTCGGGGGCCGGATGAACGCGTCGTCGCGCTTCGCCATCCGGGCGAAAGCACTCCGCACCTCCCGGAGCGGCATGAGGTCGGCGTCGGGATACCCGCTGTGCATCGCGATGGTGTCGTGCGGGATCTGCCGCATGCTCGAGCCGATGACCGGAGTGCCGGATCGTTCCGGCCCCAGCGTGGCGGTCTGCCACGAGACATCCACCGGTGCCGCGAAGACGTTCCGCTTCCGCACGAATGTTCCACTGCCCGAACGGGTTTCGACGATTCCCTCGGCAACGAGCTGCGCCAGTGCCCGCTGCACGGTGACCGGCCCGGCACCGAACTGCTCGGCGAGCACACGCGTCGACGGCAGCTTGGCCCCGGCGTCGGCAGCCGCCGCCAGGGAACGTAGGTGACGCGCTATCCGCGAACTGCTATCGTCTGACATGAGTATTGATAGTAGCGCTATCGCACCCAGTCGCTCAGCGCTTTCCCGCTCTGGTGCACTCTGGGGCCTGGTGGGTGTGGCGGCGTTCTCGTTCACCATCCCCTTCACCCGCATCGCCGTCGGCGGGCTCGACCCGCTGTTCATCGGGTGTGGCCGCGCAGTGATCGCCGCGGTGCTGGCCGCCGGCGCCCTGCTGATCGGCGGTGCCCGCGTACCCACCCCGCGCGAATGGCTGGGACTGGTCCCCGTGGCGCTCGGGGTGGTCGCCGGATTCCCGATCCTGACCTCGCTCGCGCTGCAATCGACCGACGCCGGCCACGCGGCTGTCGTCGTCGGATTGCTGCCGGCCGCCACCGCTGTCGCTGCCGTGACGATGGCGGGCGAGCGCCCGAGCCGACGGTTCTGGATCGGCGCCGGCTGCGGCGTGCTGGCGACGATCGGCTTCACCGTCGCCGCCCACGGGTCGATCGGCGGGATCGGTGTCGCGGACCTGTTGTTGTTCGGCGCGGTCGGGTTGGGTGCGCTCGGCTATGCGCAGGGCGGGTTGATGTCGCGGAAGCTGGGATCGTGGCAGACCATCAGCTGGGCATTGGTGCTGGCGTCGCCGATCATGACCGCGCTCAGCCTCTGGCGACTCGACGTCGCTCCCCCACACGCGACGACCGGCCAGTGGGCCGCCTTCGCCTACCTGTCCGCGGTCAGCATGTTCCTCGGCTTCTTCGCCTGGTACCGCGGCCTCGCCATCGGGCCGATGGCGACGATCAGCCAGGTCCAGCTGGTCCAGCCGATCCTGTCGGTGCTGTGGTCGATACTGCTGCTCGACGAACACCTCACCGCGGCGCTGGTCGTCGGCGGCCTCGCCGTGATCGCGACTGCCGCGTTCACCGTGCGGAGTCGGGTGGTTGCGCCCCCATCGCTGGTCGAGCACACCCGCGCCTTGAGCACACACGCCCGTTGAACAACCCGCCCGTCAAGCACACTCGCGGTCGCGCGCCCACCGCTCGTTGAGCAGCCCGCGAGGCGCCAGCCGAGCGAGCGTGTCGAAACGTCGCGCCCACCGCCCCGCCGAGCCCACCAGCCCGTCGCGCCCGCCCGCTCGTGAAGCTCACCCGCCCGTCGCACCCACCGCTCGTTGAGCAGCCCGCGAGGCGCCAGCCGAGCGAGCGTGTCGAAACGTCGCATTTCGACAAGCTCAATGACCTGAAGGCACGGTCAATGACCAGAAAGCAAGCTCAACGACCGGGAATCACGCCCAACAAGCGGGAATCCTGGTCAACGACCGGAACCCAAGTCCGATGGACGAAGGATCAAAGGGTCAGTTGAACTGAATAACCGCCTGCGCACGCCCGAAGATCTTACGGTCGCCCTGCTTGGCGACGATCGCGATCGTGCCGCGCCGGGTCTCCGGGTCGAGCGACTTGACCTTGCCGGTGAAGTCGACCGCCGCGCTGTCGTCGACGGGCACGTACACCGGGCTGGTGAAGCGCACGTTGTACTCGCAGAACGCGGCCGGGTCGCCGATGAACTCGGAGATGAAGGTCGCGCCCAGGCCCATCGTCTGCATGCCGTGGGCGACGACGTCATCCATGCCGGCCGCCTTGACCACGTGGTCGGAGAAGTGGATCGGGTTGGGGTCACCGGCGACGCCGGCGTAGTTGGTCAGATTGCCGCGGGTCAGCAGGAATCGCTTGGGCTTGAGTTCCTGACCGACGGTGAGCGTGTCGAAGTCGATCGCGGCGTAGGCACCCGGGCTCTGGGTGGGGTCCGGCTCGTCGAGTCGGGCGGGGTCGGCGAACACGGTCTTGCCGGCGACGCCGGTCTTGTCGATCTTCATCATCACGTGGTCGAGAGACGCCTCGAGCTCGGGATCGACTTCCAAGCCGGGGCGCGCGGCCAGCGACGTCCAGGTGGTCATCACCGGCTCGTGGTGCTGATTCCAGATGACGTTCTTGGTGACCATCAGGTCGATCGTCTCGGGACTGGTGATGTGGCGGAACGAGTCCAGCGACACGTCGCACACCAGTTGGTCGCCGACCTTCATCGGCTGGTGATAGACCAGCCGCTGGTCGGTCTGCATGATCTGCCACAGGTCGTAGCCGGTGACGACGTCCTCGAACAGTCTGCGTTGGGCGATGATGCCGAGCACTGAGACGTAGGTGGGTGCGGCGATGAGGGTGTCGTGACCCATCTCGCGGGCCGCTTCCTCGCTCCAGTGGGTCGGGTGCGCGTCCTGCACGGCGAGCGCGTGCTTGCGGACTTCCTCGCGGCCGATCTCGTAATAGTCGTCGACGGTGTACTTGAAGCCCACCAGTTCCTTGGTGTGGGCCGCGATCTCTTCCGGAGTCAACTTCGGGCCGTCTTTCACGCTCCCGATCCGCTCGGCGAGCTCCCCGTCGGTGATCTGTGTCATGCTTTTCGCTCCTTCGCTGCGCCCTGCGCCTCGACGGCACGACTCTCGCGAATGCGGGTCACGGGCTGCCATCCGATGCGCTGCCCGATTGACGTGCAGCTTATCCAATGGTCACGGGCTGCCTCGCGATATGCGAGACAGCCCGTGGTCAAGTCTGAAATTGTGACGAGTCGCCGGTGCGACCGGGTCACCGAGTCGTCAACGCGATTCCGACGACGAAATCGTCAGCACCACTCCTACGACGGAGTCGTCAGCGCGATTCTTTGTGCGCCTGGTGCTTGCCGCAGTTCGGGCAGAACTTCTTGATCTCGAGGCGATCGGGATCGTTCCGGCGGTTCTTCTTCGTGATGTAGTTACGGTGCTTGCACACCTCGCACGCCAAGGTGATCTTGGGGCGGACATCTGTTGAGGAGGCCACGTCGTTGCCTTCTTTCGGGTGGTACGTCGGCGGGCTCGGCTCGCCCTTCTAGCAGTTCGGCTCCAAGCTGGTCGGAGCCGCTTTGTAGCGGTGGAGGGACTCGATCCCTCGACCTCACGATTATGAGTCGTGCGCTCTAACCAGCTGAGCTACACCGCCATGTGGACTGGAGGTCCAGCGAGCCCCCTGACGGAATCGAACCGTCGACCTTTTCCTTACCATGGAAACGCTCTGCCGACTGAGCTAAGGGGGCGTGCCCGGGTCACCCACTCGCGTGGGCGGCTCGAGAGCCTTAACGAGATTACACACCGGAGTAGGCGCTCACCAAATCGCCTCACGACGACCGGTGGCGAGCGCCGAAATCCAGCGATTCACCTCGTTGTGGCAGATGCAGGATTCGAACCTGCGTAGCTTTCGCGACGGATTTACAGTCCGCTCCCATTGGCCGCTCGGGCAATCTGCCGTGTGTCCCCTCGGCCGGGTTGCGACCGCAAGAACAACGCCGTGAAGAATACAACGACTACCGCAGGTCAGCGCAAACCCGCAGTTCAGCGACTGTTCACCACGCGGCTGTCAGCCACCCTCCGCTTCAGATTGTGAAACTGCCGGGTCTGCATGACCCAGTGCGACGGTTCGAGCATCAGCGTGCTGATGATCGGTTTGAGCCAGCGCGGCTCGAACGCCCAGTAGCCGCTGACCACCAGCCGCGTCCGGTCGTCGGGCAGCGGTCGCAACCAGAAGCTCCACGTCGAATCGGTGTACGACGACGGCCGCCCGTCGGCCGGGTCGTACTGTCGGCCCTTGCCGTCCAGCGTCATGCGCAGGGCGAGGAACCGCTGCGGTTCACAGGCGACGACCTCCCACGCCTGGCTGCCGTCGGGGGTGCCGAGAAAGCGGTCGCCGAGCGTGACGTCCTGCCATTCCGGGTGGATGCGGGTGGCGCTGTGGCGGCCCCAGTTGTCGAGGCGATCCCAGCTGTACCAGCCGCCGCGGTCGGTGCCCATCTGCGCCAGCCATGGCCAGACCGCGGCCGGCGGCGCGTCGATGCTGGTGGCCATGGTCGCGCTGCGGGTTCCGTCGGGCACGATGCCCGCGTCGGGGAAGTCCTCGTCGACCTCCTCCTCGAGCGCGCCCCACCGGAGCATGTGGGGGCGGACCACCCCCGCGTATGTGGCTCCGATCAGCCCGACCGCCGCAGCGGCGCCGATGCCTCGTCTGGTGATGCTGCCCATGTCTGAATTCTCTCGCCACATGGTGGGAATCGACAGAGCCGAACGACCTGTCCGAGGCGCCCGATAGGGTGTCAGGCATGGCTGATTCATCGTTTGACGTGGTGAGCAAGGTCGACCGCCAGGAGGTCGACAACGCCCTCAACCAGGCCGCCAAGGAACTGTCGCAGCGCTACGACTTCCGCGGCACCAACACCGGCATCGAATGGTCCGGCGACGAGACCATCGTGATCACCTCCGACGCCGAGGAACGCGTCCAGGCAGGCCTCGAGGTGTTCAAGGAGAAGCTGATCCGCCGCGACATCTCGCTCAAGGCCTTCGACGCCGGCGAACCCGCCGCGTCCGGCAAAACCTTCAAGATCAGCGGCAAGATCGTCGAGGGCATCGACTCCGAGCACGCCAAGAAGATCTCCAAGAAGATCCGCGACGACGGCCCCAAGGGCGTCAAGGCGCAGATCCAGGGCGAGGAGCTGCGGGTGTCGAGCAAGAAGCGCGACGACCTGCAGGCCGTCATCGCACTGCTCAAGGGCGAGGACTTCGGGATCGCGCTGCAGTTCGTGAACTACCGGTAGAGCCCCGTCGACTGGGCGCCCGTTCCCGTCGACCGGGCGCTCCCTCCCGTCGACTGGGCGCTCCCTCCCGTCGACTGGGCGCTCCCTCCCGTCGACTGGGCGCTCCTCACCGTCGACTGGGCGCTCCTCACCGTCGAGTGGGCGCTCACTTCCGTCGACCGGGCGCCCGTCACAGTCGAGTAGGCACCCGGATTGGCTGCGTTCCGCTACTCATCGGTCACGACATGCCCCGTCGGACCTAGCAGCCGAGTGAGCACTGCGGCACCCCCGCCCGCGCTGGGGGCCCGGTCAACGAAAAACGGCGCCCAGTCGACACGGAACGACGCCCACTCGACGGTGGCTACCGCCCCGAATGCGGCCCCCGCCGCGCCATCTCCTGCAGGCGGGCGATGCGGTCGGCGGTCGGCGGGTGGGTGGCGAACATCTTGGCCATGCCGCCCCCGCGGAACGGGTTGGCGATCATCAGATGTGACTGCGACTCCAGCTGCGGCGTCGGCGCCAGCGGCGCCTGGTCGATGCCGCCGCTGATCTTGGCCAGCGCCGACGCCAACGCCAGCGGGTCGCCCGACAGCTCGGCACCTGACTGGTCGGCCTGATACTCGCGTGAGCGCGACACCGACATCTTGATCAACGTCGCCGCCAGCGGACCGAGCAGCGAGATGAGCAGCACTCCGAGCAGTCCCGGCCCCTGACCGTTGCGGTTGCCGCCGAACCAGAACGCCATGTTCGCCAGGCCGGTGATCACCGAGGCCATCGCCCCGGCGATCGACGAGATCAGGATGTCGCGGTTGTACACGTGCGACAGCTCGTGCCCGAGCACCGCACGCAACTCGCGCTCGTTGAGCAGGCGCAGGATGCCCGCGGTGCAGCAGACCGCGGCGTTCTTCGGGTTCCGGCCGGTCGCGAACGCGTTCGGCGACTCGGTCGGGCTGATGTAGAGCGCCGGCATCGGCTGCCGGGCGGTGGTCGCGAGCTCGCGAACGATCCGGTACAGCACCGGCGCCTCCACCTCGGTCACCGGCTGCGCATGCATCGACCGCAACGCCAGCTTGGCCGAGTTGAAGTAGACGTAGGCGTTGGTGCCGACCGCGAGGATCACCGAGAACCACAGGATCGTCGGGTTTCGGAACAGCGACCCGATGAACACGATGATCACCGACATCAGAATCATCAGACCCGCTGTCTTCAGGCCGTTGAAATGCATCAGATCCTCGATCCACGACGCGGTCCCACCGGTCGGCGGGCCTCTCTCACTGTCGCAAACGAACGGATGATCGGCAGAGTTTCCCGCCCGCTACCCCGTCCGGTCGATGGTGTAGCTCACCAACGACGACAGCGCCGTGTGCGCCGGCCCCGCCGGCAGTTCGGCGAGAACCTCGCGCGCCTCGTCGGCGAAGGCCCGCAGCCGGTCGTGGGCCGCGGCCATGCCCGACGACGCGTTGAGCACCTCGATCGCCTCGGCCACCGCGGCGTCGTCGGTGACCGGCTTCGCCTGCCCGGTCTTCGGGTCGAGCAGCAGTTCGGACAGTCGCGCCGACGCCGGGTCATCGGCGCGCAGGGCGTAGAGCACCGGCAGCGTGTGGACGCCTTCCCGCAGGTCGGTGCCCGGTGTCTTGCCGGAGTCGCCGGACGCCGAGCTGATGTCGATGATGTCGTCGGAGACCTGGAAGGCGGTGCCGATGATGTCGCCGAGGTGGGACAGGCGTTCGATGTCCACGGGGGCCGCGCCGGCCGCCATCGACCCGAACCGGCCGGCCGCCGCGATCAGCGACCCGGTCTTCTCCCACACCACACGCAAGTAGTGGTCGATCGCGTCGGCGCCGCGTGCGCCGACGGTCTCGCGCATCTGCCCGGTGACCAACTCGGCGAACGTCTCGGCGATGATCCGTACCGCGTCGGGGCCCAGCGTGGAGACCAGGCGGGAGGCGCGGGCGAACAGGAAGTCGCCGGACAGGATGGCGATGCTGTTGGTCCAGCGGGCGTTGGCGCTCGGCGCACCGCGACGCATGGGCGCCTCGTCCATCACGTCGTCGTGGTAGAGCGTCGCGAGGTGGATCATCTCGACGACGGTCGCCGAGGTGATGACGTCGGCGCTGCCCGCGTCGGGTCCGAACCGCGACGCGAGGATCGCGAACATCGGGCGGAAACGCTTGCCGCCGGCCTTGGCGAGGTGCGTCGCAGCCTCGGTCATGATCTCGTCACCGGACGACAGCTCGGTCAGCAACAGGTCCTCGACCTGCGCCAGCGACAAGCGCACGGTCTCGGCGAACTCGTCGGTTCCCAGGTCAACCCCGGCGAATGTGGACTTCACGTGCTCTCGTGCCCCATCTTCTCGTCGGTCGCAGCAGGCCCCGACCATGGTCGGGGCCTGCTGCCGAGACTAGTCGGTTCTGGGTGCCGACATACTGGTCGGGTGAGTAGCGACTTTCCGGAGCGGGACACCGACCACCCGCTCCCCCCGCTCCCGGCGCGCGCGGACGTGCTCGTCGTCGGCGCCGGACCGGGCGGATCGGCGGCCGCCGCCCACGCCGCGGCCGCCGGGCACGAGGTGGTCCTCGTCGACGCCGCGACCTTCCCCCGCGACAAGACCTGCGGCGACGGTCTGACCCCGCGCGCGGTCGCCGAACTGGATCGCCTCGGCCTCGGCGACTACCTCGCCGATCGCCCCCGCATCGACGGCCTCGCGCTGCATGGCTGGGGCGCGAGCCAGCAGGTGCCCTGGCCGCCGGGCCGGTTCCCGACGTACGGCAGCGCGGTCACCCGGATGGAACTCGACGAGGAGATCCGAGCGCTCGCGGTCGCTCGTGGGGCCCGGATGGTCCAGGGCGCCAAGGCGGTCGACGTCACCATGGACGGGGACCGGATCGGCTCGGTCACCCTGGCCGGACCCGATGGTCCGCGCCAGATCGCCGTGCGCGACGTGATCGTCGCCGACGGCGTGCGCTCGGGGCTCGGCAAGACCCTCGGACGTCAGTGGCACCGCGACACCGCCTACGGCGTCGCCGCCCGCGCGTATGTCAGCTCCGGGCGCGCCGACGACCACTGGATGGGCTCCCACCTGGAGTTGCGTGACCCCGACGGCGCGCTCCTGCCCGGCTACGGCTGGGTCTTCCCGCTCGGGCGCGGACAGCTCAACGTCGGCGTCGGGGCGCTGGCCACCGCGAAACGACCCGCGCACATGGCGCTGCGCCCGATCCTCGAGCACTACGCGCGGATGGTCGCCGACGACTGGCGCATCGACGGCACGCCACAGCGCCTCACCTCGGCGCTGTTGCCGATGGGCGGCGCGGTGAGCGGTGTCGCCGGGGCCAACTGGATCCTCATCGGCGACGCCGCAGCCTGCGTGAACCCGCTCAACGGCGAGGGCATCGACTACGCGCTCGAAACCGGCCGCCTCGCCGTCGAGTTGCTCGACGACGGCTCCGGCGACCACACCACCCGCTGGCGCGACATCCTCGTCGAGCACTACGGGCTCGCGTTCTCCGCCGCCCGGCGCCTCGCCGGAGTGCTCACCGTCCCACAGGCCGTACCCACGCTGGGCCGCCCCGGAATCCGGTCGGCGCGGCTGATGTCGCTGGTTGTACGCGTGATGGGCAACCTGATCACCGCCGAGGACACCGACCTGGTGGCCCGCGCCTGGCGCACCGTCGGGCGCGGTTCGGTGCGCGTGGATCACCGCCCACCATTCCAATGAGACAAAGTTGGTGATATGTTTCATTGCATGTCCGCCGTGAGTCGTACCGCCGCCCGCACCAAGCACGCCGTGCAGAACCGGATCTCGAAGCGGTACGCGCTTCGCGCCGAGATGGCCGCGCTCGACGCCGATAACGACGCGCAGCTGATCGCCCAGAAGCTCGCCACCCTCGAATTCCCCTGGGGCATCACCCAAGCCCTGAGCTTCGCCCTCTTCCGAACCTACGCGGTACCATCGATCGGCGAACTGCTCTACCACACAGGGCAATTCACCGAGCACACGCAGAAGCGGTACGACGACACGGTGCTGTTGCTCGACGCCCCCATCGCCTACGGCTTCGATCACCCGAACGGCCGCGCCGGCATCCGCCGCATCAACCAGATGCATGCGATGTACGACATCTCGAACGACGACATGCGCTACGTCCTCTCGACCTTCGTGGTGTGCCCGGTCGAGTGGGTGAACGCCCACGAGTGGCGGTCGATGACCCCGCACGAGATCACCGGCCTAACCAACTACTACCGGGCGCTCGGAAAACACATGGCCATCAAGGACATCCCGGAAACCCACGAGGAGTTCAAGCAGTTCTACGAGTCGTACGAGCGTACCAACTTCGCGTTCAGCGAAGAGTCGCTTGCGGTTGCCGACGCGACGCTCGACCTGCTCGGCACATTCATGCCGTACCGCTTGCTGCCCCGCGCCGTGGTGCGTCGAATGTCGTTCGCGCTCATGGACGATCGGCTGCTCGAGGCGTTCCGTTACCCGAAACCGACCACCGCCGAACGCATCCTGGTGCGCGCCGGGCTCAGAGCCCGCGCCCTCGCGATCCGCCTGTTCGCGTCGCCGCGTGTCGAGCCGCTGTTCGCCCGCGACACCAAGGAAGTCCGCGGCTACCCCGACGGCTACCGCGTCGAAGATCTCGGCACCTTCGAGCCCACGTTCGCCCCCGGTTGCCCGTTCCCGCACGGCGCAACCGGCTGATCTCACCCCTCGCCGGTCTCGGGGTGAGCCTGCGCCCGCACCCCCTGCCAGCCGAGTACCACCTACGCCACAAGCGATCTCGATGCGCTCGTCGCTAGCGCTCCTCACTTACTCGATCAGCGACGGGCAACCCTCCGCTGGTCGAGTAAGCGACCGAGCCTGCGAGGCCGCGCATCGAGACCACCTCTGCCGCAGAGGATCACCCCGCCCTCACCCCTGAGTGCACCGCCGCGATCCCTCCGGTCAGGTTCTCCCAGCGAACCGCGGTAAACCCTGCCTCCCGAATCAGATCCCCGAGCCCGAACTGATCCGGCCACGCCCGAATCGATTCCGCCAGATACACATACGCAGCGGGATTGCTCGACACCTTCGTCGCCACCGTCGGCAAGGCCTTCATCAGATACTCCAGGTAGACCGTCCGGAGCGGCTTCAAAACCGGCGTCGAGAACTCACAGATGACCAGTCGCCCACCGGGTTTGAGCACACGGTGTAGCTCGGACAGCGCCTTCGGCACATCGTTCACATTCCGCAGACCGAAGGAAATCGTTGCCGCATCGAAGGATTCGTCGGCAAACGGCAGCGCGAGCGCGTCTGCCGCAACCTTCGGCACCTCACGCTTCGCGCCCGCCTTCAGCATGCCCAGCGAGAAGTCTGCCGCTATGCAGTGCGCACCCGAACGCCCGAGTTCCACCGTGGAGACGGCGGTCCCCGCGGCCAGGTCGAGCACGATGTCCGACGGCTTCAGCGCCAGCGCCGCCCGGGTCTTCTTGCGCCAGCCACGGTCCTGACCGAAGGACAGCACGGTGTTGGTGATGTCGTAGCGCTTGGCCACGCCGTCGAACATGGCCGCGACCTCGGCAGGGTCCTTGTCGAGGGTTGCCCGTTCCACATGTGCGCCGCCGGTTGTGCCTGCCATGGCGCCCACGCTACCGGGCAACGGCGCCGCACCACCACGTAAGGTCATGCCTCGGATAACCGCGCACCCAGCGCATCTATACGTCAATAATCTCCTCGTAAACGCGCTACGCCCCCGCTTAGGCGAACCACCGCGCCACAACCCACTCACCCGGCCAGCGAAACAACCTGCTCGCCGTCGATCACCGCACGATAATGGCCCAGCAGCTGCTCGCAGACCGACGGCCACGTCCGCGACCGCACCGCCCCCAGCGCCGCGCGCCCGAACTCGGCCCGCAACACGTCGTCACGCAGCACCTCGACCACCGACGGGAGCCGCTCGGCGTACTCGGGAGGCGGCAACAGGTACCCGGTCCGGCAGTGGGCCACCAGGTCACGCGGCCCACCCGCATCCGGCCCGATCACCGGCACGCCGCTGGCCATCGCCTCCTGGATGGTCTGGCAGAACGTCTCGTGTTCGCCGGCATGCGCGAACACGTCGAAGCTCGCGTACGCGCGGGCGAGCTCGGCGCCACGCAGTTCCCCGGTGAACACCGCGCCGGGCATCAAGGCCGCCAGCCGCCCCCGCTCGGGCCCGTCCCCGACGATCACCAGCTGCACCCCAGGATCATCGGCCACCGACGCCAACCGTTCGACGTGCTTCTCCGGCGCCAGCCGTCCGACGAACCCGACGACCAGCCTCCCGTGCGCAACTCCCCACTCTGCGCGCAGCCCGCCGTCACGCAGCGACGGCGAGAACAGCTCCACATCCACCCCGCGACCCCACCGATGCAGCCGCGGAACACCATGGCTGCCAAGCATTCTCAGCGTGTCGGTAGACGGCGCGAGGGTGCGGTCACACATGTCGTGCAGTCGTCGGGTGTAGCGCCAGGCCAGCTTGGCGGTGATGGCCAGCCCATAGCTCGCGGCGAATCCGGCGACATCGGTCTGGAAGACGGCCACCGACGGCACGTCGAGTCGTCGTGCCGCCACTGCACCCGCGGCGCCGACCACGAACGGCGACGCGAGGTGCACCACGTCGGGCTCGAAGTCCCGCAACGCCCGATGCAACGATGGCATCGGCACGCCGACGGGCAGCGACGTCACCTTGGGCACGCGCAGCGACGGCACCAGGTGGACCGGCGTGCGCCGCCCGACCATCCGCGGCGCCGACTCCTCACCGCGAGCGGTGTCCGGGGCGATCACCATGGCGGTGTGGCCGGTGCGTTCGAGATGGTCGACCACCCGCAGAACGGAGTTGACCACCCCGTTGATCTGCGGCAGGAAACTCTCGGCCACGATCGCGACGCGCATGCCGCCAGTGTCGGGGCGTCACCTGTCGTGGATGCCGTCCCGACATGACGTTCGGCCGAAACGATGGTGAACTCTGCCTAACCTCGGCCGCGGGCACAATGACCCCATGGACCTGCTGCTGGCCAGCCGATGGCTCGACGCCGTGCCCGATTTCCTCGCCCGGACAACCAGAACCACCCACCCCACCGTCGGCTTCATCGGCACTGCGTCGGCGCTGTATCCCGACCCCGCCTGGCTCGACTTCGACCGCCACGCGCTCCGAGGTTTCGGCTGCCGCCTCGTCGAACTCGACCCGGAACGGCACAACTTCGCCACCCGCCTCGAGACCCTCGACGCCGTCTTCGTCAGCGGCGGCAACACCTTCCACCTCCTGCACGTCTTCCGCACCACCGGCGCCGAGGAACACCTCGTCACGAGAGTCCGCCAAGGACTCCCCTACATCGGCGTCAGCGCGGGCGCGGCGATCACCGGCCCCGACATCGAACCCGTCTCGCTGATGGACGACGCGAGCGAGACCGCGCCCCTGGCCTCCACCCGGGCGTGGGGGCTCGTCGACGTCGTCGTGATCCCGCATGCGGACGGGATCGTCGGCGGGCGGCAGGTCGTCGAGGACACCAGAACCCGGTACGCCGAGCGCTTTCCGCTGCTGTTCATCGACGACGATCAGGCGGTGGTGGTCTCCGATGGTTCGCTCTCGGTGGTCGCGTCCTGACGCTCGACGTCCTCACCACGCGACCGTCGGCGATTGATCTCGGCCAGCAACAGCATCACCGCCCCGACGACGAGCCAGCCGACCACCGCGATAGAGAGCCCCGGGATGATCGCCAGCGTCCAGCTCCGCCCGGTGGGCCGTGCGAGGTCGGGGTTGGTGGCGTCGTAGTCGACCCGGATGCGCTGTCCCCGGGTCAGTTCGGTCGGGTACAGCAGCCCGAGGCGCGGGCTGTGGAACTGGCCGTCGGGGGTCTGGAAATTGACCGCAGCGTGCAGGGCGTCGGCGGAGACGACGTCGGCCGTCACCGTCGCCTTGTTCGCGTCGATCTGTTTGTCGTTGTGGTGACAGCCCGCGACCAGCACAAACCCCATCGTGGTGACCACCAGTCCGATCAGCAGCAGCACCACCTGGACGCGGCGCAACACGATCGGATTCATGGGGTGCAGCCTACCGAGGCAGGCCGCGGAGCTTCTGGCCGGAACTACGAAACCCGCGCGGCGATCGCCGCGTGCACCGCCCGCAACCGCTCGCGGTCGGTGGCCACCTCGATCACCTCGATCCCGCCCGCGGGCGCCGGCTCCGCCAGCACCATCGACAGCTCGGCCACCGTCACCCGACGGTGCGGCAGATGGAATCCGGCGCACAGCGACGCGAGGTCGGTGCGGTGCGGCGTGCCGAACACCCGCTCGTACGCACCCGCATAGGGGCCGCTGTTGAACCGCGGGTCCCCCTGCTCGAGCAGCCCGAAGATGCCGCCACCGTCGTCGTTGGCCACGACGATCCGCAGCGATGACGGCCGCGGCTCACCCGGCCCGATGACCAGCCCGGTCGCGTCGTGCAGAAACGTGAGGTCACCCATCAACGCAACCGTCCGGGCCCCGGGCGCGGCCGCCGCGTCCAACGCCAGCGCCGCCCCGATCGCCGTCGAATTGGTGCCGTCGATGCCGGCCACTCCCCGGTTCGAGAGCACCCGCACCCCGTCGGTGACCTGCCCGGCGAGCGCGACGTCGCGGATCGGATTCGACGCACCGAGGAACAGCTGGTCGCCGGGTCGCATCGCCGCGCTGACCACCCGCGCGACGTGCAGGCCGGTCGCGACTGCCGGGCCGTCGAGTTCGGCGTCGACCGCGTCGAGCACCCGCTGCTGCACGTCAGCGCACTCCTTGAGCCACTCCTCGCGCGGCTCGCCGACCGGTTCCGCGCGGGTGCCGGTCGCGTACACGTTGCCCGACACGTCGGGCCAGCGCGGTCCGGTGGTCAGCGCGTAGACCTGCACGTGCGGGTCGGCGAGCAATCGCGACACCCCGCGATGCAGGGTCGGTCGCCCGCAGATGATCGCCTGCTGCGGACGCACCGAATTGAGCGCCAACGGATGTAGCGGTGTGTGGGCATGTGGCGCAGTGGGTTCCGCGACGGTCGGCACGTGTGCCAGCGCCGGGTGCACCCCCGAGCCGTGTCCGGAGACGACGACGGTGTCCAGTGAGAGGTCGATGGGCAGCGGGATGTCGAGCCTGCCGACGGGCGCCTGGGTCCACGGGAGGCCGTCGGGTCGTCCGGCGAATGCGCCGCCGGGCACCGCGTCGAGGTCGTCGTCGACGTCGGGGACCAGCGGTTCGCGCAGCGGGATGTCGAACTGGACCGGGCCCGCGTTGCCGGTGCGGGCGCCGCGGGCGGCGGCCAGCACGCGGCCTACCGCCGAACGCCACTGGCTGTTGGTGTCGAGGTCCTGTTCGGCCAGGCCCAGGCTGATCGCGGCGCGCACCTGCGTGCCGAAGATGCCGAACTGTTCGACGGTCTGATTGGCGCCCGACCCCAGCAGCTCGTACGGCCGGTTGGCGCTGACAACGACGAGGGGCACCCGCGCATAGTTGGCCTCGAACACCGCCGGACTCATGTTGGCGACGGCGGTGCCGCTGGTCATGATGATCGGCACCGGGTGCCGCGACGACACCGCCAACCCCAGTGCGAGGTACCCGGCCGACCGTTCGTCGATGCGCACGTGCAGTCGCAAGCGGCCCGCCGCGTCGGCGGCATGCAGCGCGAACGCCAGCGGCGCGTTGCGGGAACCCGGGCACAGCACCGCCTCGGTCACACCGCCGCGGATCATCTCGTCGACGATCACGCGGGCCTGCAGGGTCGAGGGGTTCATGGGGTCCACCCTAGGACGGCGACCAATGTGCTGAGCACCGCGTAAGGACATGGTGATCGTCACGTCGACGGAGGACCATCAGTACATGGGCTTTTACGACGAACACATTCTCCCGCACCTGGTGAACTTCGCGTGTGGCATGAAAGCCGACTTCCCGTATCGACGACGGGCGTGCGAAGGCCTGTCCGGCGAGATCGTCGAGGTGGGTTTCGGCTCCGGCCACAACGTGCCGTTCTACCCGGAGACGGTGAAACGGGTGGCCGCCGTCGAACCGTCGGATGGCATGTGGAAACTCGCGGCCGACCGCATCGCGGCCTCGTCGGTGACGATCGACCGGGCCGGCCTCGACGGTCAGCGCCTACCGTTCGACGACAACACCTTCGACGCTGCGCTCTCCACCTACACGATGTGCACCATCCCGGATCTCGCGGCCGCGCTCGCAGAGATCAAGCGGGTGGTCAAGGACGGCGGCACCCTGCATTTCCTCGAACACGGCATCGCCCCCGACGAGTCCGTGCGCAAATGGCAATACCGGCTCGATCCAATTGAGGTCCGTTTGGTCGGCGGCTGCCATTTCACGCGCGACATCCCCGCCGCCATCATCGACTCGGGTCTGTCCATCACGGACATGGACCAGTTCTACGAACCCAAAGCCCCGAAGTTCGCGGCCGCGCTCTCTCTCGGCGTCGCACAGGTGCCGACCACCTGACCGTCCGAGCGCACCCCGCCGGTTGAGCCAGCCCGGCGAGAAACGAACCAAGCGCACCCCGCCCGTTGAGCCAGCCCGGCGAGGAACGAGCCGAGCGCCGTCGAAACCCACCTCCCACTACCCTCAACCGAGTGCGTCGTTGGATTCTGCTGGCCCTCCTCACCGCGGCCGCGACGTACCTCCTCGAATTCCTCGACGTCGACGCCGCGGCGCTCTTCGCCGGGCTCGTGGTCGCCGGCATCCTGGCCATCGCCGGCTACGCACCCACCCGAAACACCACCGCCACCGAGTCCGATGACGACGCAGCCGACACCCCACCCGCCATCCCGCGCCCCATCATGCTCACCGCCCAAGGCGTGCTCGGCACCTTCATCGGCACCATGGCCGATCCGCAGACGCTGTCCGGGCTGGGGTCGTCGTGGCTTCCGGTACTGGTCGTCGGGCTGGGCACACTCGCGTTGTCGGTGGCCGGCGGCGCCTTTCTCGGACTGCACAAACTGGTCGACCCGCTGACCGGATCGCTGGCGCTGGTCGCCGGCGGAGCGTCGGGTCTGGTGGTCCTGACGAGGGAGCTCGGCGGCGACGAGCGCATGGTCGCGGTGATCCAGTACCTCCGCGTCGCCTTGGTCACGGTCACCATCCCGCTGGTGGCATCGCTGGTGTTCGGTGCGCAAGCATCAGGCGCGCCCATCGCCACCCCGACGGTGCCGCAGCAGGGCTGGGGCCTCCTCCTGCTGGCGGTCTGCCTCGGTATCGGCATCCCGCTCGGCCGCCGCATCCACCTGCCCGCGGCCGGTCTGCTCGGGCCGATGGCCCTGTCTACGGTCGCCGAGCTGACCGGCCTCGCCGGAGACGCCGCCGTCTCGACGGTCCTGCTGACCCTCGCCTACGCCATCATCGGCTGGCAGGCCGGCCTCGGGTTCACCATGGACCGCCTGCGCGCGATCGGCCGGGTGCTGCCCGCCGCGCTGACGCTGATCCTGGCCATCGGCGTCGGCTGCGCCCTGCTCGGCGTCGCGCTCTCGGCCTGGACCGGCGAGTCGATGTTCGACTGCTACCTGGCCACCACCCCTGGCGGCATCTACGCCGTGCTGGCCGCGGCGACCGCGGCCGGCGGCAATGTCGCCTTCGTGGTGGCCGCGCAGATCCTCCGGGTGCTGCTGATGCTGTTCGTGGCGCCGTTCGCGGCGCGGGCCGCGGCAAAGCGGTTGAGGCGACCGTCCGCGTAACACGTCACACCCCAAAACCCCACCGCTCGTTGAGCAGCCCGAGGAACAAGGGGCGGGTCGAAACGAGCCCACCCCACCACCGCTCGTTGAGCAGCCCCGAGGAACAAGGGGCGTGTCGAAACGAGCCCACCCACCCCAAATCCTCACCCGCTACAGTCGAACCCATGACTGGGGGACCCACATCACAACACGACCGCGAGTTCGACGTCATCGTCTACGGCGCCACCGGCTTCGTCGGCGAACTGACCGCCCGCTACCTTGCCGAGCACGCGCCGGAAGGCACCAAGGTCGCACTCGGCGGCCGATCCGAGACCAAACTCGCCGCCACCCGCAAACGCCTGCCGACCCGCGCCCACGACTGGCCGCTAGTCGTCGCGGATTCGTCGTCGCCGGCCGCACTCGACGCGATGGTCGCCCGCACCCGCGTCGTGTGCACTACCGTCGGCCCGTACCTGCGTTACGGCGAGGCGCTGGTGGTGGCGGCGGCCAGCGCCGGCACCGACTATGTCGACCTCACCGGCGAGGTCCCTTTCGTGCACTACTCCATCGAGAAGGCTCACGAGACCGCCGTCGCAACCGGCGCCCGCATCGTGCACTCGTGTGGATTCGATTCCGTCCCTTCCGATCTCGGTGTGTACGTGCTCTACAAGAAGGTGGCCGACGACGACGCGGGTCGGCTCACCGACACCACCCTGATCGTGAAGTCGTTCCGCGGAGGGTTCTCCGGCGGCACGATCGACTCGATGCGCGTCATCGCCGAGCAGTCCAAGGACTCCGAAACCCGCCGGCTGCTGCTGAATCCGCAATCCCTGTCGGGCACGCCTGGCAACACACCCCGCGCCAACATGTCATCGGAACCCAGCGACATCTCCCCTGTGAGCGCCAAAAAGGTCGATCCGTCGTTGCGCGGCACACTCGCCCCGTTCATCATGGCGTCCCACAACACGCGGATCGTGCGACGCACCAACGCCCTGCTCGACGACGTCTACGGCAAGGACTTTCACTACGGCGAGGTCATGGCTGTCGGCGACACGCCCGGCCTGTCCGCCGTAATCGCCGGACTGGTGGGCATCGGCACCGGAATCGGTCTGGCCGCAATGAGTTTCGGCCCCACCCGCAAAATGCTGGATCGCCTGCTCCCCAAGCCCGGCGAGGGACCCGACGAAAAGACTCGCGAGAAGGGCTTTTTCGTCACCCAGATCTACACCACGACGACCACCGGGCGCCGGTACCGGTCGGAGATGCGGATGCAGGGCGACCCCGGCTACAAAGCGACCGCGACGATGCTCGGCGAGTGCGCGCTCTCGCTGGCGCTCGAGCGGGACAAGTTACCGCAACTCACGGGTGTGCTCACCCCAGCCGCGGCGATGGGCGACGTGCTGGTCGACCGGTTACGCAGTGCGGGCGCGACGCTGGAGGCCGTCGAGCTGCGCTGACGCACTGCGGAACCAACCCCACCCGTCAAGCCGATGCGGAACGCCA